>CADBOM010000001.1 GCA_902796325.1 uncultured Coriobacteriaceae bacterium
GAGAGCTGGCCAAGATCCTCATCGTGATTTTCCTCGCCGGCTATCTTGCCGAGAACAGGGAGATGCTCTCGGTTTCGAAGCGCAGGGTGCTGGGAATGGCCGCTCCAGACCCAAGGGCCCTCATGCCGCTCCTGTTCATGTTAGCTATATCGTTTGTGATCGTCATCTTCGAGAACGACCTCGGAAGCGCGCTTTTGTTCTTCGGCCTGTTCCTGGTGATGATATACGTGTGCACCGGACGGTGGAGCTACGTGGTAATATCGATTGCCTTGCTCGCCGTTGCCGCAGTGATCCTGTACTTTGGCTTCAGCCATGTTAGGGCGCGTGTTGCCATTTGGATCAACCCGTTCGATTACGCGCAGACAACCGGATATCAGCTGGTGCAAGCGCTGTACTCCATGGCCGACGGAGGGTTGTTCGGAACCGGAATCGGCCGTGGAATGCCAACCTCTATTCCAGTTGTGGAGAGCGACTTCATCTTCGCTGCCATCGCCGAGGAGATGGGCCTTCTGGGAGCGGCTGGCGTGCTCATCCTCTACATCCTGTTCACGATCAGAGGCTTTGCAACCGCAGCTCGCGCTCGCCGCGATGTCGATGCATTCGCAGCTGTGGGTCTCACCGCTTCGATTTCGTTCCAGGCGTTCGTCATCGTTGGAGGCGTAACGGGGCTCATTCCACTAACCGGTGTTACCCTTCCCTTCATGAGCCAGGGTGGATCGTCCATCATATCGAGCTTCATCATCCTGGGACTTCTGCTTAGAACCGGGGACGACGCACCGGGAACCAGCGCAGAGCTCACCATGGTGAGCCATGGCTTCGACCAGGGAGCACTTGGCAGAATCGCTCTGGGCAAGAGGCTAACCAGGCTTCTCACCACGTTCTGCATACTGTTCGCGCTGCTAATAGCCAACCTCACCGGAATCATGGTTGTGCGCGCCGACGCCATTCAGTCGATGCCCACGAACAACCACACCATCGCCAAGAACGAGCAGATAAAGCGCGGCTCCATAGTCACGAGCGACGACGTTGTGCTGGCAGAGTCCACCGAGTCCACGAAGGATCCCGGCTACTACGAGCGCGACTACCCTCAGGGAGATCTTGCCTCGCAGATAATCGGGTACTACTCGCTGCAATACGGAAGCGCTGGACTTGAGGCCTCGCAAAACGAGACCCTCACGGGCAACAGGAACTTCTCCACCTTAACGGAAGCCATAACCTCGCTTGCTGGCGGCACGAACCCCGGTAACGACGTGAAGCTCACCATCAACTCGCAGATCCAGCGCTCTGCGCAAGATGTCCTGGCCGGCCAAGTGGGAGCATGCGTGGTAATGAACCCGCATACTGGCGAGGTTTATGCAGTAGCCTCCTCCCCCACCTACGACATCAACAACGTGGAGCAGTACCTAAACGGCACGATCAAATCCGACGCGCTGTACAACAGGGCAACGATGGGCTTGTACACCCCGGGTTCCACGTTCAAGACGGTGTCTTTGGCAACGGCCCTGCAAAACGGCACGGCCACGCTGAACAGCACATATAGCTCGCCTGGAACAATCGAGATAGGCGGAGGCCCCATCTCAAGCGAGAACAACTTCTCGCTTGGAACCACCACGCTGCTTAAAGGCTACGCGTATTCCAGCAACGTGGTGTTTGCCCAGGTGGGAGACCAACTGGGAGCGCAAGCGTTGGTCACAGGCGCCACCAACTTCGGATTCAACAGGGATATTGCAACCGACTTCGACATAAAGATGTCTCTCATGCCAGACCCCAACGAGATGACCGAGTGGGAAACCGCTTGGGCGGCCGTTGGACAGCCTGTTGGAGAACATCAGAGCCCGGCAGGCCCGCAGGCAACGGTGGTGCAGATGGCCATGGTTGAATCTGCCATCGCAAATGGCGGCGTGATCATGACCCCGCACGTTGTCCAGAGCGTGAGCAACTCGCAGGGCGAAATCGTGAGCACCACGGATTCGACCGTGTTCTCGCAGCCAATAGACTCAACCACCGCGGACGAGGTTAAGGAAGCCCAGCGCGCGGTTGTGTCGTACGGAACCGGAACCGGAGCCAGGATTTCCGGAGCCGATGTTTATGGCAAGACCGGAACCGCTCAGATTGGAAACGATACGGATAACTCCTGGTTCATCGGAACCGCAAGCGTCAATGGAACCGATGTGACCATAGCGATAGTAGTGGAGAAAACCAGTACGCCTGTAACCACCAAGGCAGCCCAGGTGCTAAGCACTTCGCTTACCGCACTTGGCGCGATGTAGGAGATGGTTTTGGAGTTTTACGAGTGCACAAATGTGGGTGTTAGCCAATAGTAAACATGACGGCAAGCATAGTAGTAAACATGGTCAATACAGACTTGCGTTGCGAGCCGCCTTTAAAAAAAGGTTTTGATTTTCCATGGAATATCCACGCGAGAGTAGCCTACGAGAAATTACTATTACTACACCGCATAAATGCACGGTTGGTGAATAGGCCCGTTAAGGTCCGTCAAACCAATCGAAACGAATACTAATAGCAGCCGGCATTCCCATGCGGAAAGACCGAGAGGACGAGATGATCAACAAACTTATTGCTTCTCGATACAGGATTATCGAGCGCGTTGGCATAGGAGGCATGGCAGAGGTTTACAAGGCTCAGGACGAAGTCTTGGGCAGAATCGACGCCGTGAAGGTGCTGCTTCCGCAGTTCGCCTCCGACCCAACGTTTGCAGCGCGCTTCCGCCAGGAGGCGCAGGCAGCTGCCAACCTCGCTAGTCCATATATCGTCAACATATATGACTGGGGTCTCGATGGCGAAACCTATTACATCGTCATGGAGTACGTGCGCGGAGTCGACCTCAAAACCGCGATAGCCCAGAGAGGGGCAATCGACCAGCGCAAGGTGGCCCAGATTGCCTCGCAAATCTGCTCCGGACTTGCCGTGGCACACGACCACGATGTTATCCACCGCGACATCAAGCCGCAGAACATCATGATCCAGCCCGACGGCAACATCAAGATCATGGACTTCGGAGTTGCCAGAGCTGGAAACTCCACCATGACCCAAACGGGATCCGTACTTGGCACCGCAAATTACGTGTCGCCCGAGCAGGCACAGGGAAAGATTCCAACGGCTGCATCCGACCTGTATTCTCTCGGCATCCTAATGTACGAGGCAGTTACCGGACGTCTTCCCTTCGAGGGACCAGATGCAATTTCCGTTGCCCTGAAGCAGGTTAATGAAGAACCGGTCCCGCCAAGCAGGTACATGCCCACGATCGACCCTGTGTTCGAGGGCATCATCCTCAAGGCAATGGAGAAAGACCCAGAGCTGCGCTTCACTTCCGCCGAGGAAATGCGCAACGCCATCAACAACTACCTGAATGGCAATCCCGTCAACTTCGGCGCAGCGGCACCTACTGCGGTGCTTGGCGCAGGCGCTGGGGCAACCAGGGTCATAAACGGCAGAGATGCCAGCCGCACCAGCGTAATGCCAGCACATGCGCAGCATGGCTCCGGTAGCGGATACAACGGCAACGCCGTGCGCAGGCCCGATCAGGAAAAGAAGAAGATGTCAAACGGCAAGAAAGCCCTGATCGCCGTTTTGATAGTTGCGGCTATCGCCGTGATCGGCGGGCTGGCTTTTGCATTCTCGGGAGCAGGAGGCGGAACCGTACCCAACGTGGTGGGGCAGAACCAGGCCGACGCCGAGAAGCAGATCATTGAGTCTGGATACACTGTTGGAAACGTTACCAAGGATTACAGCGACACCGTTCAGTCTGGCCAGGTGATGAAGCAGACGCCGGGGGCAGGATCCATTGCCGAGAAGGGATCGAGCATCGACCTCGTGATTTCCGAAGGTCCCAAGCCTCCAAACCAGGTGGCTGTGCCAGATCTTTCGGGAATGACGGCGGCGCAAGCCGGACAAGCCCTGCAAGAGCGTAACCTCGTGGGCGCCGCCGGAGATGCCGTGTACGACCCCAACGTCCCCGCAGGTCAGGTGGCAAAGCAAGATCCTGCAGCAGGGACCACCGTTAACGAGGGCACGACCGTTACCTTCTACCTCTCGCTCGGACCCGAGAGCACGCCAATCCCAGATGTCGAGGGCATGAGCGAGAGCGAAGCCCGCAGCAGGCTGTCGAACGCCGGATTCTCCGTGAGCGTTCAGTACGACTACTCCGACACCGTGAGCCAGGGCAAGGTAATCTCGCAGAGCAAGACCGGTACCGCCGACAAGGGCAGCACGATAACCATTACCGTGTCACAGGGCCAGAAGAGCGAGACCGTGCCCAACCTCTATGGCATGACGCTCTCGCAGGCTAAATCGGCTGTACCAAGCGGAGTGCACTTAAGCGCTAGCGGGGACACCTCCGACCCCAATGCGGTGATTGTCTCGCAAAGCCCATCGTATGGCTCTGAGATAAGCAGTGGAGAGACCATATCGGTAACGCTTAGAAGCGAGTCGAGCGGCAACTAGGCACGGCAATCGATAGTCGCAATTACGCCGTGCAAGATAAGCTAGCAACAGGTGAGCGGGCTGCCAGAGTGGCGGCCCGCTTTTTCATCCACCGAGGGTTGATTAGACTATATAGAGCATAAAGATGCATTCGCATTAACGTGCAGGCTGCCATGAACCTGCACGCCAGAACGAACACGCCGGAAGGTACATTTATGAGGAACATCAAAACCGATGTTGCGGTTATCGGAGCGGGAATACTGGGGTGTACCATGGCCCGTGTGCTCGGCCGGTACAAACTCGACGTATGCGTGGTCGAAGCCAAAGCCGACGTGGGAACAGGTGCCACAAAAGCCAACAGCGGCATCATACAAGCCGGATTCCAGCCCAAGGGCGGAAGCCTCAAGGGCGTAAGCTGCGTGAAGGGAAACGCGGCATACATTGGAATTGCCAAGGAACTCAACGTGCCTTTCCAGAACATTGGAGGGCTCTACGTGGCCTTCGGTCCAAATGGCATGGAAAAGATTCGAGAAAAGCACGAGCGAGCCCTCCAAAACGGCATCGGAGACCTTGCCGTGATATCCGGCGACGAAGCCAGGGAGCTGGAGCCCAGGCTTTCAAGCAGGGCGATAGCCGCGCTCGTTGCCCCAACAACCAGCATCATCTCCCCCTTCGAGCTGGCCCTTGCAACTGCGAGAAACGCCGCGAGCAACGGTGCCAGGTTCGAGTTCGATTTCGAGGTAACCAAGATTGAGCGGTACGGAGAGGGATGGCGTTTGCACTCAACCGCCGGAGACGTTCTGGAAGCCAAGTTCGTGGCCAACATGTCTGGCGAGGAGGCGGCAATACTCGACGCCGAGGTTCATCCAGCCGACATCGTGGTAAGGCCACGAAGAGGCCAGTTCGTGGTGTTCGACAAGCAAAGCGTGGTCCAGAGCACCACCGGAGCCAAGCCGATAACGCGCGCGCTTTACCAAGCGCAGGAAACCAACGAGGGCGGCGTTCTCATAACCCCAACCGTGGAGGGCAACCTCCTAGCTGGCCCAACAAGCGAAAACGTTAGGAACTTTGGCCAGAACGCCACCACCGAAGAGGGCATCGAGCACGTGATAAGCGTGGCCAAGAAGCTTGTCCCCGACCTCGACACCTCCACTGTGATCACCGAATTCTCCGGAATCAGAGCCAACATCGTGAATGTGGTGAAGGAGAAGAAGGACTTCGTGGTGAGGGCGTCGGCCCCGCATTTCGTAAGCGCCCTGGGCATAAAGAACCCGGGCATGACCAGCGCACCGGCATTGGTGGACGTAGCGCTGTCGATTCTCCAAAAAGAAGGGCTTTCGTGCGAGCCAGACCCCAGCTACAACCCAACCAGCCAGGGAGAGCTGCATAGGAAACCCTTCATGCAGTGCTCGCCAGAAGAGCAGGAGCGAATGCTGGCACAAGATCCAAGATTCGGGCACGTTATCTGCCGCTGCGAGAAGATCACCGAGGGCGATGTGCGCAACTGCATGCACGAGCTGCTGCCACCGCACACGTTCGACGGAGTGAAGCGCAGGCTGCGGTGCAGCATGGGCAGGTGCCAGGGAGCCTTCTGCACGCCAAGGGTGATGGCAATCATGGCAGACGAGCTGGGATGCACTCCACAGGAAATATCCAAGGGAGAGCGCGGCGGCAAGATCGTGAGGAGGTGCCTCAAGTGAGCATTGATTGCGAGAGCGACGAGTGCGGTGAGAGCCAATACCGCGGCAATGTCCGCTGCGGCAACGTCCGCCACGACAATGACCACCGCGGCAATGTCCGCTGCGGCAACGTCCAACGCGGTGCCCATGATGCCCATGGAGACATCCTCGAATACAAGGCCGTGGTGATTGGCGGAGGTTCGGCCGGATTGGCAGCAGCTGCAACCCTTGGCAGAGGTGGAATTGGCGAGGTGCTACTGCTGGAGCGCGAGGAATACCTCGGCGGTGTTTTGAGGCAATGTGTCCACGATGGATTCGGGCTCTACTGTTACGGCGAGTCTCTTACCGGGCCAGAGTATGCAGAGCGCTGGATAGAGTCCGTGGAGAGTGCCAACGTGAGGGTTTGCCTCCAAACCACCGTGCTCTCCATAAGGGAGGTTAACGAAGGCAGCGGCGAGAGCAGTGGCGACAACGCGTACGGCGACAACGCGTACGACGATAACGAAGGCAGCGACACCAACGATGGTGGCCAGCTCTTCGAAATCGACGCGATAGGCCAGCAGCTTGGTGGACGCAAGACCATCAGGTGCGAGGTTGTGGTGTGCTCCACCGGATGCCGCGAGCGCACGCGGGGACAGATGATGATCCCGGGCGGTCGACCAGCTGGAATCATGACCGCAGGTACTGCCCAATACATGGTAAACGTCGCCAATCAGATGCCGGGAGACAAGGTTGCAATCCTCGGATCCGGAGACATCGGCCTCATAATGGCCAGGCGCATGAAGCTGGAGGGCGCAGACGTCCGCATTGTCTTGGGAGAGGAAGCCACCGGGCTTCTGCGAAACCAGATCAACTGCATCGATGACTTTGGCATTCCCATCAGGTATGGATGGGGAATCGTGAGCATCAGTGGATACGGTCAGCTCCAGGGCATCAAGATCGCGCCGATGAACCCAGACAGGAGCTCCGACCTCTCTAGAAGCGAGTACATACGCTGCAACCTGCTGCTCATCGCTTGCGGGCTTATCCCTGAGCTCGAGGTGCTGGATCAGCTCGACATCACGCGCGAGCATCCAGGCCTGTTCATCTGCGGAAACGCCAACAAGCCCCACGACCTAGTGGACCAGGTGAGCTCCGAAGGCGTGAAGGTTGCCTTGGATGCGTTGGAGTACCTGGGCACGAACGCACTTGGCTCGGACGCGACCCCGGAGGGCGACATGCAAGACCTCATCCGCATCTCGAAGCTCCATATCGTGGAACCCAAGGGCAGGCTCAACAGCATCGGCAATATTGGAGATGGTGGCGACGCGGGTAGTTCAAGCGGCAGCGACAACGGCACCGACAGCAACGCCGTCAGCGGCATCGGCAGCAACAGCGGCAGCGGCATCGGCAGCAACAGCGGCAGCGGCAACGGCAGCACCGGCAGCAACAGCGGCAGCGGATGCGACGAAAACGACGGCACTAGTTCTCGGGATGGCGGCAGAACCCGCCTCATGGTTTGCACCACTTGTCCCACGGGATGCATCCTCAAGGTAAGCGAAGATGGCCAGGTTAGCGGCAACAAGTGTGACAGAGGCATCGAGTTCGCCAAATCCGAAATCGAGAACCCGGTGCGCACATTCACCGGCACCGTTGGCATTCGCGGCAGCAGGGCACTGCTGCCCGTGAGAACGAGCTCACCCGTACCCCGTGGTAAGCTCATGGAGATTGCCAAGCTCAGTCGCAGGATAAAAGCCAGACTGCCGGTGAGCATGGGAGACATAATCGAAAGCAACGTATGCGGGACGGGCTCCAACTTGGTAGCCACGGAGAGCATCGAAGCCGACGAATCAAGCCATAAGAGCACCGCTTCCGAAGAGTAGAAGGGCAGACTGCACATGAGGCACCTCATCATATGCGTTGACGA
>CADBOM010000002.1 GCA_902796325.1 uncultured Coriobacteriaceae bacterium
ATCTACCCGGATCAATTTGCCGATGTCGACCTCGATGCCAAGTACACCGAGATTTTCGAGACAATGCTTGGGAAGGATTTCTACGCCACCATGCAGGAGAATGGGATGGGATTCAAATCCTTGTCGTTTAACTAGCAGCTCAATGGCAATGAAGCTGTAGTTTGGGAATAGGACAAATACGGGCTGTGCCATCAAGCACAGGCGCAGCCCCGGCATCTGAAATTCATTGAATCAGCAAACGGGTAACAGCCAATGTACGAAGACCATGTTGACACTACCGACCTCTCGGAGATAACGGAAGAAGATGACGAGCGAGCCTATCGCGGATACATACGCCACAAGAAGCTCGTAGTGCTGATACTCATCGCGGTTGCGTTCGCATTGGTCTGCGCCTCCCTTTCCATGGGATCCATGGACCTGAGCCTGCAAGATATCCTGCTGGCGTTGATCGGACAAGCCGACGCCAAATCTATGGCCGTGATTTGGAATATGCGCATGCCGCGCATTCTAACCGCCGTTGTGGGCGGTATTGCACTGGCGCTATCGGGATGCGCTTTTCAAAGCGTTTTGAGAAACCCACTGGCATCTGCCAGCACGCTTGGCATAGCCCAAGGTGCCGCCTTCGGAGCCTCCATCGCCATCATCGTCCTGGGGTCTGGAAGCGCATCTGCAGCATACGAAGGCGCCACTTCCACGGTAGACCCTATAGCAACCGCAATTTGCGCGTTCGTGGGAGCCATATTATCCACAATCGTCATCTTGGCCCTATCACGCTTTAGGGAAATGACACCGGAGAGCATAGTGCTAGCCGGTGTTGCGCTATCGGCATTGTTCACCGGCGGCACCACGCTAGTGCAGTATTTTGCCGAGGATTCCCAGGTAGCAGCTGTGGTGTTCTGGACATTCGGAGACCTATCGCGGGTTAACTACCAGCAGTTGGGAATCATGGCAGCGGTAACCCTTGGGTCGGGGATTTTCTTCTTCTTCAACAGATGGAATTACAATGCCATGGAATCGGGAGAGGGCCTAGCTCACGGACTCGGAGTTGCCGTTACCCGCACGAGACTTGCCAGCATGGTTGTTGGAGCAGGAGCAGCTGCCACGGTCATCGCATTCTGCGGAATCATCAATTTCATCGGATTGGTGGCGCCTCACATCATGCGACGTTTGCTCGGATCAGACTACCGGTACCTTCTCCCAGCTTCGGCTGCAATGGGAGCTGTCATCCTGCTGTTATCCGACGTTCTCTGCCATGTGATAGTTGCGCCTCTGGTACTGCCAATATCTGCAATTACCTCGTTCGTTGGGGCTCCCGTGTTCATCTACCTTCTGTTCAAGGGGGTGCGCAGTTAAGTGCTATCCGCAAACAATGTGAAGTTCTCCTATTCGTCCAGGCATGACCTGCTGCGCGATATCAGTGTGGCTCTGGAACCAGGATCATTCCTTGCAATCTTGGGAGTTAACGGCTGCGGCAAATCCACGTTGATGCAACTGATGGTGGACATACTGCAACCACAAGGAGGTGCGATCGAGCTAGATGGGGTTCCCATGCATTCTGTCAAGCGCAGGGACCGCGCAAAGAACATTGCTTTCGTCTCGCAGCATAGCCATGCCAACAGGCTCACCGTGTACGACGCCATCCTCATGGGGCGACATCCCCATTCAGACGACTCTACTACAGAAGAGGATCGCAAGGTCGTGAATGATGTCATGGGCAAGTTGGGGCTCAAAGGTTATTCGCTGAGATACATGGACGAGCTTTCGGGTGGAGAGTACCAGAAGGTCGTACTTGCCAGGGCATTCGTTCAGCAAACCCCGATCCTTTTGCTAGATGAGCCCACGAACAACCTCGACCCCGCCAACTGCCATGAGGTAATGCAGGCAGTGCGCGATGAGGTGGACCAACGTAGCGTTTCGGCCGCCGCCGTCATGCACGACATCAATCTCTCGCTTGGATATTGCGACCGCTTCATGTTCGTGAAAGACGGTGTTGTGGAGTCGTTGGGAGGTCCAGAGACCATAACTCCAGAACGTATCAAGAAGATATATGGTTTGGAAGCCGATGTGATAGAGCACAAGGGGCAGCGTGTCGTGATAGCCCGAAAGGCAACCAGCTGCAATCGCAGGAATCTTGAAGACAAGGAGAAACAATGAGCGAGACCTCGGATTATTTCAACGCGCACGCAGAAGAATGGGGCAAGATGGAGCCAAGCATAAGCCCTGTTCAACCAGCAGTTGTGGCTCTGGCCAATATCCCTCGGGGAGGACGCGTCCTAGACGTTGGATGCGGAACCGGGGTGATGACGCGTCATTATCTCGAGCAGGGTGCCGGAAAGGTCATCGGAATCGACGTTGCAGAGAACATGCTGGCAATCGCCCGTTCCCGTTTCGAGGGGGAAAGCCGCGTGGAATTCGAGCTGGCAGACGTTGCAGAGTTCCAAAGCGATGATCCATTCGACGCAATGGTGATCTACAACGCGTATCCGCATCTACTGGACAAGAAAGCTGTGGTAGATGCCGCGGCCAGACTACTTGCTCCGGGAGGACGCTTCGTCGTTGCCCATGGCGTTGGAAAGCAAATCATCAACAGCCGCCATCATCGCGAAATAGTGCCAGAATCCATTACCTGTGGACTGAAAAGTGCCAGGGAAGAGGCATCCGAATGGGAGTATAGATTCGAGATAGACGCCTTGGTGGACACACCCAGGTTCTATGCCTTTTCCGGATTCCTGAAATAGTTTTCCGTAGGAGCACCTTATCAAGGCGGTTGAGCCAATTAGCTGGCGCGCCGACAATTAGCTGGCGCGCTGTTCGAACGAACATACTCAAGAACATACTCAAACGGGACCCAGGTCGACTAGGCAAAGTTAGTTGACATGGGTCCCGTTGGCTATTCCATTAAGTTGGTTACTCCATCCTCTTGCGATGGCGTATGTACAGGATTGCTCCAGCTGCCACCGCTATCACGGCTCCGCCTATCACCAATACCCAGATGCCGGTGCCGCCGGTCTCGGGCAGCTCATAAGCCTCGATCGAGTTAATAACCGTTATGTTGCCCGACTGTATGCCGTTGTTGTTCATATACGACACGTTATAGCCATCGGGGGCATTGACTTCCTCAACCTTGTAGTAATACTCCTCGCCATTAGAACTAGAGCCTGTCGAGGGCAGGTCGAACTTGGGCAGGTGCTCCCAATAGTATGTCCAGTTGTTGTCTTCGCTCAACGTGGCCGATCCGACAACTCTTCCATTCGAAAGCGTGGATGACGGCAACGACGACTCGGTAACCGTAGTGGAAGCAGGAGCATTGCTGTTGTCTTCTACCACAATCTGCAGATCCACGGTATCGGTATTCAGATACGATGCCGGAACCACGAATTCGTAATCCATTCCCGTGAAGGTGAACTCGGTAACGTCCTGCCCGTTTGCAGTTACCTTGACAGTCGGTCCATTCCACATGCCGAGCTTGATCTTCATGCTAGTTCCGCGTTTAACAACCTTGGTGAAGTAGTTTTGCCCGAACCACGGATTGTTACCCTGAGCAGTTCCCTTCGAAGTAATGTTCACCGTGCAGGAATCGTTGGGATCGTACCCCTTGGTGTATCGCATGAGATTGACGTCGACGGATGCACCCGAAGGAGCGTTGATCTGCGTTCCGTCTTGGTTGGTCCAGAGCTTGTTAACCGTTACACGGGTGTTCTCGTTCGAGATGTACATGAGACCGCCGGTGTAGTTGAAGATGTTCACCGAACTTTGCGCAATGCCTGTCTTCGTTGCGCCCGAGGAATCAACGTAGGTTGCATTGCTCGCACCGGACTTGTTATAGGCATCGCTCTTATCGGTACCCGACCCCCTGATGAAGTAGTGCGGAGTTGAATCGAGCGTGTACCCATCCGGAGCTGTGATCTCGGTCAAACGATAAAGGGTATTCTCGCCAAGCTCGTCTGGAGTCTTTGCGATGAAATCCCAGGTAATCGTTCCGTTGGAGTCAACTGCTTCCTTCTCATTCACGGTTTCCCACGCGTTCGTGGTGGTGTTCCATTTGTCCAGTTTGAATTCTGCTCCGGGCAGGAGGTTCCTGTAGTTCTCGGAATCTACCTTGAAGAGCTCGATGTGCCCGAAGCTACCAGTGGATGACGAGCTAACCTCGTGAAGCGTCACGGTTTTGGAAGACGTCCAATTGCCCTGCAGCGTTACCGTGTTCTTGATGTTCTTGTTATCTTGCACGGAAGAATCTTCGAGCGAGTACTGGTAGGAGAGAACACATCCAACACCATCTGGAACGACCACGGTGAGCTTGCCGGTGCTTTGATCGTACTTCACCGAGTACGAGCTAGTTGGCAGCTCGGCACCAACATGGTGCTCAGCCGTAACATCGTATGCGTACAGGTGTATCGTGGTGAGGTCTATTTGCGGATTGAACGTGCCCGCATCAGACATCTGGTCCGTGAGGGTGAGCGTATCGGATGAAGGATCTAGATCCTTTCCGGCGGGATTGATCTCCACATAGTACCTGACGTAATCCGAGGGAGACACAACGGGAGTGTTCGTGTTGTCGAGCTTCACCGGATTGCCGTTGACATCCAGCTGCTCGCCATCCTTGTTAACCGTCACAGCATTGCGTTTTACGGTTGTGTCCTGTTTCTCCGTCGTATCTCCCCAGGTAACGGTATTGGAGTAGACCTTGCTCTCGGTTGTTGGGTAGCTCCAGCAAGAGTCCTTGGCTATGGACACCTTGTAGAACACCGCGATGTTGGGGTAGTTCTTGTAGTGGTAGTTCTTGATCGTGATGGTTAGCGTAGTGGTGCCATCGGCGTTCTTCACCGCAGTGTACGTGGGGTTGTACGAATCGGCATCGGCTACCTTGGTGGAGTCGTATCCATCCACGAACTTGGTGTCCGTGTTGCTGTAGTAGTTATGGTCATGCATCGAGTAGGCGTTCTCGTAGAATCTCGCATACACCGAGCCATCAATGAACTCCTGGCCCTTCGGAAGAACATCCGTTACGGTAATAGTTCCATCGTCGTCCATGTTGGTGTTGAGCAAGAGACGATAAGACAACGTACCGTTGATCTTGTCGTAATCGAGCGTGGTGGCACCGCTGTCGTACCTGTCAGCACCTCCGTCGAGCTTGCCGTTAAGAACAGCCTTGTCCAGCCACTTTGGAAGATCTGTTTTGTAGGTTGCGGTTGATGTCTTGTCGGCCACTGCACCGGTATTGGTAACAGTCCAGGTATCCCCCACCGTGCCACTGGAAGAATCCATATGGGTTGGATATCCATTCGAAGTGAGCGACTGTGCCTTGATGTGGCGGTTGGCGTCGATATTCACCTTTATCTTGAAGCTCTTCACATGCGTGGTTGTATCTGAGGGAGCAACCTCGTTACCATCCTTGTCGTAATAGGTTATCGTGAACGACACATCGTCGGTTTCACCGGTCTTGCCCTCGGCGTTGTCAATGAGAATGGCTTTGTGCTGATACCCTCTATACACATAGGACTTGTAATCGTTAACCTTGAGTATCAAGCGGTTCTGGGTAAGTTGTCCTGCGCTATCTCTTCCTGCAAAATAGTTTTCCAGCTCGGATGCCAATGCATAATGGGAGTCAGACCCATGGTCGTTGCCGGCGCTATCCACGGCATTGCCAAGAGTATCCGTATATTCGAACGTTGTTAGCTCGGTATCCGGCACCGTTACCACGGTGTTCCAGGTGAGCGTGTGGTTGTTGAGCTTAACTGCATCTGACCCAAACGTCTTATTAACATCGAAGGTGCGGTGCTCCACGGGCGTATCGACGTTATCCGACTCTGAACCCTGACCGTTCTTGTTTACGGTGGCGGTGTTATTGAGCGTCGTATTGTCGGCCGGGGCGGTTGTCCAGAAGTCTATATAGTACTTCTTGGTCTTCTGCTCTGGAGTTAGGTTTGTCGGGAACGTGTAATCGATTGTGCTCTCGCCATAAGAGCTTGGATTGTCAATGATGTCGCGCGTTCCACCGTCATCGCTATACACGTAGTATCCGCCGTTAGTGGTGCATCCACTGGGCAGAGAATCGTAAACATGCCAGCCGGAAACATCCTTGCCGTTTGGATTGACGAGGATTCGCCAGAATACCAAGCCGGTGGTCTTGTCGTACGTTCCAGATTTTTGGATATCCTTCTCCATGGTCACGTTGTTGGATGTCCATGAGCTATGGCGTCCGCTCCAGCTGCCCGAAGAGTTGGATACATCGAAGCTGTTGACCCCCTGGGTAATGTTGGCATCGGCGGCGTAGGTTACAATGTACTTCTCCCCAACTCCAAGTGCCGGAAGATCCGAGTACTTGAACGAATCACTGCCGTCCTGGAGCTTGCCAAACGTTGGAGTCGCCGAAACAACGGTCTCGTTGCCACTGGCGTCAACCTTCTTTAGCACGAAGGATCCCTGCTGGTATGCCGGTTTGGCATTCGTCTGCTGAGTTGGGAAGTAGTCCTCGATGTTCACGGTGCTGCCGGTTCCCTGGTTGGACGATACGGTAACCGTGTAGTCGATGGTGCCCGCGTCTGCATTCAAGGTGCTTGCCTTCGTGGTCTTGATATCGTGCCCATCGTCGACGTTGTTCTCCTGAGGATGAACCACGAGGGTGGCCGCACCGTTACCGATTACCACGTTCTTGTCCTTGGTTGTGGTATTGGTGGCGGTTCCCTTGAATATGATCGTTCCCTGTATGGACTTTCCCTGCGAGGCGGCGGATTCGTTGTACACAACGGTGACTATCCCGGTGTCGGCATCGATGGTATATGTGCCGATCTCCTTGCCGTTGTATGTAGTTGGTCCGGTTTCCGTTTTGTCGATCTTAATTCCATCTGGTATCTGGTAGTAAACCGTGCGGGATGCCAGGCTGTCGTCGGTTACCGTGCCCGCAGGCAGCACGTAATCGATGGTCACACGCACCTGGTCGCCATCCGTGAACTCGTTGGCTTCGACCCTGCCCTGCGAGGTTTCCTTCTCGACCTTGGTTTTATCGGTGATGTAATTGGTGAGGTCGGTGCCGCTGCTGGAATCGCTGGTAGCCGAAACCGTAGCCGTGGAGCTTTCACTGGCATCCATGAGCTGGGGTGAGAAAGCCTTCGCTTCAGACGTGCTGGCATCGGTGGCGCTGCCATCGACTGCCACGGATGATTGATCCGAAGTTGTGCCGGATTCCGTGGAGCCAGCATTCGAAGTGGTGGCAGTGCCGCTAGATGACGGCTCATAGGTTTCTTCCTGCGGAACCCAACCGGGGTGCTCTATCGTTGCATCGGATATTGCGATGATGGGATCGTCGTTATCGAACAGCCCACCATCTCCGGTGAGCGCAACAGCCCCGTTTATGAGGGCGGTGCAGGATGCCACGGCAACAACGACACCGATTACCGCCATAAGGCGGTTCCAGCGCCGCGTGCTGCGGTTCTCACCCAGCATCTTCTTCGCTTTGTCGCTCAACCTACTCATAACTGCTCCCAGTTAACCAAACCCAAAAACTCCCCATCCGTTCGGATACATGCTCTTACCTGCTAGATGTTCTCCAACTCAACATGCGTTTCGCAGCATGTTTAGGTACATCCGCTCAATTGCAAGCGCATATCCGCTTCCATCGTGCGAGCTATTCCAGAGGCTCTCCTCTAAGAGACCCTGGAGCAGCCCGCCCAGTGCTTTTGACCCACCGTGTCCTCGTAGTACATGAGCAGGTCGTACGAGTCGTTGAACTCGCCGTTCATCACGCCCTGGCTCACCACGACGTACGAGATCGTGGTTCCATCCACAAGCTGCAGCGCCACATCGCTGCCAGCCATCATTCCATCTACATTCGCAAAAGCCCCGGAACCTTGGTAGGAGCTCCCGCGAATCACCATTCGCCAAGCATCGGCATCCGCCGTTATTTCGCGAGTTGGCACAAGCGCCGGATCTTCGCCATCTGCCGCCACCGGAACATCGAGACCGATTGCCTCGCAACGCAGCTGGCCGATGATGTTGATTCCCTCCAGCTCAACCTGTGGCAACTCGGACAGATCGGCCTGTCCGGAAACCTGTCCGTATTCCACCAAACCAGAACTCGGAACCACCTGGCTGAGGTCGCCCTCTATCTTTTCTACGAGCTCCGCGCTCCTATCCTCGCTGTTCATGCCCGCGGGGCCATTCGCGTATATCACTCCAGCAGCCGCTATGACTGCAATCCCAACGCAAATCAACACCTCGGGCAATAGCCTGCGTTTGCGAGAAGAGCCGGTTGCCATGCGCTACTCCTGCTCCTCGTCTTTGTTTCTCCTCTTTCCAAACACGATTCCAAACAGCACGCTTGCTCCGCCAACGCACAGGAGAACGACTGGGATGAGCCAAGTCGATGCATCTCCGGTCTTCGGAACGCTGGTGCGCGAATGATGCGTGGACGGCGTGCCGCCTCCGGGCGTGGTGGACGTGTTCGTTACCTGGAACACCGTTGTCTGGGTGTCAGTTGACTGAGCATCGGCAGTACCAGACCCTTCCGAGGAAACGGTGTTTGTAGTTGCAGAAACCGACGCCCTGTATCCGCTGGCGCTGTTGTAAACCTCGTGTACGAACCAAGTGCCCTTGCCCTCCCAGGTGTAGGTCCAGTTATTGCCGGCGTTTAGCGTTACCTCCTGGTAGAGCTTCGAGCCGTCGTAGATCTGCACCTTCACCTCGGCCGGACGAGAAGAGGCGCTCGGGTCTTTCCATAGCTTCACTATGCGGTTCTCGTACTTCTTGGCTTTGGAGGGCGTTACCTTGTTGGCCACCACCGTGCGCTCGTACATGTAGGTTCCGTCGGAATTCATCTCGGGAACGGCGATGAGGTACGGGCTAGACGTATATGTGACATCGCCAACCGTGGTGGTGTCGGCAACGAGAAGGTATAGCCCCGGCTTCAAACCGGTGATTGCAGCAGACCCGCCGCTAGCAGTGGCCGAGCCACCTTCGAATCCGCTGGGATTTGCCGCAACATACCCTGCATAAGTGGTGGCATAGGTGCGAAGCGTAGCCGCGTCGGTTTGCGAACTGATGCTTGCGGGGTCCATTCCGGTCTCGGCAACTGCAGGCTGAAGCGCATCCACGGCAGCAAGAGTGCCATCAGAGTTCATCGATGCAACGCGGTAGGCGTGGAACTCCTGACCTTGCGCCTGGCACTCGGTGAACGTGATCGAGCAGGGAGCGTCTACGTGAACGACTTGAGCTGCCATTGCCGGAACAGCACCGATTAGCATGGCTGCAATCATTGAGACAATTGCAGATGCCAAAGCGGCGAGACCATGCCTGGCTCTTGTTTCCGCGCTATATTTACCAAGCTTCATTTCGCTCACGATATCTCCCTCCCCTCTACTCTCTACTTGCGCGCTTGCGCTTTCTTAATGCTCGTATGGCAAAGATGATTGCCGCTACGATTGCCGTGGCTACCGCTGACTCTATCAGCGGGTCTACCAGCGTCATATCTCCATCAACGGCCAGAAGCGCCGCATTGTCCACGCGGTGGCCCCTCACGAGAAGCCGGTGCGTGTTCACCCCGTAAGGCGTGCACGTTACCAATGTGCAAAGGTCCAAACCGTCTTCGATAGCCAGCTGATCGAGCTCGTTCGGCAGCACGATGCGAATCTGATCGACCTGGTAGGTCAATGTTTGGTCCAGCACGTGCAGCGTGAAGTAGTCGCCCTCGCGCAGCTGATCGATGTCGGTGAACAACCTCGCCGACGGAAGACCTCGGTGCCCGGATATCACGCAATGCGTGCTCTCTCCACCAACCGGCATGGACGATCCAGGTATATGCCCGATCGCCACCTGCAAGATTGTGTCGTCGGTGCCATGGTATATGGGCAGGCGGACATTAATCTTCGGTATCTCCACATAGCCCATGATGCCCGTACCAGTAACATCGAGGATGCTCTCGTACTCCGCCTTCTCGGAATCGGTTAGGGTGAACCGGTTGTTCGAACGCGGGAGCCTGCCGTTGTATACAACCGCGGCATCCCACATCTGCTGCTTCACCTGCGTCGAGTCGTCCGCAACAGCCTCTTCGTACGTGGCGATAGCCCTCGTTTGGTTCTGGTCGTTAACCCAGTCGCTCACGAATGGATATGCCATCATGCAAACGCCCGCAACGAGAACGCAGATGAGTAGAATCTCGGGAAGTCTTCCCCTGAGCTTTGACTTCAATCTGCGTCCTCCTTTCCAGCGAGTTGCCCGGGCGACGGTGCCGTATTTGCGGCTTTCCGCCGCCCGGTTTGGTTCGTACTAAGCTGCTATCGTGTTAACCGCTGCACGGGATGCTGTTTTCCGCGCGGTGGCCGAGCTGGCTAGAGCTCGCAATTAGTTCTGCGCGTTCTTGCGACGACGATAGCTAAGTCCTGCAATGGCGATAATGGCCAGTGCAGCACCGCCACCGATTAGGAATGTGATGCCCATTCCACCGGTGGATGGAAGTGTCGATCCAGACTTATCCACAACGTCGGTGCTGATGGTTCCGTCGGGGGTGTTGACGGTTGCCTGCTGGGTTCCAAGATCGATCGTTCCAGTTGAGGTGATGCCGTTGATGCTAGTCAGGGTCTTACCGGTGTCATCCTTCACAGAAGTGACCGTGAACTCGATGGGATCCATGGTGTTGTATCCGGCAGGTGCCGCGGTCTCTTCCAGCTTGTAGGTGCCGTCATCGATTCCCTTGAAGCTGAAGGTGCTGGAGCTTGCGCCGTCGATGGTTGCAACCTCCTTGTAAGTGTTATCAGGCATCTTCTTGGAGAGCTTGAAGGTTGCACCGGTTAGAGCCTGCTTGGACTCGTTGAACTTGTTCACGTTCAGCTGATAGGTGAACACAATCACGTTGTCGTCCGGGGTCTTGCCCTTCTGATCGCTGTTGGGATTGTTGGAGAACTCGATGTGGCTGCTGTTGATGTTTCCAGCAGAGCCAACCGTAGCGGTGGTCTGGAGTACCGAGGTGTACTCGACGGTAATGACCGACCCAGCCTTGGCAGCCGTGGTCTTGAGGTTATCGAACACAACCTGGAATCCGGTATCCGTCACCTTGAAGGTGTAACCCTCGGTGATGGTTTTGCCATCGATGGCAACGGTTACACTCTGGGGATCGGCCAGCTGTTCCTTGTTATAGGTATCGGTGAATGCAAAGTAATAGGAGTTGTAGCTGTCATAGTCCGAAGCCACGGTTCCGGTGAGCTTGAACGGCACGGCATCTCCGATGTCGTAGTCGGCGGTGTTCTGCCAGTCACTCTCGGTACCAGTGGTGTCGTTGGTGTCCTTGACTTGCTTCTTCGAAGTCGTGGTGGTGTTCTTGGCGGTTACCGTGGTATCGCCAACGCACTGCAGGATGTACTTCGAATAGGTTTCGCCAGCCGGCATGTTGGCCTCTTCGGTGGCATCCTTGATGAAGTAGTAACCATCGCCCGGAACAGTTACCTGTCCGTCAGCAGAAGTGGTGAAGGTGCTCGTAGTGTTGGCCGCAATGATCTTTGCCAGAGCCTCGGTCTGCTCTGCATTCAGTCCAGACATTGCCGCTGCTGCAGTTGGAGCATCGGTGGCATTGACAAAAATCGTGGACAGAGTGGAATCTGCCTTGATTGCGGTGAGCAAGGCATCGCCATTAACGCCGGTTCCCCAGGTGATTCCCTGAAGCTGTCCAGCGGCACCATTCTCGCCTGCAACCCAGGTTCCTGCGAACACCTGATAGGCCTGGTACGTATGCGTGGTCTGAGCCTGGCCAGAAGCGTTGTTGATGGTGATCGTGTGCTCGCCAGCTGCATAAGCCGAAAGCGGCGAGAGTGCACACACCATGACAACCGCCAGAATAGAAGTCAGCAGCTTCTTGATCGCGCTGTTCTTCTTCGACACTGTAGTGTCCATTTTTACCTCCTTAAAAATCCTTTCCCTTTTGCAGCCGAAGACAATAGACACGGTCCGTATCTCATGGTCGCCGATTCATCGTTGGCTTCCTGCCATGTCGATCGGCTAACGTGCCCGTCGTTCTCCGTCCGTCTTCTCTTTAACTGCTAATGCGGTCGCCCATCTCCTAATACGCTCTACCGAACATCCTTCCGGTCATCCTCTCGAATGCTCGGTAGAACAGGGAACCCTAAGGCTCCGAGAAGCGTTCGATCGAACATCCAATCGCAAGCGAATAACCGCTGCTGCCGCAAATGCGCGTTGTTTAGCCGGTAACCACCGAACCGACCTGCGTCCGCTGGAACATCGCCCAGCGTCCATCGGACCATCCAGCGCCAGCCAGGTTATCCAGCATCCGCTAGGTTACCCAGCCCCGCCGAGCTACCCAGCATCCGCCAGGTTACCCAGCGCTCACCGGCCCGAACCTCGTGATAGGCCAGAACCTGAACAAGAGCTTGCCCATTATCTGGTCTTTCTCGATTGCGCCCATCTGCAAACTGCGGGAATCGATTGACTCCGCGCGGTTATCGCCCATAACGAAATATTTGCCATCCGGCACCTGGTATGGCAGCGAGATG
>CADBOM010000003.1 GCA_902796325.1 uncultured Coriobacteriaceae bacterium
AATCTCGCTGCAAGCCTACTTGCGGTTCTCGCTGCAAATCTCGCTGCAAGCCTACTTGCGGTCCTCGCTGCAAACCTCGCCGTAGGCGAATTTACAAGCGAAGTGATTTATTTCTCACGAAGCTCGAAGCACGATTTTGGTGCTCCGCAAAGCGGGCATGTCCAGTCGTCCGGAAGCTCCTCGAATGGAACATCTCCCTCGTATTCGTAACCGCATAGGGTGCAAACCCAAACCTTCTTCGGACCTTCCTGAGCAGGAGCCTCTGGTGCGGGAGTTGCAGGAGCAGGTGCGGCATCTGCAGCCGGATCTTCATCGGCAACATAGGTAGGAGCATTCTTGGGGGTCTTGCCCTTTACCACCGCATGGTAGTAGGCGTAGGTCATGGGAGTTCTATTGTTGAACACGTCGGCATCGGTGATTTCTCCGATGAAAACCGTGTGTGTAGAGGTTTCCACGGTTTCCTTTACCTGCAGGCACATATACCCGATGCTGTCCTTGATCACGGGCAGACCATCGCGCATCTCGTAATCGATGCCTTCGAACTTGTCGTTGTCGCGGCCAGACTTGAATCCAAAAGTGCCGATTATCGAGGGTGCGCTATCCTCGGCCAGAATGTTGACTGCAACCTTTCCGGTTTTCTTGATTAGCTCGTTGGTGTAGTTGTTGTGGTTGATGCTCACTGCCACGGTTGGGGGCTCGGAGGTAATCTGCATGGCACTGTTAGCGGTGCATCCGCATGGTCTGTCCCCATCCATCGCAGTCATCACATACACGCCGTAAGACATCGACCTTGTTATCTTGGTGTTCATTGGCACTCCCGTCTTCGAAATATGGCCACCGTTATCACGCCACGGTCATCGGCATCGAAGTGGCCATCTATTGCCCTTTGAATCCATTTGCAGCAACCAGCAGCCAACATTCGCATCTAGTCACTATTCGTAGCTTAAGACAAAGACGGCGTTGTTTCCATGAGAATTTGAGTGCATATGAAAATGGCTGCCACATTTGTGATGCAGCAGCCATTGAATGTTCCCGCTAGCGCGAGATGTTTTTGCAAGAACTTCTACTTTTCGTTCAGCTTCATAGCGCGGGCGTTTTCCTTACGACGCTCCACGGTGTCTAGCGTGCGCTTGCGCATGCGAATGTGCTTGGGGGTAATCTCCACCAGCTCATCATCCTGGATGTATTCCAGCGCCTCCTCCAAGGTGAAGGTCCTCGGCGGAGTGAGGATTACGGCCTTATCCGCTGATGCGGCACGGGTGTTGGTGAGCTGCTTGGTCTTCGAGACGTTAACCACGAGGTCGTTCTCCTTGGCATGCTCGCCCACGATCATGCCCTCATAGCAATCCTCGCCCGGTCCCACGAACATCTCGCCGCGAGTTTGCAGGGTATCAAGCGCGTATGCAACCGACTTGTCGCTGTACATTGCAACCATCACGCCGTTCTTGCGGGTCTGCAGTTCTCCACGGTAGTAGTCGTACTCTAGAAATCTGTGGCTGAAAATCGCCTCTCCATGGCTCACGTTCATAAGCTTGGTGGCCAGTCCCATGACGCCTCTCGTTGGAATGTGGAAGGTCAAGAACGTTTGGTCATCGCGGCTGGCCATGTCGATCATCTCGCCGCCGTTGTTGCCCATAACCTCGATGCACTTTCCGGCATACTCGCTATTGACCTCAATCGTAGCTTCCTCTATTGGTTCAAGGTCCTTGCCGTTGTCGTCCTTTTTGAGAAGAACACGGGGGCGTCCAACCTGGAATTCAAATCCCTCGCGGCGCATTGCCTCCATGAGAACCGACAGATGCAGAACTCCACGGCCCGCAACTTCGATACCACTCTTGTCGGGCAGCTCGTTAATCCTCATGGTTACGTTGGATTCCTTCTCGCGCATCAGACGCTCGCGAAGCTGGCGTGCTCCAACGATGTCGCCGTCGCGTCCCACAAGCGGGCTGGTAGATGGCTCGAAGATAATAGCCATGGTTGGCTCTTCGATGCTGATTGGCGGAAGCTCCACGGGGTTATCGGGAGAAGTGTACATATCTCCGATGTCGGTATCCTCAACGCCAACTACTCCAGCAATATCTCCGGAGAAAACCTCATCGGTATCAACATGACCAAGCCCCTCGAAAGTGTAGAGACCCTTGATCTGCACCAGTCTCTCATGACCATCGGGCTTGCGCACCAAAATGGTGTCTTTGTCGCGAAGGGTGCCGGAGTGCAGTCGTCCAATTCCAATTCTTCCGACGAAGTTGGAATGCGCCACGGTGCAAACCTGCAGGGCAACGGGACCTTCGGTGTCGTAGCTGGGCTCGGGAATGTACTTCAAGATGGTGTCGAGCAATGGAATCATATCGTTGTTGTCATCGTTGGGCTCGTAGCGTGCATAGCCATTTGCCGCAGATGTATAAACAACAGGGAAGTCCAGCTGATCGTCGTTGGCATCGAGATCGACCATGAGGTCGAACACCTCGTCCAGAACCTCTTCCGGACGAGCGCCTGGACGGTCGATCTTGTTAACCACGAGCGCGGGTTTAAGACCGATTTCCAATGCTTTTCTCAAAACGAAGCGAGTCTGGGGCATGGGGCCTTCGAAGGCGTCTACGATGAGAAGAGCACCATCGGCCATGTTGAGAACGCGCTCGACCTCTCCTCCAAAATCGGAGTGTCCCGGGGTGTCGATGATGTTGATCTTCACTCCCTTGTATCTAACGGACACGTTCTTGGACAGAATGGTGATTCCGCGCTCCCTCTCCTGGTCGTTGGAATCCAACACTTGATCTGGAACATCTTGGTTAGACCTGAATACACCTGTGGCTTCCAAGATTCTGTCGACCATGGTGGTCTTTCCGTGGTCGACGTGGGCAATGATTGCCACGTTCCTAATACCCTCGTAATCTGGCATTTTCTCTCCATCCATCTTTTCTATAACGCCCGAATGCTAGCCGATCTTAGGTCTAACCGTCGGCTAGCCAAATGATTTCTAATTCAGCCCAAAGCAACAACGTTAAAACAGCAGCTTCTCCTCGCCACCAGGCATTGGGGTGTCGTACCAAAAATCGTCCTGCATGCCGGCGTTTCCATATGGAATCACTGCTGAGAACGCATTTTCCTGACCACGCTCACCAAATTCCACAATCAGCGCGTTGTCGGTGAGGTCTCCCCCGTCCTTGTTCTCGAAAAACCCATCGTAGAACAGCGCATAGCACTTGGAATCCTTTCCAAGATCGTGCACGGAATCTCTTGCTTCCTGCAGGCAGATATCCAGGCCATCGTCTTCGAACACGTAGTATTCCTTGTCGCCGTCGTTATGGAGAAGAACAAGCGTTGGCCAGATTCCCTCTCCCTCTGCAAGATTATCGAGGGCCATGCCGATGGCTCCGCAGGCCAGATCATCCAGTTCTTGGCTGATGGGGTTTTCGGAATTTTCGTTGGTATTAGACAAGGTAGCTCCGCTCATCTACGTTGTTTGCCGGTTTATTAGTTGATTTGCCATGTCGATTTTCATATGTGAGAGCAGCTGTTTCGATGTGAATTTTTGCAGCTTGCCCTAAAAATCACATACGTTTTCATGTTACTCATTTACGGTCAATTATCGGTGTTAGCTCGGTAAATGTGTATTTGGCAGACGTATCCGACACTTTCTTCCCCGTATTTGCATCGTTAGGTTCTAGATTTAATATCTCTCGCAAGCTCTCTAGCAACCTCATGCGTGAATACACAATGAATTTCATTCGAACTTGTCAGAAAGTTCGTGGCCGTTTATCCGGGGATTCAGTAGAACAAAGCCCGCCAGCGAAAATCCAGCCGGCGGGCTTGCTTATGCGTGTCATATAAACTTGTTAGCTAGCTTTTCCAGCTAGCTTTGTCGCCTAAAAACTACCCCTGAGTGGATGGAGCGAGGCTTCCATCGAGTGCAGCTTCCAATCCCTTTGTCAGTTGATCTGCGCAGGAAGTTGGCCTACGGCCGCAGGTGTTGCCCTGAAGAATGCCGATGGTTTCCTTGGCATCTGCGCCTTCCAGAAGCTTGCCGATAGCCTTGAGGTTTCCATTGCATCCACCAAAATACGAAAGATTGTGAATCTTTCCCTCATCATCCAAATCAAAATCGATAAGTCTTGAGCAAACCCCTCTTGGCATAAACGTATAGTGTTGCATACCTTCTCCTAATACCTCGCTTTTACCTTGCATTTCATAGCGTTCAAATGTGATTATACCCTGTCCATCAAAGCAGAAAACACTTCTTGGATGCGCTATCATTTCTCTAGCACCGCAGGTACTGCCCACAGGTACCGCCAAGTGTTTATTCGATGTTGTTCTTCAGGAAAGAGGAGCCATGGAAATTAGCGAATTCAATTCATTGGGCAAGGATCTTAAAGAAAGGTTGGGACTTAGAACCTACCCTCTGGCAATCAAATTTGTAGAGAGCAAGGATCAAATCCCAGAAGATGCGAAGTTCCCTCGCAAAGATTTTGGTAAACCGATGGCTTTTTGCCAGGCTAAATTCTTCTCGCGTATGCGTGGAATCACCATGGCCATGGGGAAAGAAGACCATTGGTGCTGGAACCCGATGGTTTCGTTTGGAGTTGTGAAGGCAGAGGTTGGAGAGCCCGCTGGGGACACGATTGTCGAGGTTCTCGGAATCAAGGACAAGGACAAAGCTGTCGAATTCTGGAATAACTTCCCCAAGCTCGAAGAGGGAAAATATCCTTATGTGGTCGTTGCGCCAGTTGAGAAGTGCACGTTCGAGCCGGATGTGATTCTCATCTATTCGAATACCCACCAGATTCTCTGGGAAATTGGAGCAATTCGCTTCATGACCGGCGAATATGTAAAGAGCAACTTCGATTCGATAGATTCTTGCGTTCACGCGATTATCGAGCCAATGCAGAACGGACAGTACAAGATCACATTCCCAGATCCAGGAGATCATGCAAGGGGCCTTGCAAGAGAAGACGAAGTTATCATGTCAATGCCGGCAAGCCGCTTCGGTGAGTTCATGGAGGGAATCCAGAAGACGGAGTTCATGTACAACAACCTGCGTTACGAAATTTCCCCAGAGCTCCAGAACGAAGTTCCCCCGTTCTATCACAAGCTGTTCCAAATTTGGGGAACCGAGCCAGTCGAGGAATAGGTACTACACCGAGGAATAGGTTATATATAGACCCTCGGCTTTTTCCTCGATTTTTAAAGCTGCATTCAAAGCTAGCACGTTAAAAGCTGCAAGCCGATAAAACATTAAAGGGTGCCCGTTAGTGAAACGCACCCCAAATCTTGGTTTTACTTTTCTGTCCAAGATTCGGGGGCGCAGTTCATAGTACGAGCACCCTTTTCGTTTACCTTCTGCGTCCTCCGCGCGGATACGACCTTCTCTTTCGGCTTCCGCTGTAAGCGTACTTGCGTTTGCCCGTGGAGGTCTTGCCTCTCTCGGCGCTTCTGTCTGCCCTTGGGATTACCCGGTTTTCCGAATATTCAAATCCCTCGATGTCGTAAACATCAATGATGCGCTTGGTAAAATATTCGACTTCCCTCAAAGCAGAAATCTCATCCACGCCTACGAACGTGTACGCCACTCCCTGCTCTCCAGCGCGCCCGGTTCTACCAATGCGGTGCACGTAATCTTCCGGATCGAGCGGAACGTCGTAATTAACGACGTAGTTTACCTCGCTGATATCAATTCCCCTGGCGAGCACGTCGGTTGCAATGAGAATGTCTATCTTGCCCTTCTTAAAATCGTTGAGAATGCGGGTGCGCTGACTCTGTGATTTATCTGAATGTATGGAGTCGGCCCTAAAAGATGCCTTCTTGAGCCTTTTGGCGCACGCATCTGCACGACGTTTGGTTCTGGTGAACACCAAAATCCTGGTTCCACCCTTTTCTTCCAGAAGAGCTTGCAGAAGGTCGGCTTTCTGGGTTTGACTCACCGGCATTATGTATTGCTCCACAGTGTCTGCGGTTAGATTCTTGTGGGCAATCTCAACATACTCGGGTTCGTTTAGGAGGGTCTTCGCCTGATTGAGCACGTCTTTCGACATCGTTGCAGAGAACAACAGAGTTTGGCGCTTCTCTGGGGTCGCAGCAA
>CADBOM010000004.1 GCA_902796325.1 uncultured Coriobacteriaceae bacterium
CAAATCCAAGATGCTTGGCAGGGATGATTGTCGCGGGGCAGATGTTCTGGTAGACGGATTCAACCTGATAACAACCATCGAGGTGGCGTTATGCGGTTCTCCGTTGGTTGTGGGGCAGGATTCCACCATCAGAGACCTTGCTGGGCTAAGGGGAACCTACCACCCCATAGACAAGACGCCTCTTGCAATAGACATGGCCCTGGATTCGCTTGACGAGCTCGGTGTGTCTTCGGCGCGCTTTTTAATCGATAAGCCAGTGTCTAATTCAGGTCGGCTTAAAGCCCTGGTTGCCCAGCTGGGGGAGCACCATGCAACAAGGGTGATGGCCAGCAACGAGGATATAGACGTGGACAAGGCTCTATACGGCTGCGAGTTCGTGATTACAAGCGACAGCGTTGTCTTGGATAAGTGCAATAGCTGGATTAACCTGGCTGCAATTGTAGTAGACAGAGTGCCCGGCGCGTGGAAGCTCGATATCTTCGGTATACAAGACTCGGATAGTTCTGGTGTGGAAATACAGCAAAAATACGCTCCAGACGGCACCCCAGACGAGCTCTCGAAGCGGCATATATACGACACAGCCATAGGAAAGGTTTGCATGTCCGAACAGGAACACCGCATGTACATGGAGGCCTTGGAAGAGAGGGAAATGCTGGGGGGATAGTTGAGGCCTTCTGTCTGGGGATGCCCCGTTGTGCTTCCTTCCTCTAACCTTGCCCCTTTGTGCTAAAACCTGCCAGAGGACATATATTAGACGGCTCTCAATGCGTATTTCGCCGGGTGGCCTTTCCCCATGGCCTGTTTCCATCATTGCCTTTGACGGGTTTGTGCGTGCGCGTATTCGATTCGCAACATTTGGGCTCTAAAGTATATTCTAGAGACATGCGTTGATGTTACTGGAGCCGATGCGTGCCAGGAACCATTCGCATCAGATTCATTTATGTCAGCCAACGTTCAGAGCAAATGTGGGAAGGACCATAGATGGCCAAAGTAAACGAGAACTACCAGAAGCTGCCGGGGAGCTACCTGTTCTCCGAAATCGCAAGGCGCACCGCGGAGTACACCGAGAAAAATCCCGAGGCCAAGATGATCAAGATGGGCATCGGAGATGTTACCCGCCCACTGGCACCAGCGGTAATCGAGGCCATGCATGCCGCAGTGGACGACATGTCCAAGGAGGAGACCTTCAAGGGATACGGACCGGAGCAGGGATACGATTTCCTGCGCAATGCGATTGCCGAGAACGACTTCAGGGCTCACGGCGTACAGATCGACGATGACGAGATCTTCGTATCGGATGGAGCCAAGAGCGACACCGGTAACATCGGCGATATCTTGAGCGTGGACAACAAGGTTGCGGTTTGCGACCCAGTGTATCCGGTGTATGTAGACACCAACGCAATGGCTGGTCGCGCGGGTGATTACGACGAAGAAACCCAAGGTTGGACAAACATCCACTACATGCCAACCACTGCCGAGAACGGTTTCTCGCCTGCCATTCCCGATGAGAAGGTGGACGTTATCTACCTGTGCTCGCCAAACAACCCAACTGGAACGGTTCTCAACAACGAGCAGCTCAAAGCGTGGGTCGACTACGCCAATGCCAACGACGCGATCATCATGTTCGATGCAGCGTACGAGAGATTCATCAGCGAGCCCAATGTTCCTCATTCCATCTACGAGATCGAGGGTGCCAAGACCTGCGCAATCGAGTTCAGGTCGTTCTCCAAGACCGCTGGATTCACCGGTGCCCGTTGCGGATACACGGTGGTTCCAAAGTCTCTCGTGAGGGACGGCCAGAGCCTGCATGATATGTGGAACCGCCGCCAAACCACCAAGTTCAACGGCGCGTCCTACATCATCGAGCGTGGAGCTGCTGCGATCTACACCGAGGAAGGCAAGAAGCAGATCGAGGAGACTCTTGATTACTACCGCAACAACGCAAAGGTGATCAAGGATGGGCTCGAGAGCGCTGGACTCGAGGTCTACGGTGCCGTTAACAGCCCGTACGTTTGGTGCAAGACCCCCAATGGAATGGGTTCATGGGAATTCTTCGGACTTCTTCTGGAGAAGGCCAACGTCATCACGACTCCAGGTGCCGGATTTGGACCAAGCGGCGAGGGCTACATCAGGCTAACAGCTTTCGGCAATGCTGCAGACACCGTGGAGGGCGTGGAGCGCATCAAGAAGCTCATCGCCACCTTGTAAACCTGCCAAGGGGGATTGATCGATAGCTTATCGGGATGATGGGTTTATTCGACAAATTTCTGATCAGCTAGCCAAATTGGCGGCGCTGATACCAAAAATAGCCACTGAAACAAGGCGCTGGCTTTACGAAGTGTGCCAACTTTCGTTAAAGCCGGCGCTTTCGTCTGTTTTGTCCTTTTATTAGCCTTTCTATTCCGTATCATAAACACATGTATATTCACGAGACATGTGTGCAGGATTTCTGGTCATACTTTTGGGGTGGTGCGCTTTCGCTGCGTAATGCATCCGGACCAGGCTTCTGCATTAGGAGAATTCTGTGGTTAAAGAAAAAATAGTGAGCATGGGGGCAAAGCTCGCGCTCAAGCTGGTTCGCAAGAATCCCGAAAAGGCTGTTCCATTTGCTTTGAACGTTGCCGATAGGTTCGCCGGTAAAACATTCCCCGCCCAGATGAAGATCATCAGGCAGTTCCTTGAGGATCCGGAGTCGAATGTTTACCAGATGCTGGCTAGATTTGGCGAGGGCATCGACGAAGAGGTTGTGAACAAGCTTGTAAAGAACTTCCTCGAAAACGCTATGCTCAATGGATGGCACAAGCAGTCCGAGCTGCGCAATTCGCTGAATTGCAACATCCCATGGGCAATCCTTCTCGACCCAACCAGCGCATGCAACCTGCACTGCAAGGGCTGCTGGGCCGCAGACTACGGCAACAAGCTCAACCTCACCTTCGATGATATCGACAGCATCATCCAGCAGGGCAAGGAGCTTGGCGTCTACATGTACATCTACACCGGCGGCGAGCCCCTGGTGCGCAAGAAGGATCTTATCAAGCTGTGCGAGAAGCACCAGGATTGCATCTTCCTGTGCTTCACCAACGGCACCCTGATCGACCAGCAGTTCTGCGACGACCTGTTCAGGGTGAAGAACTTCATCCCGGCCATCAGCCTCGAGGGTAACGAGGAGACCACCGATTTCCGTCGTGGCGAGGGTACATACCAGAAGGTCATAGGTGCAATGAAGCTGCTGCAGAAGAACAAGCTGCCATATGGAATCTCCTGCTGCTACACCAGCGAAAACTGCGATGCCGTTACCAGCGACGAGTTCATCGATAACCTGTGCGACCTCGGAGCCGTGTTCGTGTGGTACTTCCACTACATGCCGGTTGGTTCCGATGCCAACATGGATCTTCTGCTTTCGCCCGAGCAGCGCAAGCAGGTTTACGAGCGCGTGCGCAAGTTCCGCGTGACCAAGCC
>CADBOM010000005.1 GCA_902796325.1 uncultured Coriobacteriaceae bacterium
CCTGCATGGCGGCAACCGATCCAAACAGCACGGACAGCGTTGAAACCACGCTCTCCTTTGCCATGAATCCCGTGATGAGCGCTGTGGACACTCGCCAATCTCCAAATCCAAGTGGGGCGAATATCGGCGAGATGGCGCCTGCGATTACGGCGAGCATGCTCTCCTGGGCATCCGTAACGAATGTGAACGAGAAGTCGAACGACTGCAGGAACCAGACCACGATGGTGGCCACGAAGATGATCGTGAACGCGCGGTGCAGGAAGTCGGTGGTTTTGTCCCACACCAGGTGCCCCACGTTCTTTGCCGCGGGCATGCGGTAGTTTGGCAGTTCCAGCACGAACGGCACCGGCTCGCCGCGGAATAACGTGCTCTTCGAAACCAGGGCAACCAGCACTCCAACGGCCATTCCACCGAAGTACAGCAGGGCCATGACGAGCACTGCCTGATCGGGGAAGAAGGCCGCCGTTAGGAACGTGTAGATCGGGAGCTTTGCGGAGCAGCTCATGAAGGGCGTGAGCAGCACCGTGAGCTTGCGGTCTCGCTCCGATGGAAGTGTTCGGGTGGACATGATTGCGGGCACGCTGCAGCCGAAGCCTATGAGCATGGGCACGATGCTTCGGCCCGATAGGCCGATCTTTCTCAGCAGCTTGTCCATTACGAAGGCAACTCGGGCCATGTAGCCGCTGTCCTCGAGCAGGCTGAGGAAAAAGAACAGCGTGACGATTATCGGCACGAACGACACGACGGTTCCCACACCATTGAACACGCCGTCGACCACGAGCGATTGCACCGCGGAGTTAACGTTGGCTGCCGCCATTGCGCTGTCCACGATTTCGCCGAGGGCGCCGATGCCCGTGTCGAGAAGATCTTGCAGCCATGCTCCTATCAATCCGAACGTAAGCCAGAAGATCACCAGCATGATTCCGATGAAAGCCGGGATGGCCGTGTACTTCCCGGTTAGGAACTTGTCGATCTTGCGGCTCTGCGCGGTCTGCTTGCTCTCATGGGGGCGCACCACGGTTCTGTCGCAAACCTTGCCGATGAAGTCGAAGCGCATGTCCGCGATGGCGGCTGCACGGTCGAGCCCGCTCTCGGTTTCCATCTGCTTCACGATGTGCTCGATCGTGGCCATCTCGTTCTCGTCGAGGGCAAGGGACTCGCTTACCAGCTTGTCGCCTTCAATGAGCTTGCTGGCGGCGAACCTGATGGGAATACCCGCTCTCTCGGCGTGGTCTTCTATGAGGTGCATGATGCTGTGCAGGCAGCGGTGGATCGCTCCGCCGCGCTCGTCCTTGGCGCAGAAATCGATGCGCTGGGGCGGTTCCTGATATTTGGCAACGTGGAGCGCATGCTTCACAAGCTCGTCCACGCCCTCCGCCTTCACTGCGGAGATTGGCACGACCGGGATGCCCAGCATCTGCTCCATCTCGTTGATGTGCACCGAACCGCCGTTAGCCGTGAGCTCGTCCATCATGTTGAGGGCGAGCACCATGGGAACGCCAAGCTCCATCAGCTGCATGGTGAGGTAGAGGTTGCGCTCGATGTTGGTAACATCGACTATGTTGATGATGGCCGTGGGCTTCTGCTCGAGGATGAATTTCCTGGACACTATCTCCTCGCTGCTGTACGGGGAGAGCGAGTAAATGCCGGGCAGGTCGGTGACCAGGGTGTTGTCGTGGCCAAGCATGGGGCCGCTTTTGCCCTCTACGGTAACTCCGGGGAAGTTTCCAACATGCTGGTTGGAGCCTGTGAGCTGGTTGAACAGCGTGGTCTTGCCGCAGTTCTGGTTGCCGGCGAGCGCAAAGGTTAGAGTCGTGCTTTCTGGCAGGGGATGCTCCGTGGCCTTCTCGTGGAAGATTCCTCCCTCGCCAAGGCCGGGGTGGTTCTGATGCCAGTGCGGGTGCTCGGAAGTGCTTATCGCCTCGAGTTCGGGCTCGACATCCTTTGACTCGGTGCTGCTGTGTGCCGTTGACCCCGTGGTATCGATGTCGATTTCCGCCGCATCGTTCATGCGGAGCGTTAGCTCGTAGCCTCTGATGGAGAATTCCAGCGGGTCTCCCATCGGGGCTCGCTTAACCATCGTCATCTGCACTCCGGGGATGATTCCCATGTCTAGGAAATGCTGTCTTAACGACCCCTCTCCACCAACCTTGGTGACGGTTCCGGATTCTCCGGGCTTGAGGTCTCGCAGCGTGCTTATGCCAGCAATCTGATCTTGCACGGGCATTCATTTCCCTTCGAACTCAAAGGTTTTGCATTCATCGTCTGTCGGCGCGTGGAATCCTCAGCGCGCGGAATTCCGAATATTAACGGCTGCCAAAATGTTAGCGATGTTTTATTTTTTTCGACAAACCCAGTATAACTTTCGATGGAAGCTAAATTTTTACGCCGTGGGTTAGAGGGCGTTGACTTCGGGTTGAGACGCAAAGCTTAAAAGCGTTCAGATGAAGTCGCTCGCGTGATGCCGCTCGCGTGTTACCCTTGAACCAAGTTTTGTTTTATCGCTGTCGTGAGAATGTAAGAAACGAAGCCGCCGAATTGGAGCGTCGAATGCATGGAAAAAGGCCCTATCCCCGAGCTGTTGTAACCAAGAAGGGCGCCCGTGCGCTCAAGCAGGGTCATGTGTGGGTTTTCGAGGGCGAGGTCATTCGCTTGGAGCCATCTCCCAGCGGGGAGGAGGCTGCGAACGGCTGCGTGGTGGATGTCGTGGAGGAAAACGGCACCTATCTTGGCACGGGCCTTATCTCAGAGTTGAGCAAGATCAGGATTCGTGTGGTGTCGCGCAATGCAAACGACAGGTTCGACGAGGCTTTCTGGCGTCGCAAACTGCAATGGGCGTGGGATTACCGCAAGACCACCATGGGCAGCAGGGCACTGCCAGATTGCGAGCCCGACACCAATTGCTGCCGCATCTTGTTCTCGGAAGCCGACGGGTTCCCGGGCCTCATAGTAGATCGCTACGAGGACGTGCTGGTGTCGCAGATTGGCACCGTGGGAATGCAGAAGCTTCGCCCAGTTCTCTATCCGCTCTTGCTCGATGTCCTTAGAGATGACGGGCAGGATATTCGCGGCATATACGAGAGAAACGATTCACCCGCTCGCAAGCACGAGGGACTCGAGCTTTCCAAAGGGTGGTGGGATTCCGATGTGGAGGGGCATGCGACGGGTGCGATTGATTCGACGGGCGCTGCGGATAGGTCTGCGGAGGACTCCTCGGCTCGAGTGCTGGTGCACGAGAACGGGATCGCATATGACGTGGATTTGCAGAACAGCCAGAAAACCGGGTTTTTCCTGGATCAGAAATACAATCGCAGGGCTGTTAGAGACCTTGCCCGCGGCAAGAAGGTCTTGGATTGCTTTAGCCATGTGGGGCCTTTTGGCTTGAATGCAGCGGCTGGAGGGGCGGAGTTCGTGCGGTGCGTGGATGTATCGCAAACGGCAATCGACCTCGCAAAGCAAAACGCGGCTCTAAATGGTCTGGATTCCAAAATGGATTTCACATGCGCCGACATCATGGAGTATCTGCCCAAACTGGCTTCCGACAAGGGGTTCATGCGCGCAGAGGGAGGGCCGTTCGATTTCGTGATCCTGGATCCGCCGGCATTTACCAAGAGCCGCTCCACTGTAAAGCAGGCAAGTCGCGGGTACGAGAAGATAAACGAGCTGGCCATGAGAATCCTTCCGCGCGGGGGATATTTGGCCACATGCTCGTGCTCGCATTTCATGACTGCAGATTTGCTCAAAGAGGCCATAGCCCGCGCCGCTCGAAATGCTAATGTGGAGCTTAAGCAGATAGAGGAGAGGCAGCAGGCTCCGGACCATCCCATCTTGTGGGGCGTGCCGGAAACCCATTACCTGGATTTCTTCATATTCCAGGTTGTGTAAGCCGGGATTGCAGCCGGGGTTGCGTAGGCAGGGATTTTGTAGACCGGGTTGTGTGGGCCGAGGTTGCGCAAGACGATTTGCGCGGGATGTCTTTCTAGCTCTCGCGGTTAAGACGACGATGTGCAAGCTGCAGGCCGTAATGATATGGAGGATATTATGAACGATTTTGATCCTAGCGTCATGGATATAGATCATGGCTACACGTTGAATTGGAGCGGGAAGTCTCCTTCTGGCGGCGAAGCTGGTGCCGGGGACGGCTCTGCACCTGCCTTCAAGATTCCCCGCATCGCATACGGTACATTCGAGCTCAGTGGGGAAGAAGCGGAAACCTGCGTGATCTCCGCAGTGGAGATGGGTTACAGGCTCATCGACTGCGCGCGTTTCTACGGTAACGAGAAGCAGGTTGGCAAGGCCCTCGCCGAGGTGCAGACAAGCGTGCCGCGCGAGCAGCTGTTCGTGCAGTCGAAGGTGTGGAACGACCGTCAGATCGACGGCACGGTTCGAGGTTCTCTCGAAGAGACGCTTAGAGACCTTCAGCTCGACTATCTCGACATCTTCATCGTGCATTGGCCTGTCGAGGGACATTATCTGGATACCTACGAGCAGATTCTGGGATTCATCGATGAGGGGCTGGTGAGGTTTGCCGGTGTCTCGAACTTCCAGGTGGGTCATCTTCAGTCTTTGGTAGACCGCGGGTATCCGCTCCCTGCGATTGACCAGATGGAGCATCATCCGCGCATGCAGGACAACGATACCCTTGGTTTTTGCAGGGAAAACGGAATCGTGTACGAGGCATGGTCTCCGCTCGGACGCGGCGGGTCTCTCTCAAGCGTCGACCCTGTGATAGCGCAGATTTCGAATGACCATGGCATCACTCCAGCGCAGACCATACTGGCTTGGCAGGAGGCTGAGGGAATCATCCCGCTTCCGCGCTCGAAGAACCCGGAGCACATGCTGGCGAATGCGGCGAGCCTGGCCGTTGAGTTGTCTTCCGATGAGATGGCCAAGATGGAGTCTCTGAACCGTCATGAATACTTGGAGCCAGCCGTTCAGCCGTCGAACTTCGGCGATGTTCTGAATGGATTGAGCTCGCATTTTGACTGATAGCGGCACGTCTTGAACGACGTCTTGGACGCGCGCTCTGAGCGTGCGCTCTGCCAAATGAAGGGCGCGGTTTAAGCTCGCGTTCGGGCCATTCAGGCGAGCCTGCATGAAGGTACGTGCGTTTTCTTAGCTTGCAAGACAAGTGAGCCAGCGGGCCTCTAGACCTGCTGGCTCACCCATATTCGCTGCTAGAAGATC
>CADBOM010000006.1 GCA_902796325.1 uncultured Coriobacteriaceae bacterium
AGCCACGGCTGAACCTTCGACTTCGTAACCTGGTCCATGAACACTGGCAGCGTGCTCTGGGTTCCGGGGCCAAGCACGGCCTTGCAGCCCTCGCTTATGATAGCTGCCTTCTCGCCAGCGATCTCCTCGATGGTGTTGCCCAAGATGCCAAGGTGGTCGAGGCCAATGCCCGTTACCACGGCAACCTTGCGGTCAATCACGCTGGTGGTGTCCCAACGTCCGCCCATTCCGCATTCGAGCACCGCCACATCAATGCCTTCCTGCGCAAAGATCCAGAAGCAGGCAGCGGTGATGAGCTCGAATTCCGTGATAGTCATGTCGGTGAGGGAATCCGCGGTTTCCTTGGCCAAGATGATGGCATCTGCGAAAAGATCGTGACTCACGACCTTGCCGTCGACCTCCATGCGCTCCGGGTACTCCACCAAGTGCGGGCTGGTGTACAGGCCCGTTTTGTACCCATGGGCCTGAAGGATGGCCGCAATCTGACGCGTTGTGGAGGTCTTTCCGTTGGTGCCCGCCACCTGTATGGACGGGTACTTGGTGTGGGGGTTGCCCATCTTGTCCATCATCGCGCGAATGCCATCGAGTGATGGGTGAATTCCAAACTTCAGGGCATCGGTTAGGATGCTAACAGCCTGCTGATAACGCTCTTCGCTCATTTTTAGTCCAATCCGATTCTTGATCCAGTTATTGGCATGGTTTCTCGAACCCAGCTTCATGCGAATTATGAAAACCATGCGAAAAGGGCCCGGACACCTTTCCGGCGGCCGAGCCCTCGTTTCAAACTAATCCAGCTCTGCCAGCTGAGCTTCCACGCGAGCCAGCGAGTCCTCAACATCGGCTGCCTCGTTGCGGGTTTTCTCCACAACCTCGGGAGCTGCCTTTGCAAGGAATCCCTCGTTGGAGAGCTTCTTGTCCAGCTTCTGCTTGTCCTTCAGCAGCTTGTCGCGGTTCTTCTCAAGCCTCTTGCGCTCGGCTTCGAAGTCAACCAGGCCTTCCAGCCCAATGTAAACCTCGAGGTCGTCGGTAACGATTGCCGAAGCACCCTTGGGCTTCTGGGCATCCGGATCCATCGTGAGGTTTCCGATGTTGCCCATCGTGAACACGAGGTCGCGCTCGGCCTCGATGGCCGCGATGTCTTCCTTCGAAGCCTTGACCACAACGTCGATCTGCTTCTTGTTGCCAATTTGGTAGCGGGCTCTCGTAGACCTGATGGAGGTCACGACCTGCCTTACCAGCTCGATGGCGCGCTCGGCGTCATCGTCGATGAACTTGGCCAGCTCCTTGGAATCCGGCCACGGGGCAACCATGATCGAAGGCCTGTCGCACTGCACCGGCAGCTTCTGCCAGATTTCCTCGGTGATGAATGGCATCATGGGATGCAGCAATCTGAGAGACTGATCCAGCACGAACACCAGGTTGCGCTGGGTTGCCAGCTTGGTTGGACCTTCCTCGCGCAGACGGCCCTTCGAGAACTCGATGTACCAATCGCACAGCTCGTTCCAGAAGAACTCGTACAGGTCCTGGGCCTGCTTTGCAAACTCGAAGTCCTCGGCTTCTTCATCTAGGCGAGCGGTGAGCTTTGCAAGCCTGGACAGAATCCACTTGTCGGCGTCTGTCAAAGGCTGCGGGTCTCCCGGCTCGTAGCCGTCGAGATTCATGAGTATGAACCTTGCAGCGTTCCAGATCTTGGTTGCGAAGTTGCGGCTGCCCTCCAGCCTGTCCTCGTTGAACTTGAGGTCCTGGGCTCCGGTTACCTGCAGCAGGAGGCCGAACCTCATGCCGTCGGCGCCGTAGTCTTTCATGAGCTTGAGGGGATCGACTCCGTTACCGCGCGACTTGCTCATTGGCTTGCCGTCGGCGCCCATCACCGTTGGGTGGATAATCACGTTCTCGAACGGAATCTGCTTGATGCAGTACATCGACGACATCACCATGCGGGCAACCCACAGGCCCATGATGTCACGGGCGGTGGATAGAACCTGCGTTGGGTAGTTGGCCTTGATCTCGGCAGCCTCGGCACCGTCGGTGGTCCAACCCTGCGTGGCAAATGGCCACAGCTGCGATGAGAACCAGGTGTCCAGCACGTCGGTGTCCCTACGCACAGGCTTACCGCAGTTGGGGCAAACCTCCACGTCGTCCATGCAGGCGTCTTCCCAACCGCAGGAATCGCAGTAGAACATGGGGATGCGGTGACCCCACCACAACTGCCTCGAAATGCACCAGTCCTTGAGGTTGGACAGCCAATCCAGGTAAACCTGCTTCCAGCGTGCCGGATGGAACTGAATCTCGCCATCCTCCACAACGCGGGCAGCATCTTCCTTGAGCTTGTCAACGGCCACGAACCACTGCTCCGACTCCCAAGGCTCCAGCTTGGTGTGGCAACGGTAGCAGGTCATGACGCTGTGCTCGTGCTCCTCGATGTGGTCGAGAAGTCCCAGAGCATCGAAGTCCTCGACGATTGCCTTGCGGGCCTCGTCGCGGTCCATTCCGGAGTACTTTCCGTAACCTTCCACAACATGCGCGGTCTCGTCGAAGATGTTGATCTTCTCAAGACCATGGCGCTCGCCCATGCCCCAATCGTTGGGGTCGTGCGATGGCGTGACCTTCACGAATCCGGTACCAAATCCGGCATCGACGTAGAAGTCGCTGAAAATTGGAATCTCGCGGTCTACCAGCGGAAGCCTAACCTTGGCTCCCACGAACTTCTTCTTATCGGGATCCTTGGGCGAAACCGCAACGCCGGTATCTCCCAGCATGGTCTCGGGCCTTGTGGTGGCCACCACAATGTAATCCTGGCCATCGATGGGCTCTACCAGCGGATAGCGCAGGTACCACAGATGTCCAACCTCATCCACGTACTCGGCCTCGTCATCGGCGATAGCCGTGGTGCAATGCGGGCACCAGTTAACGATGCGCTTGCCGCGGTAGATAAGGCCCTTGTGATACCACTCCACAAAGAGCCTGCGAACTCCCTGAGCGTAATCCGGATCGAGGGTGAAGTGCTCGTCGTCGTAATCGCACGAGCAACCCATGCCCTTAATCTGGGTAACTATGGTTCCGCCGTACTCCTTGCGCCACTTCCAGCATTCGTCGATGAAGGCCTCACGGCCAATCTTCAGACGCGAGATGCCTTCGTCGGCGAGCTTCTTGTCAACCTTGGTTTGAGTGGCAATTCCAGCGTGGTCGGTTCCCAAGATCCACCTGGTTGGCCTTCCCTGCATGCGCGCGCGACGGATGCAGGTATCCTGAATGGTGTCGTTCAGGGCATGGCCCATATGCAGCATGCCCGTGATGTTTGGAGGCGGAATTACGATGGTGTACGGCTCTTTCTCAGGGTTGGCGTACCCGCCGGCATCCCTGTGGAAATAGCCGTTCCTGTACCAAAAATCGAATAGGCTGCTCTCTATCGACGCCGGGTCGTAGTTCTTTGGCATGTCCGCAGCAGGGTTTTGCTGCTCAGACGAGCCGGCCTCATTCTCAATGTTGTCCGTCAATTCTGCTTCCCTTTCTACTGAAAGATTTCAAAGCAATGTTTCAAAAAGTTGCTGCCACACGTACTGCCGCAATTGCCGCCGCGATTGCCGCGGCACGTGGCGCCAATCACCGCTGCGCTAGCAACCGCTCTCGCGGCCGTAATTGCCGCTGCGCTCGCAACCGCGATAGCAGCTGCAATCACATGCAGCTCTAAGCCGTCTTCTTGGCCTCGTCTTCCGGCTCGTCAATTAGCTCGGCAACATCGTCGCCTTCGGCAGTGACAAGCTTGGGTTTCTGATCTCCACGCACGGCCTCGGGGGTAACGACCACCTCGACTACATCGGTGTGGCTGGGCAGGTCGTACATGGTGTCCATGAGCACGCGCTCGCAAATGGAGCGCAGGCCCCTAGCTCCAATGCCGTGCTGCTTGGCTTCCCGGGCAATCTCCCTCAGGGCCTCGTCCTCAAACGTGAGCTTCACGCCCTCAAACTCGAACATCTTCTGGTACTGCTTCACAAGCGCGTTCTTGGGCTCTGTGAGGATCCTCACCATGCCGTCCTCGTCAAGCTCCTGCACCGAGCAGATTACCGGGATGCGGCCCACGAACTCGGGGATCATTCCAAACTTGTGAAGGTCTTCCGGCAACACCTGCGCGAGCAGCTCCGCGCCCTCGGTGTTAACGTTACCGCGCTCCTCGGACATAAATCCAATGCCGGTTTCGCCAACGCGGCTTCCGATGATCTTGTCCAGCCCAACGAACGCTCCGCCCAATATGAACAGAATGTTAGTGGTATCGATGTGAATGAGCTCCTGCTGCGGGTGCTTGCGTCCACCCTGAGGCGGCACCGCGGCATCCGTTCCCTCGATGATCTTGAGGAGAGCCTGCTGAACGCCTTCGCCGGAAACGTCGCGGGTTATCGAGAGGTTCTCGGCCTTGCGCGCGATCTTGTCGATCTCGTCGATGTAGACGATGCCAACCTGAGCGCGCTCGATATCGAAGTCCGCGGCGGTTATGAGCTTGAGAAGAATGTTCTCGACATCTTCGCCCACATATCCAGCTTCGGTTAGCGTGGTTGCATCTGCAATCGCAAACGGAACCTTGAGGATCCTCGCCAGCGTCTGCGCAAGCAGCGTCTTGCCGCATCCGGTTGGACCCAGCAGCAAGATGTTGCTCTTGGCAAGCTCAACATCTTCGCCGTTCTCGTCCGTGGTGTTCATGCCAATGCGCTTGTAGTGGTTGTACACGGCAACCGAGAGGGCCTTCTTGGCGGAATCCTGGCCAATCACGTATTTCGATAGCTCGTCGTATAGCTCGTGCGGGGTTGGTAGGTTATTGAGAAGATCGCTTGTGTCAAAGCCCTCTTCTGCAACTTCCGGAGTACCGTTGTCGGAGATGTCGAAATCCACCATATCGAGGCACAGTTTGAGGCATTCGTCGCAAATCAGCGCGTCTTTGCTGCCGATGAGCTGGTGAACCTCTTCCTGAGTTCTACCGCAAAACGAGCAGCGCAGCACGCTATCGCCGTTGTTTCCCATGTTGTCTTCGGACATAAGAATTCCTTTGAACTAATAGAACCTATGGGCACGGCTACTCTTGCAAGCCGCACCCATAGGTCTTGAGTGAATGATTTCGAACGTTGGCACTATTAGCACGGAAGCCTATTCGCTTACCTCGTCCTTGGTCTCGATTACCTTGTCGATCAGTCCATACTCAAGAGCATCGTACGGCGACATGAAGTTGTCGCGTTCGGTGTCCTGCTGGATCTTCTCGATTGGCTGACCGGTGTGCTTTGCCAGAATCTCGTTCATGTGATTGCGGATGTACGAAATCTCGTTATATGCAATCTCGATCTCGGTTTGCTGACCCTGGGCACCGCCGCTCGGCTGGTGAATCATGATCCTGGAGTTCGGCAGGGCGTAACGCTTGCCCTTTGCGCCTGCGGTGAGCAGGATCGAGGCCATCGATGCGCACTGTCCAATGCAGATAGTGGAAACATCTGGCTTGATGAACTGCATGGTGTCATAGATTGCGAGTCCTGCGGTTACGACTCCACCAGGCGAGTTGATGTACAGCGAGATGTCCTTCTCGCTGTTCACGCTCTCGAGATGCAGCAACTGGGCAACCACCGAATTGGCCACTTGGTCATCGATGGCTTCGCCGAGAAACACGATCCTCTCGTTGAGCAACCTGGAATAGATGTCGAAGCTGCGCTCTCCACGTGGAGACTGCTCGATTACGTAGGGGATCAGCGCGTCTCTGCTTCTGTAATCCATTGGTACCATCTCCTTACTTCGATTGCACTTCTTTTACTGGTTATGCAATCAGGCGAATATTGGCATTCCCATTCTTCGCCGGGGGCGCAGCCTGTCCGCTGTTGATCGGGCAGGCTGCCAGATCCTCGGGATCTCCCTCTTGTCTACTCTTCGGTGGCAGCCTCGTCTGCAGGGGCCTCCGCGGCCTCTGCCGCTGCTGCCGGCTCCTCTGCCGCTGCTTCCTCAGTTGCAGGAGCCTCTTCATCGTCCTCGCCGGCATCCTCGGAGAAGGTTACCTTGGCATCGGCATACAGCTGCTTAGCAGCCTTGTCGCGCAGGATCTCCTCGCGAAGAACTGCCATCCTGTGGTCGTCCTCCCACTGCTTGCGCAGTGCGTCCTTATCCTCGGTGTCAGCCTCTGCGAAGGCCTCGTCGATGTCCTCGTCGGTCACCTCGAGCTCGAGGTGACGGGCCAGAGCATCCAGAGCCATGTTCTGCTTTGCCAGCTCCTCGCCCTGCTCCTGCATGTCGTTGTAGAAGGAGTCGGCGCTCTGACCGGTTGCCATGAGGTACTGATCCAGGGTGAAGCCCTGGTTCTGGAGGTTCATGTAGAAGTTGCGCAGCGCGGTGGTGGTTGCGTCCTCGATTACCTCGCGGGGAATCTCGCCGTCGATGCGCTCTGCCAGAGCGTCCAGGCAAGCGATGGACTTATCGCGCTCGTAATTCTGCTGCTTGTCGGCCTCGATGCCCTCTGCAACCTGCTTGCGCAGAGCCTCGACGTTCTCCACGTCGCAGTTGTTCTTTGCCCACTCGTCGGTAAGCTCGGGCATTGCCTTCTCGGTGATCTCGTTGACGGTGACCTTTGCGGTAACCGGAACGGTGGAATACTTGTCGTCGATGCCAAGCTCGGTGCTCTGGAGCACGAAGTCCTTGGTCTCGCCGATGCTCATGCCGATAATCTGCTCATCGAACTCCTTGGAGGAGGAACCAGCGCCAACCACATAGGTGCGCTTGTCTTCCTTAGCCTCCTCGATGGCCTCGCCGTTGATCTCGCACTCCTGGGAGTAAACCACGATGTCGTCGTTCTGGACCGGGCGGTCGGTGACGGGCTTGAGGTCGATGTAGTAGCTACGCAGGGTGTCAATCTGCTGGTTAATCTCGTCCTCGGTTGCGGTGAGGGGCTTGAGGGTAACCTCGACGGGATCGGTGGAGGTGAGCTCCATCTGCGGCTTCACGAGGATGGTGAAGGAGTAGGTGTAGTCCTGGCCCTCCTCCACGAGCTTGTCGTCGGTGTCGTAATCGTAGTCGCGGAGAGCGATGAAGTCCGCGCTGTCAACAGCCTCTGGCGAGTACTTCTCGATGAGGTTCTCGGTTGCGTAGGCAGTGAAGTACTGCTCGCCGAAGGTGTGCTGCAGAACGGTCCTCGGAGCCCTGCCCTTCCTGAAGCCCGGGATGCGGGCATTCTTGTTCGTTTCCCTATAAACGGAATCGATTGCCGCATCTACGGTGTCGGCATCGATGGTGATGTCAAACTTGACCTTGTTGTCTTCGAGACGCTCGAATTTCGTATCCAAAACAACCAACTTTCTCTATCCGGATTTGTCTTTAAAACCCCATTTTGCCAATAGTTACGGGTAAACATGCTTATACTACACCATCGCACTGAAAACATGGCCAATACGTCGGCTGAGTGTGTGCATTAATGGTGAGATGTTTATGTAATGTCCGAATAGAGGTCGAGCGGCACTCAAAATGCGTCACTACAGCGCGTTGATGACTTCTTTCCTGAACTTGCGAAGCATCTCCAACGTTGCATACGACTTGTCGAAGCTCACACCAAACGCCTTCTCAATGTCCTTGAAAACCTCGGGCTGTTTTGCCAGATCGTAGATATCCTGCCCTATGTTCTTGCAGGTTGCGTTGTTGATGGCATCGCGCAGCTGCTCCCCCGTGTACTTGTAGTCGAGCATGCGCTCGAGCTTGCGCTCCATCACCATCGCCAGATAGCTGATGAAGAAATACGCACGCACGTCGTCGTAGGTCCAAAGCTCCTCGGGAGTTCCAGGCATATCGGGATCTGGCGGAGCATAGGCCTTGCCCAGTTTCTGCATGTTGTGGAAGCGCTTGATCACCACGGACTCCGGAATGTCCATCTCGGTTGTGGCGAGCGCATAATACCCGTCAAGGGCAACGTCGCGCTTGTAAGACTCGGAATCGAAGCTGAAGAAGTTCTGCTCGATTGTGGTCTCGCCAGGAGTCTCCGAGGTATCGTGTACCTTCACGTACCTGTCGGTATCGGGCATGGTGCCCATTCTGTAGTTCTCGGGATGCGACAGAAAGTCCACGATGTTCTTATCGCGCATCTGCTTCATCTTCGCGGCGTTGTGAGAAGTCCACATGGCAATAACCTTCTCGGGGATGAGGGAATTGCCAATCATCCTCTCGGTTTTGAACGACTTGAACTTGAAGGTTCCGGCATCGTTCCACTTGTAGCCCTGCTCGTCGAGAATGGCCTCTTGGAACTCACGGTTGGCACCCTTGACCTTGCGTCCTACAACATAGCCGTTGCCAGACTCGAAGAGTTTGCTCAACGTGGAGCTGGATCCAAAGCCGCGGTCGCAGGTGATGACGACGCGATCGAGGTTGTACTTTTTCTTGAGTTTGGAGATTTCGAGCATGAGGTCTTCCGTGCTGGTGCCATCGGGGAAAACCACGCAAGCTTGCGGATTGCGATAGCGGTCGAACAAAAAGCCCACCTGCACGAAGATCATCGAATCCATGGCCGACTCGCTGGACTTCTTGGACTTGCCCTTTTTCACGGAATTGAAGAAATAGCTGGTGATGTCGAACGATGACACCCTGTCGTAGCACTCATGACCCTTGTTGGCGACCTTGTATATGTGCTTTTGCAGATCGCTTTGGACATCCATGATCTGCCCAATCGTGGAGAGCGTGGGCGTTGGCTCGAAATCCGGATTCGTGAACAGCGGTGGATATACCCCGTTTGTGTTGGGGTTGGTTAGCGGAACGAAGAACTCCCTTATCACGAAGTATTTGAGCGTCGTGGAGATTTTCTTCACGGTGGCGTAATCCTCGAAATGCCTCTCAAGGAACTGCTCGACTTTAAGCGAATGATATAGGGATTCGACAAAGAAGAATCCGTAGTTCACGGTGGGCGAGCTCTTGGAATTGGATAGGCTGAGGTTGATTGACAGCTCGACTTCCTTAGAAGAAGCCTCGCTGGTCATTTGCTTGGCCTCTTCCCTCAGCTTCTCAATGGCATCTGGATCGTTTGCCGTGAGCTCAGACAACTCTCCGCATTTCTTGATGATGCGCTGCCTGATCTTCTGGTTCTCGTCCCTATAGCTTTCGACTATATAGACCAACTCGCGCTTAGAAGTTTTGCTTTTCTTTATTACAACGAACATCTGAACCTCATAATTGAAGTAATTGCCCTTATTAGACAGAATGAACTAATTCCGTACTACAAATCTTCCAATTTGAATTCTAGCATTCGGGAAATTCGAATGCTTTATTCGCAAAAATATATGGACAGGCGGACAAAAAACGACTGCGAACGTTAATGGCGTTCAATGTTTTGCGCGTTCAACGTTTCCATATGTACTTTATTCTACATTTGTAGTGATGGATAGTGAATGTAAGTTCGGTGGGGATGGGAAATATATAGGATTTCACAACCGCACGACAAAGTGGTTGTGAAAACTGACTAAGATTGATTGATCTGGCGGAATTAGCGCGCTCCCCAAATGTTAGCGCGCTCCGACTGTTAACGCACTCCCCAAATGCAAGCACACGCTCCGACTGGTAGCGCGCTCTCCAAATGCAACTATGCCCGTCGATTTCACACGGCGGGCATAGTTTTCGCTTGCTTATAGGTTGCTTATAGGTTGTTTATGCGTTGCTCTTATCAGCTACTCGGCTCTGAAGGCAAATTCCTCGCGCTTTGCCTCGATAAGGTCGGCAACGTCTGCCGCAACCTTATCGATTGCGTACGAGAGCTTCTCGCCCGAAGCGCGATCCTTCACCTCGACGGTGCCTTCCTTCACACCACGCTTGCCAACCGTGATCTGATACGGCCATCCGATGAGGTCGTTGTCGTTGAACTTTACGCCGGCACGCTCGTTGCGGTCGTCGATGGCAACCTTGATTCCAAGCTTGTTGAGGTCCTTTGCAACCTGCTGGGCAACGGGGAACACAGTGTCGTCGCCGACAGTCAGAGGAATCACTACCACCTCTGCAGGTGCCACAGACACAGGCCAGATGATGCCGTGCTCGTCGTTGTACTGCTCCACGATGGCAGCCAGAGTCCTAGTTACGCCGATGCCGTAGCAGCCCATGATGAACGGCTTCTCGGAGCCATCCTCGTCCATGAAGGTTGCACCCATAGCCTCGGAGTACTTGGTGCCAAGCTGGAAGATCTGGCTAACCTCGATGCCGCGCGCCTGCTTGACCGGGAGTCCGCACTCCGGGCAGAGATCGCCGGGAAGTGCCGTGCAGAGGTCCTCCCACCTATCGACCTTGAAGTCAACGCCAAGCTCGGCACCAACATAGTGGTAGCCATCCTCGTTTGCACCAACGACCCACCTTGGGACATCCTTGAGCGAGCTATCGGCCATGACGATGATGCCGTCGGGCAGGCCAACCGGGCCAATCGAGCCCTTGGGGAGGCCAGCAGCAGCAAGTTCCTCGTCGGTGAGGAAGTCGAAGCCCTCCACGATGTGGCAGATCTTGATGTCGTTGAGGTCGTGGTCTCCGGGAACGAAGATCGCGTAGATCTGACCGTCGGCACCCTTGCCGATAAGCGCCTTGACGGTGGAGCTTGCCGGGATGCCCAAAAATTCAGCCAGGGAATCGATCGAACCAACGCCCGGGGTGCTGATCTTGGTGATGGTGTCTGCCCCCTCATAGAGAGTTGGCTTGATCACCGTGCTTGCAGCCTCGACATCAGATGCATAGCCGCAATCGCAGTAAACGATTCCGGCCTCTCCGGAATCGGCCAAGGCCATGAACTCCACGGAGTTGCTGCCGCCAATCTGGCCGGAGTCGGCCGCAACCGGCCTGTACTCCAAGCCGCAGCGCTCGCAAACCCTGCCGTATGCATGTCCCATTTCCCTGTAGTGCTCCAGCAGCGACTCCTGGGTAGCATGGAAGCTATAGGCATCCTTCATGATGAACTCCCTGCTGCGCAGCAGGCCGAAACGCGGGCGAATTTCATCGCGGAACTTCACCTGAATCTGGAACAGCGACTTCGGCAGCTCCTTGTAGCTGCGGAGCTCGTTGCGCACGATGGAGGTGATGAGCTCCTCGTGTGTTGGGCCCAGGCAATAGCCGTTGTTGTGCCTGTCGTTGAACCTGATGAGTTCGGGTCCGTAGTCATCCCAACGGCCCGACTCATGCCAAAGCTCTGCTGGCTGCATTGCCGGCATCATGATTTCCTGCGAGCCGATGTTCTCCATCTCCTCGCGAATGATTTCCTCTATGTTGTTGAGCACCCTGAAGCCAAGCGGCAGGAAGGTGTACACGCCACCGGACACCTTGCGGATCATTCCCGCGCGAAGCAGGAGCTTGTGAGACACGATGTCGGCATCTACCGGGTCTTCCTTGAGCGTTGGGTCGTAAAGATCCGTCATCTTGATTATCTGGTTCAGCACTTTGTTGCTCTTTCTCTCGAATCGATGCCGTTACATCCCCTGGCATCCCTTAGCGCGAATCCCATAGCGCATGACTATTCATTCATATTATGCGAACTGCAATGCGTTATTGCACGTTAGACGATTCTACTTCATGCAAACGGCAGCCCGAGCGGGAGTTTTTTGAGTTAGCCAGCAAGGCGGACAGTCCGATTGCGCAATGCGAGCAGACAGGCACCGTATTGCTAGCAGCCAGGTATCTCAATGCGACAAACCGAATGCCGCACGCATCTAGCGCACGTATCTAACGCAAGATCTACAGATTGTTCTACAGATTGTCGATTTCCTCGAACAAGGCATCGACTATCTGATCTTCGGGTACCTTCCTAAGCGTCTTCCCGTGCGAGAAGATCATGCCTTCTCCCCTGCCGGCAGCCATTCCGATGTCTGCATCGGCAGCCTCACCGGGGCCGTTGACTACGCAACCCATGACGGCAACCTTGATTGGTTTCTCAACGGTGGCGAGCCTCTCGGTTACCTCTGTGGCGATCTTGATCAAATCCACCTGGGTGCGTCCGCAGGTTGGGCAGCTGATTATCTCTGGTGAGCGCCTGCGCAGTCCAAGCGAAGACAGAATCTCCCAAGCTACCTTGACTTCTTCTTCAATTCCAGCGGTAAGCGACACGCGCATGGTGTCGCCGATGCCCTGGGCAAGAAGAATTCCCAATCCTACGGCGGACTTCACCGTTCCCTGGCGAAGCGTTCCGGCTTCAGTGACGCCAATATGCAGCGGAACCTGCGGAATCTCACGGGAAAGAATCCTGTATGTATCGATGGTCGTAGGAACATCATGGGCTTTTGCCGAAACCACGATGTCCTTGAACCCGCGCGACTCGAAGTGCTCAACGTACTCCACGGCGCTTGCCGCAAGCTTCTCCGCCTGAGTCATTCCCTGCATATCGCGGTACTTCTGGTCGAGCGACCCGCCGTTCACGCCAATGCGGATGGGAATACCGGCTTCGCCCGCAGCATCGATCACGGCATCCACGCGGCTCTCGGATCCAATGTTGCCGGGATTAATCCTGAGCTTCGCGGCACCTTGCTCCGCCGACCCGATAGCCAGCCTGTAGTCGAAGTGAATATCCGCGACGACGGGCAACGGAGACTGCTCGCAAATTTGCCCGAAGGGTTCGAGGCAAGCGCTTGTTGGAACCGCCAAACGCACAATCTCGCACCCCAAGCTTGTCGCACTGTTTATCTGCTGGAGAGCCAACTCCACATCTGTAGTTGGCGTGGATAGCATGGTCTGCACCGCCACAGGGGCACCCCCGCCAACGGGCACGTTGCCAACCATAACCTCGCGTGTTTTATCGTGCGGTGTCTTCTTCTCATCTACCATGGGAAACCTCCTGTTGCGATGTTTCCAATATCCTGCCCGGTAACCACCACGAACAGCAGCATCACGAGCGCGATTCCGAGCGTGGAATACCCATTCACGAACCTCGGCGAAAGCAGTCTGCGAGACACCCTCTGTATGGTCTCCACGATCATGCGGCCACCATCGAGCGGCATGAGCGGCAACAGGTTCATAAGCCCGATGGAAATCGACAAGATAGCCATGAGCCACATGAAGCTTGCAAACCCAACATCTGCGGCCTGCTTTGCGATTACCGAGACGCCCACTATCGAGGTGGACTGGCTTATCGTGCTCATCGCCGTAGCGGGGTTGATGAGCGCGAATATCGACAGCGTTACCTCGCCTATATATCCGATGGACTGGCAAAAGGCATCCCATACGTTGTATGTAACGTACTCGGTTCCGGCAACCACGCCTATAACCGGCCTTCCGTCATCTGGCGATGCGACGGCCGTGATGTTGACGGTGTTCTCAACGCCATCTCTGCTGTAGGTCACGGAAACCGTGTCGCCAACGCTTAGAGAAGAAACCACGGTTGAAAAATCCTGCCAAGAGTTAACCTGTTGGCCATTGACAGCCGTGATGGTGTCGCCAGCTTGCATTCCGGCTGCAGCTGCGGGCAGACCATCCGAAACCTGCGAGATGGTGCTGGTAAGTTGAGTTGCCCCCATGAGAGACAAGATGAGGGTTACCACCACGATTGCGGTGAGCAAGTTGGCCGCCGGGCCCGAGAACAGTATGATCATGCGCTTCCACCATGGAAGCGAGATATATGTTTGCGAGCGCTCGTTCTTGATAAAGGCCTCTGGATCGTCTATGGTACGGGGCTCGCCAGATTCATAATCACCAATTTGCGGGGCAAGGTACTCGTACTCGGTCCTTCTGGGGGCCTTGTTTTCGTTGCTGGATTCACTGCTGTATGCGTCGTCCTGGTAGAGGTCGGCATCGTAGGCGAACATGTTGGTGTCATCGTACTGGTCGCCATCGCCATAGGAGCCCCTGGTGCCGGCGCCGGTGCCATCCGCACCCGGCTTGAACTTACGCCGCTCCACCGTGCCCCACTCGTACAGCATCTCCAGGTTTTCCTCGAGGTCGAACCCGAGGTCTCTGGAGCATCTCTCCAAATCGGAAGTCCTCAGCTTGCCACACTTATATATATAGGCTGCGGCGCGCGGAAGGTTGGTTTCGTCGTGCCACTCGTCCATACCGGCAATTCTGGTGTATCCGCCAAGGGGAACAGCCGTGATGCCGAAACGCGTCTGGCCCTTCTTGCGCTTGAACCCGATGGAAGGCCCAGGCAGTCCAACCATGAACTCCGGGACCCTTACCTTACATGCTTTGGCGGCCAGGAAGTGCCCGCCCTCATGCAGCACCACGATTATGGATAGCAGAACTATGCCCCAGAATATCGTGAGCAGAACATCTACCATTCAATCTCCTAGTTGTTGTCTATCTATAAAGCCGAGAGCACCAGGGGGTTGCCGTACCAGCGAATTAGACCGACTGGCGGGATTACCACGCTAGCGAGCTTGCCACGCCAGCTCGCACCTGAGCTCACGCTTGCTCGCGCTTGTCCAGCACCTCACGCGACTTCTGCCTAGCCCATGCATCCACGGCCTCGATTTGCTCCAATGATTCCACGGGTTGCCCATCGTGCATTGCAAGCACATCGCCAACTGTGCCCTCTATGTCTAGGAAACCACATGCACCGGACAAAAACGCTGCCACAGCAACCTCGTTTGCAGCATTCAAAACCGTCGTGGCAGTTCCGCCTTGGTGTCCAGCCTCAAGCGCCAGTTTAAGGCAACCGAAGGTCTCGAGATCCGGAGCCTCAAAAGTGAAGTCCATCATCTGGGTGAAGTTGGCCGGCTCGCACGGGGTTTTCCATCTGTCGGGGTAGCTGAGCGCCAACTGGATGGGAATTCGCATGTCCGTAACGCCAAGCTGCGCCTTAACGGACCCGTCGCAATACTCCACCATGGAATGAATCCTGCTCTGCGGGTGCACGACAACCGAGATATGGTCGAAGTCGCAGCAGAACAGATGGTAAGCCTCGATTACCTCGAGACCCTTGTTCATGAGAGTCGAGGAATCGATGGTAATCTTCGGGCCCATCGACCATGTTGGATGCGCAAGCGCTTGATCACGCGTAACCTTCGAAAGCTGCTCTCTCGTGTACCCGCGGAATGGCCCGCCCGAAGCCGTGATCCACAGCCTCTGCACCTCGGAATCCTTCTCGCCAATAAGGCACTGGAAGATTGCGGAGTGCTCGGAATCGACAGGCAGAAGCTCGGCTCCTTCAACACCATGTCCGCCTTTGCCTGCCATTGGCATCAGGAGCTCGCCGCCTACAACCAGCGATTCCTTATTCGCAAGCGCTAAACGCCTACCCGCTTTCAACGCGGCATAGCTGGCACGCAGCCCGGCTATTCCAACAAGCGAGTTGAGTACCGTGTCAACGCGGCCGTCCTCTGGATCGGGGCTTTGGGCAGCCAGTTGCTCGACAGCTTGCTTTCCCCACGAGATGTGGGTGCCTTCCGGGAATTCCACGAGCTTAGGGCTGTCCTTTAGCGACTCGTCGGCAATGGCAACGTACTTTACGCCAAACTCAGCGGCCTGCTTTGCCAGCAAATCGATTGACCTGTTGGCAGAAAGGGCCACGATCCTAACGGCGCTGCCTGCCTTCGCAGCAACATCGAGGGTTTGCCTTCCGATAGATCCCGTTGAACCCAGAACCGTTAAATCAACCTGATGCATCTTCGCACCTTCTAACGTTTGAGATTATTTTTGGTGCTCCCGCCAGGGCCGCACTCGAAGACTGTGAACATCGGCCACGTGCGATTGGCCACATGCAATCGGACACGCGCGGCAACTGCGCACCGTTCCAGCCTGGACGACTTCGTAGTCTACAGCTAGTCCACAGCCAGCCTACAGACATCCATTACATCGGCACGATGCCAAACAACAACAGCATAACCGCAGCCGCGGCACTACCAAGAATAAGCGCATCGCACCGATCGAAAAATCCGCCATGACCCGGCAATGCATTGCCGGAATCCTTCTTACCGGCAGCACGCTTGATTCGCGACTCCGACAGATCGCCCAGCACCGCCAACATTCCTGAAACTATTCCGATAACCCCGGCATCTACGAACGTGAGCGTGACTCCCGGGATGAACGGCGCAAACATCCAGATTGCAAACGAGCCTATGATGCCAGCCACGCAGCCTTCCCACGATTTCTTGGGAGAAATCCTTGGAGCCATCCTATGACGGCCAAGCCTGGAACCCCACGCATATGCCATGGTATCGTTGGTCCAAACGCTGAAGATCACAATGGTTGCAAGCAGTCCGCCCCAGATTCCGGGAAGTGCCATGCGCACGATTACGAGCGATGTTAGCATCATGCCCGTGTATAGCGAGCTAAACACAGTGCCAGCGACGTCGGTGATCCTCGCACGCGGATAGGCCACATACCACACCAGCGCGGCAATGCACACGATGATTGTTAGTGGCAAGAACCCGCTTATGCCAAACCAGTAGTAGCACGGCGGGTACAGAACGGCGGCAACAACTGCAATCCACTCATTGGGAAGCTTTGCGTCAGACCTCAGCAGGGCGCACAGCTCGTAGGTGCAAAACCCTGCCAGAACCATAACCATGATGAGGGTGGTTATGTCTCCGATGAGAGTGCATGCCAATACCGATCCAGAGAATATGAAGCCCGTCTTGAACCTTCCCGTGGAGGAATGCCCGTGACGCTCTTTCTTCTCCCCGTCTCCGGAACTCGGCTTAGGTTGCTCCGATTTCCTGGGACGAGTGGTTTCCGACCGTGCGTCCCTCCGTTCCGAGCGCGCAGAACTTCCAGCCTTCCGCTCCGAACGCCTGGTCTGCTCGGAGTGCCTTGGCCGTCCTGCGTCCTCGGCTTCTAGGTTGCCAATATTTTCCGTATCGTTTGCCACTAAACCTTACCGTACCTTCTGTCGCGCGACTGATATGAAAGCACGGCTTTGAGCATCTCGTATTTATCGAAGTCGGGCCACAGCACATCAGTAATATATAGCTCGGTGTATGCGCTCTGCCAAAGCAGGAAGTTCGAGATCCTAAACTCGCCGCTCGTGCGAATCATAAGGTCTGGATCTGGAATATCGCATGTGTAGAGCCTAGACGAAATCAGGCTCTCGCTCACGTCTTCTGGGGCGAGAGCACCGGTTTTTACGTCTTCAGCAATCGAGCGCACTGCCTTGGTTATCTCGACTCTGCCGCCATAGTTAACAGCCATTACCAGCGTCATGCCGGTGTTCTGAGCAGTCTTGTCCATAGCCGACTGGAACGATTCCCTGGTTTCATCGGGCAAATCGTCCATATCGCCTATGAGCTTGACCCTCACCCCCTCGTCGTTCAGACCGTCAACCTCGGCGGCCATGGTGTGGGCGAAAAGCTCCATCAATATGTCGACTTCGTCCTTGGGCCTGTTCCAGTTCTCGGTTGAGAACGAGTAGATGGTGAGATACCTAACACCAAGATCACTGCAAGTTCTGATAGCCGCGCGGACTCCCTCTATTCCGGCTTCGTGTCCGCGTGATCTCGAGAGACCCCTGGCTTTAGCCCAGCGTCCATTGCCATCCATGATGATTGCAACATGGTTGGGAATCTTATCCGGGTCGTAATACGACAAGTCTATGTCTGGAGGAAGCTCGCCAAAATACTCGACGAGCTCTTGGAGCGTCATCCCCAAAGCTAGATCTCCATAACCTCGGCCTGCTTGGCTTTATAGGTGTCGTCAATCTTGGCAACGTACTCGTCGGTGAGCTTCTGAACCTTGGCCTTTGCCCTGTTCTCGTCGTCCTCGGTTATCTCGCTGGCCTTCTTTTTCTTCTCCAGCTTGTTGTTGGCATCTCTGCGAGCATTGCGCACTGCCACCTTTGCCTCTTCGGCATACTTTGCGCATTGCTTGACGAGTTCCTTGCGGCGCTCCTCGGTGGGAGCCGGGAACGGAAGTCTTATCGAGGATCCGTCGTTACTGGGGGTGATGCCAAGATCGCTTGCCATGATGGCCTTCTCAATCGGGCCCATGAGGGATTTGTCCCATGGCTCAATTACCAGCAGATGTGCTTCTGGCGTTTTGACGGAAGCAACCTGGGTGATTGGAGTTGCAGCCCCATAGTAGTCTACGGTAATGTGCTCGAGATTCTTGGCCGAAGCCCTGCCCGTGCGCACAGTTGTGTACTCGGAGGCTAAACTGCTCAGGGTTTTCTCCATGGACTTCTTAGCGTTATCTATGATTTCACTGGTCATAAGCCACATCCTTACATCAAGGAGCCAGCTTGTCGGCTCAAGCGTTTACTAACGTTTACTAACGTTCACAGGCAACCTTGTTGCCACCAAATTACTCGCACGGCAACTCCGGAGTGCTGCCATGCAAGCAATTACCATCATTATATTCAAAATAAGCGAGTGCTGTGAGACACCGCTCGGGCTTCTGCTCGACATTCACTAGGCATCTGCTCGCAAGCGCTGCGCTCAAACGTACTTTGCGAAGCGTGCTAACGAGGCTACCCTTCTACGATTGTGCCAACCGCTTCGCCCTTGAGAGCGCGGTATATATTGCCCTCTTCGCTCAGATTGAACACGATGATGGCCATATTGTTGTCCTTGCAAAGCGAGGTGGCCGTTGAGTCCATCACATGGATGTCGTTGGTGAGCACCTCTTTGTATGTGATCCTGTCGTACTTCTTGGCATCGGGATTGATTGCAGGATCGCAGTCGTAAACGCCATCGACCTTCGTGGCCTTGAGCATGCACTGCGCGTTGATCTCGCATGCACGGAGCGCAGCCCCGGTATCGGTGGTGAAATACGGATTGCCAGTTCCAGCGGCGAATATTACGACCCTGCCCTTTTCGAGGTGCCTGATTGCCCTGCGGCGAATGTAAGGCTCGCAAATTTCACGCATCTCGATAGCGCTCTGGACCCTGGTAACCACATCGATGTTCTCGAGCTCTGCCTGAAGGGCAAGCGCATTCATAACCGTGGCGAGCATACCAATGGAATCGGCCTGAGCGCGGTCCATGCCCTCGGCGCTTGCAGACATGCCCCTGAATATGTTGCCACCGCCAACCACGATGGCCAGCTGAAGCCCACCGGCAACGAGTTCTTTGATCTGCCTTGCAACGCTCTTGAGAACCTTTGGGTCGATTCCATAGCCAGCATCTCCAACCAGTGCCTCGCCCGAAAGTTTTAGTAGAACCCTGTCGTATATGAACTCGCTCACCGTTGCCTCTTTTCACGCCGCACGAAAGTGCAGCCTAGTAGTTTGAATTCCCTAAATAGCAACTATATCAAAACTAACCGCGGCAATACGAAGCTTGCGAAATCAACATAAAAAACGACCGGAGCACATGAGCGCTCCGGTCATATTTGGTTTCTCAATTCATGGATAACGACCTGTTATTCAAATTTCCACCTGTACCTGCATACGGTGTTGCAGAAATCCGTGATCTCCGCATCGGAGAACCCGTTAGCCGTGAAGGTAATGTCAGATATTAACGCTCCAAGGCGACCGCCCTGTCCGCTATCCTCTAGCTTTCGAACCTGGTTTGCGAATTCAGTGGTATTGCCCTCCCCGGACATTACCACAACTGGTCTACCAATGTTTACCTTAAAGTTAGCTGGAATTTGATGAATATCAATCCAAGGAAATATCGAGGAGTTAGCACCGAAAGCTATGGCATCTGCGTGAGAGGTTCCCTTGACCAGATACATGCTCTCATAGCCATATGGATGGGATTCGGTTCCGTCGGAAGCCGGTTCGCGGAGATTCACCTCGTAGTCGACCACCGCACGCGACGTGGCATACCTGTCCGACCCGGAGATTCTGATAACGGAGCTTCCCATCTCGCCAGGAAGCGAGGCGAGCAGGCTGTCGGGAACAACGGATTCCCCTCCAACGACAAGAGCAGCTGTAGACCCATCAAGAATGTTGAGCTCAGACGGCGGGATGCTCCCGCCACTTGTTAGAACCACCGGCATCTTGCCATACGCAACGAGAGACGCAGCGGATGCACCGTCAGCGAAGCCAGATCCGGATACTAACACGGCCGTGTCGGACCAACCAGACCCGTGCGATGCGCCATAATCGTACACGGCTGCTGCGGTGTCGCATCTATTTGCTCCCCACACCCTCTCGACACTGGCCACGTACGACCTAGAGGACAGCACCGATAGTGCACCATCGGGTACGACGGCGGGTCCGCCTACCACAACAACGCTAGCGGGTGACATAGCATCGATGTCCGCCATCGCAATGTCGCCGAACCCGTCATATCCAACATAAACAAGGGCATAGCCGAGATTTCCAGCAAGTCCAGATGCGACTATAACATCGAAGGGAGACCAACCGTTAACAACGACGATGCCATCAATTTTCTGCTTAATATGCGACGAATACTCACGTGCGAACCCGGAAGCCGTATCAATCCTGTTGTTATAGCTCCAATTTCGGTAAGCAACCGTTGTAACCCCACCACTAATATAAGAATCGTCTACGTTATATGCGTATGATGCAGATGGTAACGTTATCATTGAAATCACTATCGCCAGAAGAACGGTAACTCCATATTTTACAAGTTTCATTTATCTAATCTCCTTAGAGTTGTTTCGAGGTAAACACGACAGATGTTCATTAATACCGGCCGTTTGCAGCATCCAGCACATACGATCTAGCTTCATTGGAAATGACCACAGTTCCGCCAAACCACCTGACTGATGAGACACCGCTAGCAGAGCAAAGAGCTTTTACACCTGCACAGAGAATCGTAATTTAACGGTTATATTATTGTATGACGTTTTATTTTAATTGCGTTCTATATTATAGTCATGACGCCGTGACTCTTTTCAGGACAGACTGACTATTTAGAACCTTTCTTAATTTTTATATGATTTCTATTATTCAACTGTCTCAACTGCCAGATTTTTGACGTCGTAAAGTTCCCAACCCCAGTTTCAATAAACAAATATGATGGTCCCAATTTTGGAAACATTCTATAGAAAGATGCAGGTAAGCGATGCTTTTGCCTACCTGCACTAACGCTCCTTTAAAAGACCGCGTTGAGCCGAAAGCATCATCTGGCACATCGAAATACACCAGACTCTATCCATTTATCTCCTTATGAAAGTTTCATTTTTTAGCTTGAATTTCAAAATTGCATAAGTTGCGAAATCAGCATAAAAACGACCGGAGCACATGAGCACCCCGGTCGTCTTCGGTTCCTTAATTCAGAAACCACTACTTATTCAACGTATTTCCATCCATATCTACAAATAGCATTGCAAAAACTAGTCATGTCTTTTTCGGAGAATGCGTTGGCCGTGAAAGTCACGCTGTTTATCATCGCTCCAAGTTGCGCGCCAGAGCCTGTATCCTCTACGGATTCGATTTGATTTGATACCTCTGCACAGTGACCTTCACCCGCCATAATTACGATTGCACGCCCCTTATGCCTACTCGCGCTATCCCACGGTGCCTGATGGATTCCATAGCATGGAAACACGGCCGAGTTCGTGCCGATAGCGAGGGCGTCCGCATGGCTCGTGCCCTTCACGAGCACGACGTTCTCGTAGCTGAAAGGATTCTGGGTGGAGGAGCCGCCCGAGGGGTCCGGCTCCTGGAGCGAGGCCTCGTAGTCGGCCACCGCGCGGGACGTGGCGTACCTGTCCGGGCCGGCGATCCTCTCCGCGGAGGACCCGAGGCCTCCCGGTAGCGACGCCACGGCCGACTGCGGCACCACTGCCTCGCCGCCCACCACGATCACCGAGGAGGCGTCCGAGAAGACCCCCGCCTCGGACCCGGGGACCGACCCGCCGGACGCGAGGGCGACGGGCATCCTGCCGTACGCGGCGAGCGATGCCGCCGACGCGCCGTCGGCGAAGCCGTCCCCGGACACCAGCAACGCCGTGCCCGACCACCCGGAGCCGTGCGACTGGCCGTACGAGTGGACGGCCGCCGCGGTGGCGTACCTGTCGGCGCCCCACACCCTGTCGACGCCCGTGACGTAGCCCCTCGAGGAGAGCTCCGACAGGGCGGAGTCGGGCACGACCGCGGGGCCGCCCACCACGACGACGGACGCCGGAGCCATGGCATCGATGTCGGCCATGGCCTCGTCCCCGAACCCGTAGGGCCCAACGTACACGAGGGCGTAGCCCAGGTTCCCGGCGAGGCCGGAGGCGACGACGCCGTCGGGGTACGCCCACCCGTTCACGACAACCACGCCGGGGACGGTCGATTTAGCGCGATTGGAATAGTACTGCGCGAACCCCGAGGCCGTGTCCAGCCTGGTGCTGTAATCCCAATCGCGGTGAACAGCCGCAGTCAATCCTCCGACCACAGGCTCCGAAACCTCGTACGCCTGCGATTGTGCGGGCAGCGCCAAGAGCGCGACCGCCAGGGCCGCCGTGAGGGGCGCCCATAACTTCTTCACGATTCCCATGTCTGGTCCATCCTTGTCTGTCCAGTAGATTGCGTCAGTAGCGCCCGTTCGCGGCGTCGAGCAGGTACGCCCTTGCCACGTCGGATATTGCGGCGGGCCCGCCGTACCACCTCACGTCGTCCGCCCCTCCGGCGGATGCGAGCGCCTCGACCACCGGCTCGTCCGCGGAGTAGTCCGATGAGGAGGCCAGGAGGAGCATGCCCCCGCGGCTCCCCTGCGCGGGGCCAGCCGCGAGCGCGTCCGGGAAGGCGTCGCCCGTGGCGAACCCGCAGTCGGACCACGAGAGGACCCCGTCCGACGCGGCGAAGCCGCAGACCGCCGCGGAGGTGGAGTACCTGGTGTCCCCGGAGACCCTAACCGTGTCCCTCCCGGGGAAGAGGGACCCGACGGATTCCGGCAGCACGGCATCGCCGCCCACAAGCACGACCCTGGAGATGGAGGGGTCGCCCTCCACGGCGGAGAGCTCGGACTGCGAGAGGTAGCCGCCCTCGCCCGCGAGGAGCACGGGGGCCTTCGCCGCGTAGGCGTAGGCGGATGCCGAGAGGGCGTCCGCGTATCCGGTGCCGCTGCACACCACCGCGGTGCCTCCCCACGACCCCGCGGGGGCCGCGGCGCACACGGCCGCGCACGTGTCGTACCTCGTGGCGCCGTAGAGCCTCTCGAGGTTGCCCCACCCGTAGGTGCTCCCTAGCACCCAGAACACGTCGCCCGAGACGGACGTCTCGCCGCCCACGACGATTATCCTGAACCCGTCCCTCCCGGACCTCAGCGCGTCTATGGCCGCCGTGGTCTCGGCCGGCAGGTAGGTGGACGCGGTGATCATGACCGGGTACCCGAGGGCGCCCGCGAGGCCCGACGCGGAGATGGCATCCGCGTACCCCTCGCCCGACGCGATCACCACGCCGTCGCTGCCGTGCGGGAACGCGTCGAGCACGCCCTGGGCCGCGGTGGCGTACCTGGTGTCGCCAGAGTACGGGTGGACCGTGCAGTCGGTGTCGATGTGCGCGACCATCGCACAAGACCTACCAGTTTGCGCAATATCCATCCACGAGCCATCATTCAGAACACATGACTTTCCACAAGACAGATCAGACAGATATCCATACTTTCCATACGTTTGATTATTTATTTCATAATATGTGGACTGGTTGCCTGTACTGTCTTGAATATAGGCAACAACCGAATAACGTTCTCCCTTGTCCAAGCGAACCTTATCCCCAAGGTTTATTTTGTTGTACCCCGGATACCTCTCCGTAGTAGCAAAGCTAAAGGCTAACGTGCCAGCTGTGGGGTCACTGCCTTCTGCTACGTCCGTGTAAACATATACGCTAACATCCCTCAGTGGCTCTCCCGTATACACGCTTACAGAACTCAGAGCACCACTGCGATCCGCGGTGAAAATGCCCGCCTGTCCATTTTTGGTTGAATCTAGCTGCGGTAAATTGGCGCTACCTATGCCCAAAATGTCTATAACGCCATTCTCGTTGACACTCGACACATCATAGAAGATTGAGTTCATGGGGTATAGAGCAGCACATTCGTAAGGAACCCATAAATATTGCGCCTTGGTTCCCCAGCTATTTTTCAAAAACCAAGCTCCATTCGATGTCGGTCTACAATATTCCGGATAATTTTCCTTTGAAAAATTATCGTCCCATCCTATTACGGCAAGAGCATGGCCATAGTTAACTTCGCTGCCACTGAAATTGTACGTATATTCATTATTAGAACCCGAAATATACTGAATATTCTCGTAATTCCAAGGAAGGGAAATAACTCCTGCACCATAGTCCATTATCGACTGTTTCATACTAAGGACATCAGAGCTATTAACAAGCCTATATCCATCGACATGCAACGTATTTGCCATTGATGCAAAATAGTTATTAAATATGTTATTGTATATGTAATCTTCTATGATTGATATCGCAGCATCCCCTTCTGCAGTGCTTGGATAGGCTGCGGTTACTCCTCCAAATTGCCCATATTCGTTTACAGGCCCGACCCATTTCACCAACAAATCAGCAGAAATTTGTGGATTTCCACCCTTTTCAAATGCGAGGGTATCAGAATAGCTGTAATACCCCAACGCAAGTTCAGAATAATCAGGAGATGAAGATATGCCACGCTGCATTGAACTTGATTCCAATGCAGATATTGTTGCGAAAGCCCAGCAAGAACCAAGCTCCCCTTGATCCTTGGGACCCGTATATGGAGCTTTGTACGCCGAAGGTATGCTTCCCATATAATATGTGCCGGGAACTACATCGACTACGGAGCTTCCAAGTTGCTCGATTGGTACTCCCTGCGTAACATCCTCATTTTCCGCAGCCAATGCTTCTGGGGGCGCCGATATGCAGAATGAAAGCAACACCGACATCGCCACACTTACCGAAATTACGGCAATCTTGCGAAAACGCTCAGTAATACGCTCGGAATATATTTTCAATTTCACCATCTCCTTCTATCTCATCAACACTTATTTACATTGCCGAAAAATTATATCATATGTTTTAAACGCATAATATTAATTTCACTCTATATCTATGTTGCCGATTCATATAATTTAAATTGAAAATTTTGATTTTTTAGAATCAACACTCGTTCATCAATTGGCAATTGGACATACATATAACAAACAGTCTCATGCAAAAGGGGTCGGTTCCTTTGGAACCGACCCCTCAAATCAATGCTATGGACCTGCGCTTGCGCAGTTTGAGCGTTAGCCTTATTGCTAGATCTACTCCGCACCAAGAACAAAGCTGGTGAAGCTCTTAACGGTAACGGTGTCGCCAGCTGCCTTTGCAACCTCTTCCACGTACTTGCCAACGGTCTTATCGTTGTCCTTCACGAAGGCCTCCTCCATGAGGCAGTTCTCCTTGTAGAACTTCTCCATACGACCAGTGGCGATTTTCTCCTGGATGTTCTCCGGCTTGCCAGACTCAGCCGCCTGAGCCTTGTAGATCGACATCTCGTGCTCTTTCACGCCCTCGGGAACGGTGTCGCGGGAGACGGAAACAGGGGACATAGCTGCAATCTGCATAGCTACATCCTTGGTCATCTGCACGAACTCTG
>CADBOM010000007.1 GCA_902796325.1 uncultured Coriobacteriaceae bacterium
GCTGCTAGGAGTGCTGGGAATGCTGCATGCGCTTGCGGTTATCGGGGGTAATCAGGCTATTTTTTGCCCCACTTGATTTTGGTGGGCTTCGATTTGAGGAAGTCGATGAGCTTTTGCTGGTCTTCGGGCTTTAGCCCGTCCTTGAACACGAATGACGTCATTCCGTTGGTTGCCTTGATAACGTATGCGTGCGAGCTTTCCCGAATGCTCTTGAGCTCTTCGTACTTGATAACCGTGGGCTCGTAGCCATCGCTCATGACCACGAAACCCTCGTCTGTAAATTTGGTAGAAGCTTTGAGGCTTGCAGATCCGGTGGTTTTCTCAAGGTTTCTAAGGGTGTTGCGTATCGTTGTGTTCTTGATGATCATGCGTTCCCACAAAAACACGCAGAATCCTATGGCTCCAATTACTGCTGGCAGCCAGAACGAGAACACAAGGCAAACTACCGCGAAGGCTAGGCACACTATAGCTCCAACGATCATTCCGCGGTCACGCCATTTTTCCATCATGGTGCAGCCCAGGCCCTCTAGAAATTCCCTGTCTATCGTCCCATTGGTCTTGAACATCAGCCACTCCTAGCTGTGCGATCAGATTGTGCGATCAAATTGCCTTTTAGCTTGGGTATTCGATGGCCCAACAGAGTCGCCGATACCATTCTTTGCAACATATTGTACGGGGCAAGGGCTTGCCGAGTGCAGATTTCATGCATGGACGGTCAAAGCGTATGCAATACATGAGGTTACAATTGAAAAAGCGAGCATTCGACCGCGTTGAGTAGACGTGAATCCACGTATTGAACAAGGGTCGCTGCACAAGAGTCACGGCATGAGGTGATGGCGAATGGGATTTTCGGATCTTCCTGCAACTCCTGAGCAAATAGCAAGTTTCAGAGCCAGTCTTAACGAGTACCAGAACAGCGTTAAGGATGCGAAGCTGGCAGAGGCTTCGAGAATAGGGGTCGAGAAAGAATTTGAAGATCAAGCTGGCGTTATCTGGCGATATGGGCTGATCGACGATAGGTTCGTGCGTGTTACCGGGTGCGATGCATCTGCAAACTCGGGCATTGCTCGCATTCCGGACAAGATCGAAGAGTTGCCAGTCATGGAAATATGGACCAGGGCCTTCGACGGAAACAAAACCCTTGTGGAGCTAACCTGCTCGGATCAGATAGCATCTATCGGAAACTATGCCTTCAGGAGATGCTCGAATCTTTCGAAAATAAAGTTCCCCCACCTTATGGAAACATTCGAGAACGATTGGCTCCGAGATTGCGAGAACCTCGAGGTACTGGTTTTGCCGGGTATGCTGGAGAAGATAGGGAACTACCTCTTCGACGTGTGCATCCCTAAGACCCTGGTAATAGGGCCTGGCACCAGAGAGATTTCGATAGGCGTGTTCTCGAAGAGCACGCTGGAAAGCGTATCTATAAGTCAAGAGAACCCTTATCTGGCTACTGACGGCAATGCCATATTCACAAAAGACGGCACAAAGCTTATTGCCATGGCCGTCCATACCGATGAATATGAGATTCCCAAAGGCTGTCTTGAGGTGTGCGAGAAGGCCTTCGTGAACAATTCGAAACTCGACTCGATAGGAATGCCGGATTCCATCGAGAAGATTGACGACTATGCATTCATGCAATCGGGGCTTCGAAGCTTTGTGGCAAAACCATCTCTGAAAGAGATTGGCAACAGGGCGTTCTTCAGGTGCTCGAACCTGCAGTACGTCACCTTGACGGAGGGCTTGGAGAGCATTGGAGAATCGGCTTTTGCTGGTACTGGGCTCACTGCTCTGCACATTCCGGCTACCGTTAAGCACCTTGGCCACGACTTTGCCTCCAATACGGCAGTCAGCTTTTCGGGGGATGCAGCAACGTTTGGGATTGAGCCGGAATCGCGCCTGCATGTGGACATCGCGGGCGGCCTATACGACAAGCAAGAGGACGGAATCCATCTACTGCGGTTCATGGGGCAAGGCGCCGAGTATTACGAGGTGCTACCCGGAACGCGCTTCATAGGGGATAGGGCATTTATCAGGAACCCCACATTGAAGAAAGTGAGGCTTCCCGAAGGCCTGGAGGAGATAGGACGTTCTGCGTTTAGCGGATGCCATAATCTCGCTTGCGTTAACATACCGAGCACAGTGAAGATTATGGCTCCAGAGGCTTTCTACGATACATCGATTGAATCTCTCGAAATACCAGAATGCTTGGAATCTATAGGGGAATTCGCTCTAACGACGCATGGTGCCTTAAACGACAGCATTCCTCCTTCGCTCAACAGCATATCGGTGGATCCGAACAACAGAAGGTACTTCGTTGACGATGGTTTGCTATGCGAGCATCTTGAAGACGGAAGCACGAAGATATTACTGTATCTCGACGTCAAGGAAAGCGTGAACATCAAGCCCGAGGTTTCGCGTATAGCCGACCTTGCATTTGGCGGCGCTCGCAATCTTAAGGAGCTCATTCTGACGAACAGGATAAAGAAGATTGGCCGAGGGGCTTTCGACATCGACTGCGTTATCGAGCATATACATATCTACTTGAAGGAGCCAATCGACGGCAGAACCGAATTTGACCTTCATTTTCCACCAACTACACGCAGCAGAAGAGAAATCACGCTAGCCCTTGGGCAAAGCGAGAGGGTCGACGTGGTGATGCTCTTGCGACATTACGACGACGCGATTATCAACATGAGCGATTATGGCGGGATGACGGCCGGCGGTTTTGGCAGGTACCGTCAAGCGAAGAGCATTCTCGAGCGAATTAAAGATCCAGTGATGATGACCAGCGTCAAGCGAGGCTTGTTCGACAGGGTGATGAAGAACAACATCGTGGATATCTGCGAGGCCATTGCGAGACACGACGACAGAGATGCCATACGAGACCTTATAGAGCTTGGGTACCTGGATGAGAAGAACCTGCTGGAGGTTATCGAGCGCGTTGGCAAGCTCCAAGATGCTGCTATGACCGGGTATTTGCTGGAGGCAAAGCGCAGGTACTTCAAGCACGACCTTGTGGACTTCGACCTGTAAATGCGTGCGAGCAAACGCGCGCGCACCTCACATGGTGCGCTAGCAACGCATGGGCTGAGTGTATCGGGCGCGTGAACAGCACGTGCCATGTCTGGCATTCTGGGAACCATGTAGCTTAGGGAATGGCGGGAACGGCGACTAATGACTGATGGCATGTACAAGAGCATCCTAGAGGAGAGGGCGGCAGATAACGCCAGGCTCTCTGAAGCCAGAGATTACGCGAGCGATGACGGGGCCGTGTGGAAATACTCCATAGTGGACGGTGAGTTCGTTAGGCTCATTCGCCTTGCCGAGGGAGCCGTAAACGTTACGACTCCGGTGGAAATCGAGGGCATGGAAGTTCGGGAGATGGCAGCAGATGCTTGTGCTAAGCTCACGAGCTTAGAAACAGTGAAATGCTCGGATTCCCTTAGGGCAATTGGAAACTACGCCTTTAGGATGTGCCCCAACCTGAGGGAAGCCGAGCTTCCAGATGGGATGGATGCATTTAACAGATATTGGTTCAGGGGCTGCTCCTCGCTGGAAACCCTGAAGCTCCCGGGTTGCTTGCAGGAGTTGGACGGCCACATGTTCGACGAGTTCAAGCCAAAGCATCTGATTATCGGGAAGAACCTTAAGAGTCTGGAGCCGGGAATGTTTGCAAGGAGCACTCTCCAGAGCATAGAGGTCGATCCCCAAAATCCTTATTTCGTTTCTGATGGAACCGCGATATTCACCAAAGATATGAAGCGCATGATTTCCCTCGCGGTCCATTGCAGCTCGTACAGTATTCCAGCCGGTGTTGAGGAAATCGCAACCAAGGCGGCCGTGGGCACGGTGCTTCTTCGCACCATCACGTTTCCGAATACTTTGAGGTTGGTGGGCGATTTTGCCTTTATGAAAACAGGTTTGGAAGAGGTGAACCTTCCAGACAGCGTGCGTGCGGTGGGTAGCCATGCGTTCTTCAGATGCCCTTCGCTCCACGCTGTAAGCTTGCACGATGGCTTGGAGAGCATTGGCGACCTTGCCTTCGCCGGAAACTCGATATCCAATTTGAGAATACCGGCTTCGGTGTCATTTCTGGGCGCCGACTTTGCTTCCAACACATCCATTAGGTTCTCGGGTGCAACCTCGGGGTTTAGCATCGAAGACGGTTCGGATTACAGGGTCGACGAGCATGGAGGCCTGTACTGCCTTCGCGATGACGGGCTTCATTTCTCGAGGATGCTCGACGCCAACATCACGGGCTATTCCATTGCAGAGGGCACGTTGTTCATCGACCCCGATGCTTTCATAAGAAAAGAGTTCATACGAAGCGTGGAACTGCCTGATGGCCTCAGGGTTATTGGAGATGCCGCATTCAAGAGCTGCCATTCGCTGGCGCACGTGAACATTCCCGAGTCTGTTGAATCAATCGGCGACGAGGCGTTTTATTGCAGCAGAATCGAATCGCTTCGCATTCCAAAAGCGCTAACGTCAATTGGGCAGCGCGCCTTGATAACATGGGGTGCTTTGGAGAACGGGATTGCTCCGTCGCTTAACGATGTGGATGTGGACCCGGACAATCCAAAGTTCTACACAGCGAGCGGGCTTCTGTGCCAGCATATCCGCGAAGGCAGATCCGGCATCGTCATATATCTCGATGTGGAAGAAGAAGTGCATATTCCCGATGAGGTGTTCGAGGTGGCGGAGCTCGCCTTCAGCGGGGCCATGAATCTGAAGAGCCTCTTCATATGCGACAGAATCAATCGTGTTGGAAGGGGAGCTTTCGATGTCGAGTGCATAGTGGAATACATACACCTTGATCTGGAGGTGCCCGTGTATGGCCACGATCACTTCGACCTTCATTTTCCGCCGACCCTGCGAAGCAGGCATGACGTGCAATTGGCTCTAGGGTCTACCGAGAAAATCAACCTGTCCATGCTCTTGTTCCACTATGACGACGCAATCATCAACATGAACTACTATCAAGCTCCCGATAACGATGCTACGGGCCGCTATAGGCAGGCCACTAGCATCTTGGAGCGCTTGAAGGACCCGGTGCTCATGACTCCGGCCAAACGCAGCCAATTCGACAGAACTCTGAAGAACAACATCGTCGAGATATGCGTGGATATCGCAAGGCACGATGATAGACGCGCGATAGACGATCTTGTTGACCTTGGCTATCTGGACGAGAAGAACCTGCTGAAGATAATCGAGCAGGTTGGCGCTCTGCAAGATGCTGCCATGACAGGCTATTTGCTAGAGATAAAGCGCAGCAGGTTCGATAGGTCTCGCGGATTCTCGGTAGACGATTTTGAATTGTAGAAGCCAGCAAAACGCGGCACCTCAGGTCAATTCCTACAAATCGCTAGGAATAAGCGCCCACTTGCAAAATGGTTGATGGAACATGGGAAATTTATCTCCCAAATGTTTAGAATCTAACCGAACAATAAATGCGGATTCTTTTTCTAGGCTAGGTAACAATGTCTACCAACTCTTCTGTTACGGATGAGCGTTGGCAGAAGGCAGTCGATGTGGCCACGGAGGTCATAGACGAATGCCGAGTTCAACTCATGCTCAAGTTCCGCTTTCTAGACCTCGCGCTGTGGAAAATGCCCTTGGAGCCAACGCGCAACCAGACCCGCTATCCAATGGGTACGGATGCAAAGACCATCTATTTCGAACCGTTCAGTGTTCTATCGAGGTTCGAGGAGGATCCTACCGAGGCGACCAGGGATTATCTCCACATGATTCTCCATTGCATATTCCGCGAGCCATTCGACGAGCACCATAAGAAGAAAGATCCATGGTGGATGGCATGCGATGTGATGATTGAGGGCATTGCCATGGAGATTTGCGGCACGAGGTTCGAATGCCCCGACGACGACAGGCGCAAGGAGATTATCTCGAACATAAAGATCGGCGTGGGAAACATTACCCCATGCAAGCTCTACAAGCTGTGCTGCAATGCCATGGAGGCCCCTGTTACCGTGGGTGGAATGACCATCACGACCGACACCCTGGTGGAAATTCAATCGCTATTCGAGCGCGATGGCCACGAGAATTGGCCGTCGGCTGCCAGCAAGGATACAGAGCGCGAGCCTGGCGAGACCGAGGAGGTAGCTCGCGAAGACGAAGATGGCGATGAGGCCGAGCCGCAGCACGATAACAGCGAGATGCAGATGGGCAATGGTGCCAAATCTCAAGCTCAGGGCAACCAGGACGGCGAAAAATCAACATCTTCTGATGACGAGGGAGAAGGCCACGAGGAGTCCGAGGAGGCAAAGGATGCCAGCTCGGATGTGAGCGGAACCACCGACACCGTTGGAGACGATCAATCGGAAGGCCAGAACGGATCTGACAAGTCGGAGAAGCAGGTAAACGACGAAAAATCCAAGGAAGAGCAGGAGTGGGCCGAGATTTCTAAGCAAATCGAGACTGACTTGCAGACTTTCTCGAAGGAATGGGGCGACAACGCGTCTAGCCTCATGGCTTCTCTTGAGGTGAGCAACCGCAAGGTCTACGACTACACGGATTTCTTGAGGCGGTTCTCCATGCTCACCGAGGACATGAAGATCAACGACGACGAGTTCGATTACGTCTACTACACGTATGGCATAGATCTTTACGGCAATATCCCGCTGATCGAGCCGCTGGAGTACATGGAAACCAAACGCATCCGCGATTTCGTGATTGCAATAGATACCTCGGGTTCCGTTCGCGGTGACCTCGTAAAGAGGTTCGTGCAGCACACCTTCGATATTCTCAAGGAGTCGGAGGCTTTTGGCGGTCGCACGAACATCCACATTATCCAATGCGATGCGGAAATTCAGGCAGATACCAAGATTACCGACCTTAGCCAAATTGACGAGTACATGAAGGAATTCTATGTGCGCGGATTCGGCGGCACGGATTTCAGGCCGGTATTCAAATACATCAAGACCTTGCAGGATAGGGGAGAGCTGCAAGACCTCCAGGGCATGGTCTACTTTACCGACGGACTAGGGTATTTTCCCTCAAGCCCGCCGGAATACGATGTGGCGTTCGTGTTCATGGACACCGGAGACGGCAAGCTTCCCGTGGTTCCTCCTTGGGCAATGAGGGTTGTCATGGATGAGGAGAAGATAGAGGACCTGAAGCTCGGAGAGCGCTAGATTTGCAATCCTCATTCACCCGCTAGATTCGCGCAAGCGCTTGGCTTGGCGTTAACGCGAGCTTTTCGGAGAGCGTGAGAAAGCGAAGGGCTCAGCCTCACCTAAAGCGCTTTAACCATTGGTTACTTTTCGGCTTTGTCAGATAAGGCATGGCCAGATTGAATACGAAAGGAAAGAGCATGAATATCGCAACCGCAAAGGAGCAGATCAAGGACACCGTCGAGGCCTACCTTGCCAAGGACGAGTCTGGCATGCCCAAACTTGCGCCATCTAGGCAGCGCCCGATATTTTTGGTCGGCGCCCCTGGAATCGGCAAGACGGCCATCATGGAGCAGGTTGCCCAGGAGCTTGGAATCGGAATCGTTTCATACTCCATGACGCACCATACGCGTCAGAGCGCCCTAGGATTGCCCAAGATCGTGCATAGAAAATTCGGTGACTTCGAATACGATGCATCCGAGTACACGATGAGCGAAATCGTGGCGTCCATCTACGAGTACATGGAGAAGAGCGGTCTGGATGAGGGAATCCTTTTCCTCGACGAGATCAATTGCGTATCGGAAACCCTCTATCCCTCTATGCTGCAGTTCCTTCAGTTCAAAACCTTTGGCAAACACAGGGTGCCCGATAACTGGGTAATCGTCACTGCCGGAAATCCGCCCGAGTACAACAAGTCGGTGCATCAGTTTGACGTTGTAACCCTCGACCGCTTGAGGGAAATCAAGGTGGAGCCAGAGTACGAGGCGTGGAAGCGCTATGCGGTTGCAAAGGGTCTGCACCCGGTGGTAACGACTTTCCTCGATGCCAAGCGCGACTGCTTCTACTCCGTGCAGACGCTTCCTGGTGGGGAGAAGAGCTTCGTGACTGCTCGTGCTTGGGAGGATTTGGCCGAGCTGATTTCCCTATACGAGAGCATGGGCAAGACGGTGAACCGTGATTTAGTTGCCCAATACCTCAAGGATGATGACATTGCAGATCGCTTCGCCGTGTATTACGACCTGTTCAACAAGTACCGCTCCGATTATCAGATTGGAACGATTCTAACTGGAGAGGTTTCGGATTCGATAAGGAAGCGCGCCAAGGCGGCCGCATTTGACGAGAGGGTTGCCCTCATGGGGCTCATGATGGACTCGCTTGGAACCGCTTGCGCAGATGCTCTCAAGCAGGAGTCGCTTGTAATAGAGCTGAGGGACGAGCTCAGGCGCGCGAAGCCCGTACTACTGGACGGAGGGAGCCTATCCGATGCCCTCGATACGACGCTTGAAGACCGCCAGAGGGCCATCGCCCGCAAGCGCGATGCCCGCACTGCCGATGCCGAGACGCTGAAGCGCGAGAATCTGGTTCTCAGAACCCTCAGGAACATGAAGGATCAATGCGAGGCTGATGGAGCATCGGCTGGTCAAGATGCATTCAACCGCATAAACTGCCTCTACAAAGAGGAAGTTGCCAAGATCGACCCCAAGGTAAAGGATGCCGATGGCAAGATCGACAATGCCATTGGATTTATCGAGGATGTATTTGGCAACGGGCGCGAGATGCTGGTGTTCATAGCCGAGATGACAACCCGTCAGTCGACCATGCAGTTCATAGCCCACTACGGGAACGACAAGTACTATGCACACAATGACGAGCTGCAGGTCGATACCAGCCGCAAGAATCTTGCGGACAAAATTGCGGAGCTAAAACTCGAGGGAGATGCTTCCGATTCCGGCAATGCCAGCGGTTCAGCTTTGGAAGGAGCGTCCAAATCAGACAGCATGACGATAGAGAACGACAAAGGCCAGTCGTTTGAGAAGAAAGCCGGCGCTTATGATGACAAGCTCCCAACGGTAGACGCATATGGTCCAGGTGCATCTAAGGGCTCAAGCGTCGAACCCAAGCCAATGCAACCCAAGAAGCCTGCTAACGCTCCTCTAACCAGGGCGGACATCGAAAAGTATTACGAGAGTGGCGAGCACGAGTATGGGTTCTACAGTATGAGCCGCATGGTCTTGCCAACCGACAAGCTCCCCGGAAAGACCGTGCTCGACGTTTGCTGCCGCAGGGGCAAGGGAGTTTACAAGTTCAGCTCGAAGGTGGGCAAGAACGGGCGCGCTATAGGCGTTGACTGGAACAAGTCCTACATAGCCGATGCCAAGGCTGGAATGGACCGCGCTTGGCACGACAACGGCTTGAACGAGAACAACATGGAGTTCTACGTTGCCTATCCGGAAGATCTGATGTCTGTGGGAATTGGCACCAACACCATGGATTACGTCTACATCAACAATGTGTTCTCGCTGCTGTGCAGCCAGGAAGATGCGCTTAGCGAGTTTGAACGCGTTCTCAAACCAGGCGGAACTCTTATTCTCGACACGGTGCTTTCCGACTATCAGCGCGATCCCGAGGTATTGAAGAAAGCTCGCGAGATTGGTAACAGCGTGCAGGCATCGGTTAGCCGAGAGGATATCGTCGATCAGCTTACACAAGCAGGATTTAGCGACATCGCGTTTGTGGATGAAGGCCGCGAGGTAAAGCCGGACGAGGGCTTCAAGAAAAGCTACAAGGTGCCTGTTGTGGAAACGGACGAGAACGTTAAATACAATGCCGTTTGCATCCATGCGAAGAAATCGGAGTAGATAGGTGGATCTCGAGGCAGATTTTACATCAGCCGATTTTCCAACATTCGGTTTTTCCGCCGGTTAATTTTCGATGATTTCGATTGGAGAGCACGTTCTGCATGCGAAGCATACTGATCAAGGACACCACGCGCGAGGAGCGCATTCAAATAATCAGGCAGAGCCTTAACTTCTGTGGAAAGGGAAGCTGTGAGTTCTGCGGCGGCTGCAGTATGGGAGTTGGGAGCATAGACAAGCTCTACCAGCCTTATATAGATGGCAAGATGGAGATATCGGAGATAAACGCCAGAAGCGTTCCAAAAACATATGAGCTAGGTGGTGGGAGAGCCGATTAGGCTCTCCCACTTTTTTCGTAAGGCTCCGGTTTGCGGTAAGACTCCTCCCGCTTGCGGTAAGACTTATAATCCGCAAGGCTACGGCAAGGCTCCGAATTCTCTATTCAAGCTCCATCATGCCCGACATTATGCAGCCCCCGGCAGCGCCGCATTCTACAACCTCGTCAATCTGAGCGTGATCGGGCTTTATGCCGCCAATTGCCCAAACAGGGCAATCCGACACCACGCAGGCCGATTTTAGGAACGAGGTTCCCTTGGGCTGAAGGCCCTTTTTGCAGTCCGTGGGGTAGATGTGCCCGGCGACCAGGTACGAAGCTCCAAGATGGTTGGCTTCGATAACCTCGTCTAGATTGTGCACCGAGCATCCGATGTATCTGAACAAACTGCGTACATTTCGAGGCATATTGCGCAGATCTTCAAGGGATAGGTGAATTCTATCTACACCCATCTTCTCCGCCACATCAACGAACTTATGGGGCATGAAGAATACGTCGTAGAAATGGCACACGGCCTCTACATCTGCGGCGATATTGAGGTAATCCTTCTCGGACATATCCTTCTCGCGCAAGATGAGCATCTTGGGCTTCTGACTGCAAACGTAGTCTATCTGGTTGATGAAAGACCTGTTCTTGACCAGATTTCTGTTCGTTACCACGCAGATGTGGTCGTACATAGGGTCGTGGTAATCGTCGATTTCATCGAAAAGAGGCATGGCGCGTCACCCCACATAGATGTAGTCGCTCATGACAGGTTGAAGTCCGAGCTCTAGTAAATCGTTATACACCTCTTCTACAGAGCGGGAGTCGTCTATCTCGAACTGCTCGTCGCCCTTGTCCTTGAGTCCCTCCGCATGCGATCCGATTCCGGTTTTGGATGCAGCGGAGATCTTGGTAGCAGCGATATTAACGAGGTTGTTCCTGACTCTCGGGTTTTCCCTGGTAGAGACCGTAATGCTGGAGAACGGCATGAACAACCTATAGGCCATAACAACTTGCAGGAGTTGGGCCTCGTGAACATCCATCGGGTTTATGCGGTCGTTGTTGATGATCGGGCGAAGCCTTGGGCAAGAGAATGCGATTTCGGCATGCGGATACTTGCGCTGCAGCAGATATGCGTGCATTCCGGTTGCGAAGGCGTCCTTTCTAAAGTCGTCCAAGCCCAGAAGCGCGGCAAATCCAACTCCACGCATTCCGCCCATGAGGGCGCGTTCCTGGGCGTTTACCCTGTAGGGGAATATTCTCTTGTTGCCGGCAAGGTGCAGGGTCTCGTATTTGTCTGGGTTGTAGGTTTCCTGGAACACGGTAACGTAATCGGCACCGCATTTGTGCAGATAAGCGTACTCATCGGAGTTCATCGGGTACACCTCGATGCCTATGACGCGGAAGTACTTGCGGGCTATCTTGCATGCCTCGCCAATGTACTCGACGTTCGATTTTGCACGGCTCTCGCCCGTGAGGATAAGGATCTCCTGCAGCCCGCTCTTTGCAATCGCTTGCATCTCCTGCTCTATCTCGCCGTAGTCGAGCTTTGCGCGCTGTATCTTGTTGTGGCAGTTGAACCCGCAGTATATGCAATAGTTCTGGCAGTAGTTAGAGATGTACAGTGGCGTGAACATGCAAATCGAGTTGCCAAAATGGCAGCGAGTTTCATAGCGGGCTACCTGTGCTATCTGCTCCAGCATGGGAGTGGCGGCAGGGGAGAGCAGCGCGGCGAAGTCCTCCGGGGTCCTGTTGTCGTGCGCAAGGGCCCTCTCAACATCTGCGGCCGTGTACTTGTCGTAGTCGTACGATCTAGATGCCGCCACAACGGTATCCATAACCGTGGAGTCTATGGCCTCCATACCGGGCAAATAGGCCATGTGGTCTATTCGGTTTTGCTTCAAGTCTTCCTTGATGCTCTCGTTCAGGAGACTTTCGTTAATGTGATTGTTTTCCATCTTCTGTCTCCTAGTCCTGCAAAAATCCGGTTAGAGGGTCAGACGCTACTGCGCCCTTGCTAACCACGCGGCCGAGCTTTGCAAGGTATGCAGTGCGACCTGCTTCGATGGCCTTCCTGAAGGCCTCTGCCATCGCCGGAACGTTGCCAGCTGTAGCGATTGCAGTGTTGGCCATTACTGCGGCGGCTCCCATCTCCATGGCCTCGCATGCCTGGGATGGACGGCCAATTCCCGCGTCCACGATTATGGGAAGGTCGATTTCGTCAATCAGGATCTGGATGAATTCGCGGGTTGCAAGTCCCTTGTTGGATCCGATGGGTGAGCCAAGCGGCATTATGCATGCGGCTCCCGCGTTCTGCATGTCGCGGGCAGCGTTGAGGTCGGGATACATGTAGGGCATAACTACGAAGCCTTCGTTGGCCAGGGTTTCCGTTGCCTTGGCGGTTTCGTAATTGTCTGGAAGCAGATACTTGGAATCGTGGATAACCTCGATCTTGATGAAGTCGCTGCCGCAGATCTCACGCGAGAGACGTGCAATCCTCACGGCCTCTTCCGCATTGCGTGCTCCGGAGGTATTGGGGAGCAAGGTTACGGTATCGGGAATGTAGTCCAGAATGTTGGCAAGCCCTCCATCGTTTGCGCGCCTTAGGGCCAGGGTGACAATTTGCGCGCCTGCATTCTCTATTGCAGCCTTGATAAGCTCCAGGGAATACTTTCCAGAGCCCAATATGAATCTGGAATCAAATTCCTTGTTGCCCAAAACCAGCTTGTCCTGCGTTGTCTCTTTTGATTGCATAACCATCGCTTCCAATGCTTTCTTTCTGTCAGATGCTACTGCCGGATATGTCTCTTTTCCTCGAATTTAATAACCGCGTTATTTCGAATTAACCTAGAGGATTAACCTCCGCCGCAAAAGCTTACGATTTCCACCGAGTCGCCATCGTGAAGCCCCACGTTAGCGTAGGTGGATTTTGGCACTATGTTGCGGTTGACCTCAACCGCAATTCGATCGACCCTATACCCTGCGCTCTCCACGTATTGCAAGATAGTGGTGCCTGCGGCCACATCCTCGACTTTTCCGTTGACCTTAACCTTCAATTTGCACGCTCCAAATCTTTGTGCCCGAAAGGCGCCGTGCATGTTCATTGGGCCTCGTTGGCAATGTGCTCCGCTCCATGCATTTGCGCGGTGAGAATTGCGCGGCGAGAATCCTCGCAGTAGTACACGTTCACGCGGTGCGCTTTCCCACGGCACGTTGCCAACCCACCGTAAAAGTATAGAAAAGGGTCCACGAAAAAATACACCCAAGGTGGTGCACCCCTTCGTGAACCCTGTTCACTCTACCTGTATTGTTGCACTTAAGCGAAGTGCCGGCAATGAGAGCTTCGCCATTAGGGCAATATCGTCCGCCTTACCGCTGCCCTCGCGAATCCATGCCTTGTAATGGGGGAGCTAATCTTCACGCTTCTCATCATCGGCAGCCTCGTCACTTTCAGGTTCGTCCTCAATCTGTTCGGCTTCAACATTGATAACATCGTCGTCATCCTCGCTTTCGTCTTCGCCTTCGTACCTGGCGCTGTTCTTAGACGAGTCTTTTTTGTCCCAAATGTCTTCTTGGGTTACTTCCCATATGTCTTTGGCCAGCTTTTCGAACTTCTGCGACCTGCTCATCATCACGTCGGCGATGCTGTCGAAGAAGTCCGCTTTGATGAAGTTGACGGTCCCCCGATATTTATTGCCGAATATCACGAAGCGGTCGCCCGGCTTGATTCCCAATTCCTCACGTGCCTCGCGTGGAATTACAACCTGGCCCCTCTCGCCAACCGTAGCCGTACCCAGAACTCTGTGGTGCCCATGTACTCCAGCCCATTCGGAGTCCCTGGAGCTCCTCTTGCTGTTTGCCATAGCTTCCTTCTTTCGACGAAATATCATATTTGTATGATAAATCAGAAAAGTATGAAATTGCAGAAATTACGAAAAATGTTTCGAATTTCCAAAGGCTGAGAAACACTAGGCTCTAGGAAGCTAATCGATTTCTATGTCGACAATAGAATCAAGGGGAATTCTTGTGCCCGATATGACGACGGAGACCCTGCGAGCTGGTTGCGCTCGATCCTCGTCTAATAGGAGGTCGGATTCGGCCGATTCTGCAGATGCGAGGGAATCGGGCATGGCTTGTACGATTGCCTCGACGATTCCCTCCAACCGGATTAGCTGCCCTGCCTGGAAATATATGACGGCGATGGGGCTTCCAATCTCTATGGAGCTGAGAACGTGGTCGAGCTTGTCCATGTGGTCCGAGCTCAGAGAGGGCTTTTCAATGGCTTCGGCTTCAATTTCCTTTTGCCTCAGGGCTTCCTTGAAGCCCTTGAGCGGGTCGAAGGGTATGAAGATCTTGGCACGTTCCGACATCGGCATATGCGGACGGTTGGTGATGTACCTGTTGCCATGGTTACTCGCCACTTTTATGACCACCAATCTGCTTGTTCCGCTCCATCTGCGTCGCATTGGGGAGAAGGTCAATTCCCTTTAGAAGCGAGTTCTTCCCAAACTTGTCCTTTATCTCAAGGATGGCCTCTTGACGTGCGCGTTCCCTCGACAACTCCTTTTCGTCACGCTCGTCTCCGTGCGCGAACAGATTGAGCTGGATTTCCCCAGATTCGCGCACGTTATTGCAGTTGAGCGCAATTGCCCTCACAGGTGTGTTTCGGGAGACAACGTGGTCGAATACATCGAGAACATCGCGGCGGATTATCTCGAGGGAATTCGTGGGCTCCGCTAGCTTTGCCGTGCCCGCTGTTCTGAAGATGTTGCCATCGGCGTCTTTTTCATAGCGAACAACTAGCGTCACGGATTCTGTTACAAGATCCTTGCGCACGAGCTCTAGGCAAGTGGAGTCGCACATTTCCTTTACTATGATCCTGGCATCGTCGAAATCGTACCCCGCGGAGAGTACCTGGGTATTGGTGGTCGAATGCACCTTTGACTTATAGGCCTTGATATCTTTGATCTGAACTGGCTCTCTTCCCCAGGCGTGGTCTATCAGAATCTCCGCGTCGACGCCGAAAACCTTGTAGAGCATGTCGACGTCGGGATAGGCGGCCAGCTGACCCATCGTGGTTATCCCAAGGTCGTGCAGCCTTCGTGCGGTGCCAGCGCCAATTCGCCAAAAGTCAGTCAGCGGCCTGTGGTCCCACAGCGTGCGCTTGAAGCTCTCCTCGTCGAGCTCGCCGAAAAAATCCGGGCTGTGCTTTGCGGTGATATCCAGTGCAATCTTAGCCAGATACAAATTTGTGCCCATTCCGCAAGTTGCCGGAATGCCCGTTGTCTCCACTATCTCGCGTCTGATCTTGTTGCCAAGAGCCTTGGTATCCATGCCGTATAGGTCAAGATAATCGGTTACGTCCATGAACGCCTCGTCTATGGAATACACATGGATGTCGTCTTTCGAGAAGTACTTGAGATAGATGGCGTAGATGTTCGCGGAATACTCGATGTATAGCTTCATTCGCGGTGGAGCCATGATGTATTGGAGGGATCTTGGGATTTCGAACACCCTGCAGCGGTTTCTAACTCCCTTGGCTTTGAGGGCAGGGGAGACGGCTAGGCAGATGGTCTTCTCCGTGCGCTCTGGGTCGGCAACCACGAGGTCTGTCGTCAGCGGGTCGAGACCTCTCTCAACGCACTCAACAGATGCATAGAAAGACTTCAGGTCTATGCATAGATAATGCCTCTGCTTGCCATTTTCGCGCATTGATGAATTCCGTCCTATATATA
>CADBOM010000008.1 GCA_902796325.1 uncultured Coriobacteriaceae bacterium
CGATAACGGGATGGCCCAAGTGGACTTCATGGGCATCAGCCGTGAAGCTTCTCTCGACCTGCTGCCAGATGCCAAGGTTGGCGACTACATCCTGGTGCATGCTGGATTTGGAATCGAGGTTGTGGACGAAGCCAGCGCGCAGGAAACCCTCGACCTCATCCGTGAAATCAATGACGTCGCCGGCGTAATGGACGCGGAGTAGCTGCCATGAACCTCGACTCGTTCAAAGACCCGGAAATCGCGCGTTCGCTGGTCAAAACCATCAAGTCGTACGATATCGACGATGTCAACCTCATGGAGGTTTGCGGAACGCACACTGTATCGATCGCCCGAAGCGGGCTGCGTTCGGTGCTCCCGCCGCAAATTCACTTGCTGTCCGGCCCAGGCTGCCCGGTTTGCGTGACACCAAACGAAGACATCGACAAGATCATTGCGCTCTCCGAAATCGAAGGCGTGACCCTGGCAACGTTCGGCGACATGATCCGTGTACCGGGTTCCCGCACATCCTTGCAGAAGCAGAAGGCAGAGGGTGCCAGCGTCGAAGTTGTATATTCCCCGCTAGATGCTCTAAAGCTCGCTAAGGAGAACCCAGACAGACAGATTGTTTTCGCGGGAGTTGGATTCGAAACCACCGCGCCGCTCGTGGCTGCAACCATCAAGCACGCAAAGGCAGATGGCGTCTCGAACTTCTCCGTAATATGCGCTCACAAGAACGTTCCGCATGTGTTGGAGGCTCTGGTGAACGACCCCGAGGTGAAAATCGACGCATTTATCCTGCCTGGACACGTTTCGACGATCATCGGATCCAAACCTTACGAGTTCCTAGCCCGCGACTATGGCATTCCGGGTGTGGTAACGGGGTTCGAGTCCGTGGATTTGCTGCAGGGAATCGCGATGCTGGTTCGCCAGCTTGCTGGTGGCGAGGCTAAGATCGAGATTGCCTATGCCCGAGGGGTTTCCGCAGAGGGAAACACCACGGCACTGCAGATGATCGACGATGTTTTTGAGGAATGCGACAGCAAATGGAGGGGCATCGGGGCTATCCCGAGGTCCGGATATCGCATTCGCGATGAATATGCGGAGTTCGACGCTGTAAAGCGCTTCGACCCAGACCCCGGAGAGACCATCGAGCCCAAGGGATGCAGATGCGCCGACGTTTTGCGCGGGGTCATTCCGCCCAGCAAATGCGGGCTTTTCGGCAGCAGATGCACCCCACAAGATCCAGTTGGGCCCTGCATGGTTTCGTCCGAGGGAAGCTGCGCCGCGTACTTCAAGTACCAGATCGAGTAGTTGGATTGCCAGCGCCGACACAGATGGACACGTCAATCTAGATGATTGCGGCGGCACAAATAAACACGTCAATCCCTTTGGAGGATTAGCAAATGGATAGAGACAAAGTTCTGATGTCGCACGGTAGCGGCGGATCGATGATGAAAGAGCTTATCGACGAGATATTCCTGAGCTCCTTCGGCTCCGACCCAGAAAAGCAAGGCGACGACTCCTACATAGCCGAGCTTCCAAACTCAGGGCAGTCTACCCGCATTGCCATGTCCACCGACACCTTCGTGGTTACCCCTCACTTCTTCCCCGGAGGGAACATCGGACGCCTCGCGGTATGTGGAACCGTGAACGATGTTGCCACCTCTGGTGCCGAGGTGAAGTACCTGTCTTGCGGGTTTGTTCTCGAAGAGGGCTTGCCAATCGCAGACCTCAAGAAAGTTTGCGAGTCCATGGCAGAGGCCGCACGCGAAGCCGGGGTGCAAATCGTTACCGGAGACACCAAGGTTGTGGAGAAGGGCAGCTGCGACGGACTCTACATCAACACGGCGGGATTTGGAATTGTGCCGGAAGGAGTGCATCTTTCTGGTAAGAACTGCAAGCCGGGCGACAAGATCCTGCTCTCGGGCACACTTGGGGACCACGGCATCGCGGTAATCTCCACCCGCGAGGGATTGAACTTCTCAACCACTATCGAATCTGACGCCGCGCCGCTAAACCACCTGATTTCGAATGTTTTGGAGGCTGCACCGGGAGTCCGCTGCTTCCGAGACCCAACCCGAGGCGGGTTGGCATCGACTTTGAACGAGATATCGGCGCAAAGCGGTGTGAACATGTGCGTGCGCGAGGCAGATGTCCCGGTAAAGAGCCAGGTTAAAGGCTGTTGCGACATGCTGGGGTACGACGTTTACCAGGTTGCCAACGAAGGC
>CADBOM010000009.1 GCA_902796325.1 uncultured Coriobacteriaceae bacterium
AAATTGTTATTGCAAACAGTCTTCGGAATCACGACAATATGTTGCTAAACGCCATTGGGCACCATGCAAATGACCCTACACGGTTCGCCTGCTTGAACACGTATGTTCGCAAGCTAAGCATCACCAGGAGGGAGGACTCTTTATGCTAAACGACACCGACAAAATCAAAGACGATGCTGCAGCTAAAGAAGTTTCTCCATTCTCAACATCGTTGGAAGCAACAGACGCCACGGAGAACAAGACACTCGGAACCGAAAACGAACCCATCGAATCGATTGGAAATCTACGAGCGGCGCGCAACAAGCAGATAGTCAAGACCAGTACCGTGGGGCTTATCGCGAATATCGTGCTGGCAACCTTCAAGGCAATCGTCGGCTTGCTCTCAAACTCAATAGCCATCGTTCTCGACGCGGTGAACAACCTAACAGATGCGCTATCCTCGATCATCACGATAGTTGGATCCAAGCTTGCCTCTAAACCCGCGGACAAGGAACATCCGTTTGGCCATGGACGGGCCGAGTACTTCGCCACAATCGTGATTGCTGTTGTAATCATGTACGCCGGAGTTTCCTCACTTGTCGAATCCATTCAGTGGATAATCAACGGTGCAGTAGCCGAGTACACGGCCATAACGATCGTCGTGGTTTCGGTTGCAATAGTCGTTAAAGTTCTGCTGGGAATGTACTTCAAGAAATCTGGCAGAAAGGTGGAGTCGGACTCCCTCGTGGCCTCCGGTACAGACGCCACCATGGACGCCTTCATCTCCGCTTCCACGTTGATAGCGGCCATTATCTCCATAGTATGGGGAATCAGCATAGAGGCTTGGCTTGGAGCCGCCATTGCCATAATCATCATCAAGGCGGGCTTGGACATACTCAGGCAATCTTTTAGCAAGGCCCTGGGGCAGCGCGCCAAATCCTCGCTATCGCAAAACATCAAACGTACGGTGAATTCAATAGAGGGCGTTCACGGATCCTACGACCTCACGCTAATGGACTATGGACCGGAATACATATGGGGCTCGATGCACATCGCCGTGGACAGCAACATGACCGCCATGCAAATCGACAGACTAACACGCAAGATTCAGAACGTGGTTTACAAGAAGCACGGGGTGATACTCACCGCCGTAGGCATCTACTCCACCAACACCGACGACGCCCTTGCCAAAATGCAGCTGAACATCATGCAGATAGCCTGGAACAACCACGACGTCATGGAAGTTCATGGCTTGTTCATAGACGAAGTTGAGAAAACCGTGATGTTCGACATCGTGGTTGGCTATGACGTGAAGGACAGAGAAATGGTCCGCAACGACATCATGGCAATGGTTACCAAGGAATATCCGGACTACAGGTTCTACATTACGCTAGATGCAGATTTCTGCGATTAGAAGTCTGATTCGAACCCGCCGGAAAAATTAGGTTTTAAATATACTGGGCATGCTCAACCACAGCCGAGCATGCCCAGCACTGATCCGCCAATCTTCCAAACCAAACAAGCTCCACCCAAGCAGATGTCTAAAATGCCTACTTGTCTATTGATTCCCTTGGGTCGTGCAGGTCGTTTGGCCTAACCCTCACATCCGTGAGCCTTAGCTCTTCCAAAGCCTGCTCGGTACGCCATGGGGGAGCGACGTCGTCTCCAGATTCCGCGCAGTAGCAAAGCGCCTCCACCAGCGTTACGTTATGCATTAGGTCCTGCATGGTGTCAACGTCTGGAATCGCCGGCAGATACCTTGCAGGTATGCCCAAGTCGCGCGCCTTATGAATGTATGCGGGCAAAACCGTGAGACCCGACTGGTTGTAGAAAACTCCGGTGTGGTCGAAGTTCGCGTCTTTTGTCCAGCCCACCATCGAAACGCCCATTTCTTGATCGGGCGAGAGAACTATCCCTCCATTGGGGCTATCGGCCAGACTGTGCAGAGCATCGAACCCTCCGATGATGTCGGCCTTCGTGAGTGCCGGCATGTCTGCTCCGATTGACAATATGGTGTCGGCTCCAGACTCCCACGCCTTTTCAAACGCGTCGTTGTAGTGCTCGTCAAAACTTGCGCCCTCATCGAAATCGAACTTTATCTCGCGAGGCCATTCTCCCGAAGACTCGAACAGCTGGCGCATCTTGGGCATTTTCTCCTTTGGGGTAGTGGACACAACCAGTTCATACACGTCCTCTATTACCTGGCCGTCATCGCCAACGCGGGAGTCGCTTGTGCAGCTGCTATGTCTTGCCTCCAAATCCACCAAGGCCGCGCAACAAGTTTCCATGGCATCAAAGAACATGCAGTGATACAGGTAAGATGCCACTTCCGGCTTGAACCATCCATCTTTGAGTATCGAGAGCCTGGTCTTAACCATCCCCGGCTCTGGAACCTTGCTGAACACCAACAGCACATTCTTTCGTTGCACCGTGCACTCCATCTAATATTCGTTCCATCTAATATCCGCGCGACTACCGCATACGATAAAGTCTACCGATTTAGTATGAAACGCCGTATCTTTACTTCGAACGGATTTTGGATCATACGGGCACGCACCATATGCTCGTGCTCGAAAACATCCAAAACACATACAAGAGGATAATACGAAGGGAGTCTTATGGACTACAAGAGAATCCTCACCATACAGGACATTTCGTGCGTGGGACAATGCTCGCTCACGGTTGCACTTCCGATTATCTCCGCATGCGGGGTTGAAACATGCATTCTTCCATCTGCAGTTCTCTCCACACATACGGGTGGATTCACCGGATTTACGGTCCGCGATCTTAGCGAGGACATCCCGGGAATCGAGGCCCACTGGAAGAAGGAAGGCATTGCCTTCGACGCCTTCTACACCGGATATCTGGGAAGCGACGAGCAGATCGACTACGTGCTCGACATCTCCGAGACCCTCGCCAAGCCAGGAGCGCTCAAGATCTTCGACCCTGCTATGGCTGATAACGGCCAGCTTTACGCCGCGTTCGATATGAACTACGTGGAATCGATGAAGCGCCTGATGGCAAAGGGTGACTACATTCTTCCCAATATCACCGAGGCAAGCCTGCTCACCGGAATCGAATACAAGGAGCAGTACGACGAGGCCTACGTGAAGGAGCTTCTGGTTGCACTCACCGAGCTTGGGGCCAAGAACGTGGTTCTCACGGGCGTTAGCTACCGCGATGGAAAGACCGGCGTCGTGGTGTTCGAAAACGGGGAGTACAGGTATTACGAGCACGAGAAAATTGCCAAGGGATGCCATGGCACTGGAGATGTCTACGCTTCGGCTTTCGTTGGAGCGCTAATGCGCGGCCACAGTGCATTCGACGCCGCCAAGATTGCAGCAGACTTCACAGTGGAGAGCATCAAGCTAACCCAGGGTGATCCGGACCACTGGTATGGAGTGAAGTTCGAGCTCGCGATTCCCAAGCTGGTCAATTCGCTGTAGACCAAACTTGCCGCAACACCAACTTGCCGCAACGGCTAGTTGGTTTTATCGGAAATCTAATGTTTCGCAGCCCCTGTTGCATCTGGCACAGGGGCTGCACTTTATTCGTCAGCAGCCTAATTTCCAACAGACGATTCGTTTACGCAATACCTTGGGGAGTCATGCCGAACCATCAAATCGCACACTGACTCCAAGGTCATCCTTCTCAACACGTCCGCTGCTTCTTCCGAAACATACGCTGCATGCGGAGTTATAACACACCGCTCGCTGTTAACCAGCCTTTGATTCCTAGACTTTGCCTCATGGCACATGACATCCATAGCCGCACCCATTATTTCGCCACTATCCAGGGCATCTGCCAGAGCATCCTCGTCTATGAGTTCGCCTCTGGCGGTGTTTATCAAGAATGCCGTGTTCTTCATCATCTTGAGCTGGTCAGCACCTATAAGTCCCTTGGTTTCTGGAATCAGAGGGCAATGCAAGCTCACCACATCCGACCTAGTTAGCAGCTCCTCGAGCGACTGGGCTTTCTCGCAACCCTTTGACTCGATGAATTCCTTTGTCTTGGTGGGTGCCCAAACCAGAACTTTCATACCAAGCGCCTGCGCCGAAGGCGCAACCTCGTTGGCAATATGGCCGAAGAACACCAACCCTAGAGTTTGCCCCTGCGGACGGCGCATTTCGTATCCGACCTTGGGATCCCAGCCGCCATTGCGCACGCTTCTGTTGAAATAGCTGATCTGCCTCATGAGGTCCAGCATGAGCGCCACCGTATGCAGGGCAACGTCCTGGGCGCAGTATCCCGGGCAGTTGGTAACGTATATCCCCAGCTTGGTTAGCTCGTTTACGTCCATGTGATTTATGCCGATGGACATGCTGGCTACTATCTTCACACCAGAATTCGCCATGAGGCGCGCCTCTTCTGCATCAATTGGAGTGAGCTCTGCTATCACGGCATCACACCCCTCCAGTTGCTCTGCTGTGGGAGAGGTGAACGGAGCATGGCCGCATCCAACCAGCTCTACGCTTTCGTCCATCCCCATCTTGCGCAGTATCTTGTTGGCCTGTTGGGTTTCCCCATCTGTAGTGAAAAACAGTACTCTGCAAGACATTTTTACAAGCTCCTTCATTCATGTTCGTAGATAATTATAGGGCTGGCTTAAAGACCGTTGTCGAGCATGAGGCGAAGGAGCGCGAATTCACCAAATATGATGATCCAAGACATCTCACCAAAGATTTTCCATAACGAGTTCCACAACCTTGCGCCTAGACCGCAGGATTTCGTGCTTGCCTTCAATGGCAGAAGGCTTTATTCGAAGATAGAGGACAGGGGAGAGGCCCCATCTGTATCGCTCCCCACGGTGAACCAGATAGAGCAGTCCCTCGAACAGGTAGGACCGGGCGAAGCGGGAGATGTCGAACAGGCCACGGCAGAGGCCACGCAACATGCGGCCGAGGTTTCGCATGACGAGAATGGCCTCAGGGACCACTACGAGAGCGGGAACACCGCAAACGATCGCCAAGATTATGAGCTGGTATTCTTGTTCGAGGTGGATTCCGACAGGTACTTCCTCATGCTACCTAAGACCGGATTCGAGGACCCTTCGCCGGCTATCCCGGGATTTGCATTCGAGAGCTGGATTTCCATAAGAGCCTTTGCACAGCAGGACATCAAGCTCGTGGCAGCCACGGGCTTGCAGCTCAACAAGTGGTATCGCACCAACAGGTTCTGCGGAGCTTGCGCCACACCGCTCGAGCGTTCCACCAAAGAGCGCATGCTCCTATGCCCAAACTGCGGGAACCACGTGTACCCAAGGATTAACCCCGCCGTTATAGTTGCCGTTCGCAATGGAGACAAGCTGCTTATGACCCGCTACGCGGCAGCAGAATACAAGCAGCGTGCACTTGTAGCAGGCTTTTGCGAGATAGGGGAAACGGCGGAGCAAACCGTAGCGCGCGAGGTGATGGAGGAAACCGGCATTAGGGTTAAGAATGTGACGTACTATGCAAGCCAGCCATGGGGATTCGCCAGCGACCTGCTCTTGGGATACGTTGCAGACCTGGATGGGTCCGATTGCATTACCGTCGACAAGAACGAACTCTCCATAGCCGAATGGGTGCCTCGCGAGCAGATTTTCGAGGATCCTGATAATACAAGTCTCACAAGGCAGATGGTTATAGACTTCAAAGAGGGGAGACTCTAGCATCCCCCTAACAACCACTCTGGCATCTGGTATTGATTGCCATATGCCAGGCAACTCGCTAGGTACCTTTCTGGGAGCCAATTCAATCGCCCGGCTTTGATTACAAATAAGCTGAAGACACAAGCGACAAGACAGGAGAAACAATGGCATTTGTATTCGACCAGCCAACCAAAGCGCTTTTCGGAGCAGGACAACTTAACAACCTTCACGAGCAGATAAACGCGCCCATGGGTGCGCTAAACGCGAAAAAAGCCCTGGTCGTTATATCCAACGGAAAATCTACGAGGGCAAACGGATACCTCGACCGCACGATCGAGCAGCTGAAGATGGCAGGCGTCGAGAGCGTGGTCTACGACAAGATCAGACCCAACCCGCTGAACACCACTGCCGATGAAGGTGGCAGCATTGCCAAATCCGAGGGCTGCGACGTAATCGTGGCACTGGGAGGCGGAAGCGTAATCGACGCAGCAAAGTGCATCGCCCTCATGGCCAACAACGACGGCGTTCTATGGGATTACGTGGTGTTCGGCACCGGCAGGAAACAAACCCCCAAGAACCCCTGCATCCCCATCATCGTCATTACCACCACGGCTGGTACCGGATCCGAAGCCGATGGAGGAGCCATCATCAGCAACACCGAAACCCACGAGAAAGTTGGAGTTTTCGCACCCGGAATGGCACCGACTCTTGCCATCGTAGACCCAGAGCTCATGAAAACCGTGCCGGCCAAGTTCAAGGCCTACCAGGGATTCGACGCTCTGTTCCACAGTACCGAAGGTTACATCTCCAAAACCCGCAACGAGATGAGCAAGATGGTTGCGGCGGAGGCCATAAGGAACGTTTCACAGAACCTTGCAAAGACCATCGAAGACCCAGACGACATGGATGCTATGAGCGCAGTGGCCTTTGGCCAATATCTATCTGGAATTCAGATGGCATGTGGAGCATGCATCACGGAGCATGGCATGGAGCACGTTATGAGCGCCGCACACGAGGACCTTCCTCATGGCGCCGGACTGATCATGATCTCGAAGGCGTATTACCAGACGTTCATCGACAAGCACATCATAGACGACAGGTTCATCGAGATGGCCAAACTCATGGGCAAGGAAGATGCTAGCGACCCGCAGGACTTCATCGTTATGCTCGAAGCCCTCAAGGAAAAATGCGGAGTATCCGACCTCAAGATGAGCGACTACGGAATCGACACCTCCGAGTTCCCCGGATTTGCTACGGCCACGAGGGAGACCCAGTCGTTCCTGTTCCCATCCGATCCGTGCCCGCTCACTGATGAGGAGTTCGTGAACATCTACAGCAAGTCTTACAAGTAACCATACGGAGCATCGCACGTAGTCACATGGAGTACAGCCCATCAACGCTAACGTCTAGCGCGATCAAAGAATCCGCTATCTGTTCATAGGATCCAATAAACACAGAAAGGACGATTCGGCATGGAATTCGAGGAAGTTCTTAGAAAACGACACTCCTGCCGTGCATTCAAGCCGGATAAGGTGAGCAAGGAAGATCTGCAGACAATTGTGGATGCGGCGCAGCTTGCGCCAATTGCTGGGGCAGACTACTCCATGACCCACCTAACCGTAATCACGGACGAAAAGCTTCTCGAGGAAATCGATGAGAAGTGCTCGATTCCGCTTAAGAACGGCAAGGTTATCAAACCGCTCTATGGAGCGCCTGCGATGATAGTGACTTCGGTCACGGGGCCATCCAAAGACAATATCGAATACTCGAACGTTGGATGCGCAATCGAGAACATGATCCTCGAGGCCACCAATCTTGGTTTGGGAAGCGTGTACCTGTGGGGATGGACTCACAAGCTCAGGAAACAGCCCGAGCTCATTGAGAAGTTCAACCTGCCGGAAGGTTATACCATCATCTCCGCAATCGCCATCGGATACAAGGCCGATGACGCCATAGAAGATGTAGCGGTAGACGCTCCGGTGGAGCAGAAAATCGCCGTCGATTGGATGGAATAACACAACTTTCCCGAGCCCACGGCCATTTCCCAGCCGCTTGAGAAAGAAACCGGGAGGGCAAATCCAATGAAGCGGACCCACCAATAGGACAAATCTGCTGTGGCAGAAGAAACCAGTGCGATTTACTTCGAAAGATAGCCTAATAAAAACGGGCGCCAGGAAAATGAACCGCACCTCCGAATCTTGGTTTTACTTTTCAGTCCAAGATTCTGGGTGCGGTTCAAAATTCACCTGACGCCCGTTTTTGCCTCTGCGTGCTCTATAAATCTCTACTCGTTAGTCCTCCGAGCCATCCTCGCTCGGCTTCTCGTAAACCTCGCGATGCACCCTGCGCCGTCCGATGTCGTCCGTAAAGTTGCCAGTGCAATAGATGATCTTCGTGGGCATTATCTCCGGATAGGTTTCGGCTATGACCTTGATTGCCTTATCTATGGGCTCGTTAGGGCTTATGACCGTATGCAGCATGGCCATGGATACGATTATCTCAACCCCGGCGTTCTCCTCGATCTTCTGAAACACCTCGAGGTAATGTCTAAACGACCTGCTGGATGACACGCCATCGAACCACGGAAGGTCCTGCAGGTAATCCACGAACACCAGAGGCTTGGTGGCGGCATCGGCACCAAGGCTGGCGCACCTACCAGCGAAAACCGGGAGAAAATCGTCTGCTGTGTCGTATTTTCCGCAATATATGGATACCGGGATATCGGGGTCGTCAACATGGAGCCTCGACTCCAGCATCTCCAGCGCAACTTTACCGGCATTATTAGCATCTTCAACAGCCTTGATGCCGTCTTTGAAGTTGCCCGAAATCAGGCGCTGCTTCACCTCGTCGAGATTCATGGATGTCTCGAAAAGCATGCATTTCTTGCCGGCTCTAAGAGCATCCCATAGCATGTTGATGCTCAGCTGGCTCTTGCCCGAGTTCTTTACTCCGCTGATTACCTGCATCTCAAAACCTCCCCATCTGGCGATTCACACACCGCCGGGTAGATTAACAACCGGGTGCGCGAACTCCAAGGACACGCGCATTTGCTTTGACCAACTCGCTCATCCACACCGCCGGATGTTTGCATATCGGTTGCCTCGATGATAGCACTCAGCCCAATTTCATATATCTGCCACGCTGCACTAAAACTCCCCGTACCCCGCAATTAGCACAGTTTTAAGACCCACTTTTATCAAAAAGAACGAATTTCCCAAATATTTGTAAGGCTTTGATATTGGCCTATATAATTTCGACGAGGCTTTGGTCGCGTGCATATCGGACAACCTGTAAACATGTCACCCAATGCAACCGATATGTTTCGCACGACCGACATACAGCCTCCATTCAAAGCGTTTCAACAGAGAGGAGAAGCGGGAAGCACATAAGTTCGCCCGCGAATCGAGATGAACAAATATCCACATCTTTTCGAGCCACTCACATTGGGAAGAACGCAGTTCAGGAACAGGATATTCGCTGCACCCGTGGGACTCGAGCATTACCCAGCCGACAACATGTTCCCAGGCGACGACTTCATAGCGTACTTCGAGCGCAAGGCTGAAGGCGGCGCGGCCACCGTGAGCATCGGATCGATCATGGCGGATAACGACAGGGGAGCCGTGGGAGCAACCATCAGGCTGGACGATCCCCACGCACTGGCACCTCACTTCAGGCTCACCTCTTGCATCAACAGACACGGAGCCGTGGCAGATGCAGAGCTCCAGCACTGCGGACCAAATGCATATTACAGCCACTACGCTCTGGGCAACGAAATATACGGCGCAACCGATGGTGTCAATGGGCTGGGCATGGAAGTCAAGGCAATGCCCGAGGACATCATCCTGCAGACCATCGAGAAGTACGGTGATGCAGCACAGACCGCCAAGCATTGCGGCTATGGCATGGTAACCATCGCAGCAGGTCACGGATGGCTTTTGAACCAGTTCCTGTCCAACAAGAACAACCGCAACGACCAATGGGGCGGAAGCCTTGAGAACAGGGTCAGGTTCGTGAACGCCATCGCCGACAACATCAAGAAGAAGTGCGGCAGGGGATTCCCCATCAACCTGAGGATCAGCGTTACCGAGTGCTCGCCCGAAGGATACGACGAGGAATACGCCAAGGAGTTCGTGAAGCTTCTCGACGGCAAGTGGGACATGATCAACGCCTCCGTTGGAGCACACGAGAACCCCGACGTATTCACCACCACCCACCCGAGCATGTTCCTCGAAGATGGCGTTAACGTTAAGTATGCAGCTGCCATCAAGAGCGTTCTCAAGGAGACCAAGGTTGCCGCTGTTGGAGCATTGGCGGAGCCTGAGTTCCTCGAGGAGATAATCGCTTCCGGGCAGGCCGATGTCGTTATGATGGCGCGCGAGCTCTTCGCAGACCCCGACATGCCCTTCAAGGCACAGACCGGCCATGAGAAGGAAATTCGTAAGTGCATCCGCTGCTTCGAGTGCTTCTCCTGCCAGTTCACCAAACTCTCCAACATCTGTGCCATCAATCCGGAAATCGGATTCGAGCGCGAGGTCAAGTACGCCGACCCAACCCCCAAGTACAAGAAGAAGGTCCTGGTTGCCGGCGGCGGCCCAGGTGGCATGATGGCAGCCCTCACCGCAGCAGACCGCGGACACGAGGTAACCCTCGTTGAGAAAACCGGCAGGCTTGGCGGCGCCCTCCTTTGCGAGCAGAACGTGCCCTTCAAGCAGAACCTCATGCATTACCTCGACCAGCAGGCACAGCTCTGCGCAGACAACGAGTCCATCGACCTTCGCCTGAACACCGAGGCAACCCCAGAGCTCGTCAAGGACATCAACCCCGACGTAGTCATCTGCGCTATCGGAGCAAAGCAGATAGTTCCCAAGATCCCGGGAATCGACGGCAAGAACGTCATGAGCGTGGAGTACGCATACATGCATCCGGACGAGGTTGGAGATAACCCCATCATCCTCGGCGGAGGCCTCTCGGGCATCGAGTGCGCCCTGTTCTTCAACGGAATGGGCAAGAAGGCCAAGATCATGGAGATGAGCAACGCCCTCAACTTCTCGGGCAACATCATTCACTCCATGGCCGTAAACGTCGAGCTCAAGAAGTATAACGTCGAAATCATAACCTCCACCAAGGCCGTCGAGATTACCGACAAGGGCGTGCTTGGAGAGTTCGTGGGCGACAGCGCTTCGCCGGCTCCCGAGTGCAAGACCATCACCGATGGAGTTCTGCAGTCCGTCATCACCCGCGGAACCAACGATGAGGAAGTCGAGATGGGTGCCCGCAAGCTCTACGAGGCAGACACCGTGATTTACGCGCTTGGCACGAGACCGCTTCGCGAAGATGCTCAGAAGCTGAACGGCATAGCACCGCTGTTCTTCCAGCTTGGCGATTGCCTGGATTCCAGGAACGTGTACACGGCGAATTCCACCGCATACACCATTGCAAGAGATCTTGGCAGGTATTAGAAACAAAGCGTAGTGCGCCGGCTCTGGTTGATCGACGGGGCTGGCGCACCTTGTAATCTGGGATTGTAATCGCTATCTGCAACAGCGCGATTGCGCTCTAGAAATTCATTTCGTTTAGGCAATTTATCAAATTAGATGCATTGCGATAATTGCAAATTGTCAATTCCTACAATACTTGAGCTTCAATTTGTGTATCTTTTGCTTACAAAGCGAGGCTTGCGATTTTAGACTGTCAACATGAGGTTTCAAGCTGTCGAATTTAAGCACCTATTGTGGCAGACACCTCGACAAACATAGGTTCTACAGCCGGGTAATCTGGCTGATGGCCAAGGAGAATTCAGGGAAAGTTCTCCTTGGTAAAACAGCATCGGAGTTCGCGATGATGCGAATTCCGAAATCCACGAGGGAGAAGAAGAGAGGGTGGTGGAGCGAATGGAGTACAACAACGAGTACAACATGGACCTCTATCCGGAGAAGTTGCACTGGCAAGAAGGTGACCTCACGGCAACCAGAACCACGATGTGGTCTGGACCTGGATGCCACGAGGGATGCCAGATCATCTTCTACACCGACAAAGATGGAAAGCTCGTCAAGACCGAGGGAGACCCCAACAGCCCGTTTAGCCAGGGACGCCTGTGCATGCGCTGCTTGGAGCTTCCGGAAATAGTAAACAATCCTGCAAGGCTGAAGTACCCCATGAAGCGCGCCGGCAAGCGCGGCGAGGACAAGTGGGAGCGCATCACCTGGGACGAGGCATACGACATCATCGAGGAGAAGGTCCGCAAGTTCCAGAAGGAGTCCGGACCAGAGTCCATCGTGTCGATGATCGGAACCGGCCGTAACGTCTCGCAGGTGATCGCACACAACGAGTATGCAAACTTCGGAGGAGCCGACCTCACTCTGTGCTTCCTTTCCGGAGACTCCTGCATGCTCCCGCGTACCGCACTGTGCTACGTCATCATGGGCAACCAGTGGGTTGCGGATATGTCGCAGTTCCGCGACAAGCGTTTCGAGGAAGACCCCGAGTGGGAGCTTCCCGAGTGCATCATGATCTGGGGAACCAACCCGGTTATCAACAACTCCGACGCATTCCTCGGACACTGGATTGTCGAGTGCATGAAGCGCGGAAGCCAGCTCATCACCGTGGATCCGCAGCTCACCTGGATTGCTTCCAGGTCCAAGTACTGGATCCAGATCCGCCCAGGCACCGACGCGGCACTGGCACTCGGAATGCTCAACGTGATCATCAACGAAGACCTCGTGGACCACGACTTCATCGACAAGTGGACCTACGGCTATGAGGCTCTCTCCGAGAGGGTTCAGGACTACCCGCCCGAGAAGGTTGCCGAAATCTGCTGGTGCGATAAGGACATCATCATCGAGGCAGCAAGGTTCTACGCCAAGGCCCATCCTTCCACCATCCAGTGGGGACTCGCAGTTGACATGTCCAAGATCGGAACCCAGACCGCACATGCAATCGCATGCCTCGCTGGCGTTACCGGCAACATCGACAACCCCGGTGGAAACATCCTCATCGATCAGGCATCCGGACTGGAGTTTGGATACAACTCCGGAATCGAGTACGTCGACCCCGAGAAGATCGCTATCCGCTTCGGCAACGACAGGTACCCGCTCAAGAAGTACGGCTTCACCGCTTCCTCGCAGTCGGATGCCATCCTCGAGGCAATCGAGACCGGCGAGCCCAGGCCCGTCCGCATGCTGTGGATCCAGTCCTCCAACCCCATCACCAACATGGGCCAGGACGCACCGAGAATCTACAGGGCAATGGAGAAAGTCGACTTCATCTGCGTTGTCGACCTGTTCAAGACCCCTTACATCGTTGCTTGCGCAGACCTCGTGCTTCCATGCGCCATGTCCAACGAGCGCGATTGCATCAGGGTTTGGTTCGACCCGCTGCGCACCCTCACCAAGTGCAGCACCTACTACGAGGCCAAGGAAGACGAGCAGATCATGATCGACCTTGGTCACAGGCTGGCTCCCGACAAGTGGCCAGAGTGGGTCAAGACCTCCCGCGACTACATGAACTGGCGTCTGCAGGGCGCTAACCTTCCGTACAGCATGGAGGACCTGGAGGAGAAGTACCACGGAATGCTCTACAACGACTTCCGTTACAAGAAGTACGAGAAGGGACTCCTCAGGCCAGACGGCCAGATGGGCTTCATGACCCCAACCGGAAGGTACGAGTTCTACAGCACCCTGTTCGATTCGTGGGGAATGGACCCGCTGCCTTACTACCTCGAGCCTCCAACAAGCCCGTACAACACTCCGGAACTTGCCAAGGAGTACCCACTGGTTCTCACCACCGGTAAGCGCTCGTTCGAGTTCTTCCACTCCGAGTGGCGTCAGCCCGACACTACGAGCCGCGAGCTGCACCCGTATCCGTACTTCGACATCCACCCGGATACCGCTAAGAAATACGGTATCGAGAACGGACAGTGGGCTTGGATCGAGAACCAGATGGGCAAGATGCGCCAGATCGCACGTTACTGCGACGTCATCGACCCGCGCGTGATCTCCACCGAGCATGGTTGGTGGTTCCCTGAGAAGGAAGCAGCAGAGCCCAGCCTGTTCGGAGTGTTCGACTGCAACCCCAACAACCTGATCCCAATGTGCGAGAACGGCGAGAGCGGCTACGGCGCACCGATCAAGTGCGGCCTTGCCAAAGTTTATCCGTGCACCCCGGAGAACATGACCCCGGAGAACCAGCCAACCTATCAGGTTACTGCTGGCAGCGGATATTCGCATGGCGAGTCCCACAAGACCGACACGCCCAGCTTCTATGACATTCCCGACAGCCAAGAGTAGGAAAGGGGTTAGCAAAATGGCAAAACCAGGAGAGTACGGCCTGTTCATCGACTATGAGTTCTGCTCTGGCTGCCACGCATGCGAGGTTGCATGCAAGAAAGAGCACGACATGCCAAAGGGAGATTTTGGAATCAAGATTCTCCAGGATGGTCCTCGCAAGAACTCAAATGGCACTTACGAGTACAACTACATTCCAGTTCCAACCAGCCTTTGCGACCTGTGCGCAGCAAGGGTTGCCGCGGGCAAGCTGCCCACATGCGTGCACCACTGCCAGGCAAAGGTCATGGTCTACGGACCGATTGAGGAGCTGGCCGAGAAGGCGAAGAAAGCCGGCAAGAAGAGCATCGCGATCTTCACCAGGTAACAAGCTCGAAGCAATCATCTATACCGATGACAGGGGAGGCGGCCCGATGGTTCGGGTTGCCTCCCTTCTTTATAAACTCGGGCAAAACGTCTGAAACACACAAACGAAGTTCGATCAGAATGCATGTGATTGAATAAAGCGCATTCGGATGCAGCGCGTTCTAGCACGAACCTCTGGCTGACAATTGTGATAAGGTAAACCGAAGAATCTCGAAAGGAGCACCTAATTGGCTAAATGCGGATATGCCTGCATCAACTGCGGGCTTTGCAAAGGCGAGCTCAAGCCTCCAATACTCATCCGAAAATGCCTTTCGTGCGGATACGTTAACGAGCGTGGCACTAAGAACTGTGTAAAATGTGGAGCTTCGCTGTCGCTGCAGGCAGGAGTTTCTAACACGGCTGGGAACACTAACGTTCACACCATGTAGCGGCCATATGACGTATGAAGCATCGGTGCCTACGCATCCAACGCCTTCGATGCTTCATAGGATTGTAGGCTATACAGACTGCAATCCCCCTGATTGCCTTGCAAATGTAAATCTAAATACCACATATTATTTTGGTGCTAGAATAATTCGAAATGGACAGATCCGCTATAGGATTCGTTTAAGGCCGACTATACTGGTTTTATGTCATATGTCGACACCGTAGGACAGGAGGATATCTTGAAAAGCAGTGGAACACCATCCTTCTGGATCAGCTCGTCGTTCCCTAGGGCAACTTTGTCCATGCTATTGGATTTCCTCCATGACATCACGGTTCTACAGCAGCCCGATAACCCCATGTGGTACCTGAGGGGATTCTTCATCCTACCAAGCGATGCCAAGCCAACGTATTCGGTTCCAAACTCGCAAATTCTCTTCATCACCCGCAGTAGAGAGGGCAAGGACCTCATCGACCAATACCCGGGATCGCCATTCTTCATCGTCCACGATGGAGACGCTGCTCCAGATTGGGCGAAAAACTACTCGGACAGAGTGATGGTGGTCAAGAAAGACCGAGCATACTCCTACATACTTTTCCATATCCAGGAGTTCTTCCTGAATATGATGTTCTGGGCAAGACGCATGGAAGAGCTTGCTAACCACAAGGGCACTTTGCAGGATCTTATAGACGCATCGTCCGATATCCTCGAGAACTTCGTGGCCATTACCGACAACACCAACTCGCTGCTTGCATATTCGAAGGATAGCAAGGCTCCCGACAAGATCAGCAGGATGCTCGTAGATAATGGATTCTATACCGAGAAGATGCTCACCGCATTGCAGATTTCGAACTCCGCAGATCGCAACACGATAAAGCTCCTGAAAACCAAGGACAACGACGGCAACCCGCTCGAAACCTACATTTTCCCGATCAGGCACGACGGTGTTAATCTCGGCATGTGCCTGATGACCTGCAACAAAATCCAGATGAGCGATGGCCTGAGAGATTACATGAGGCTTTTCATCGACTGGATTGGAAGGCTCTATGACCGCAAGTGGCGCGTTGAGCTCGAAATGAAGAGCCCGATGAACACCTTTCTCATCAACCTCATAGACGGAAATCCCATGAGCGAGGAGTACCTGGACAGCCAGAAGAAAACCCTGGGATTGCCAGAGAAACCGCAATTCAAGCTCGTGCTTTTCAAGGCAGACGTGGGCGCTTTAACGGCCGAGATGCAGCCCCTTACCAATGCGGTCAAGATGCTTAATTCTGGTGGGAGCATTCCGTTCAGGTATTCGGGAGATCTTCTGAACCTGATGTTCGCGGATGATTCGGACGATGGAACGTTCTCCATAATGACAGTCAACGAAGATGTCAGCAACAACGTGTGCAACAAGTTCGGAATCTACGCTGGCACCTCGCAAGTGTTCCAGAACATCGAGGATCTGGACATGGCATATAGGCAGGCTTTGCTGGCTTGCCAGTATAAGAGTGCTATCGATGCAGAGAACTCCATCATCCAAAGTAATAGCCAGAAAACTGTCTACGCCTTCGAAGATGCCCTGATCTACTACCTCATAGACTCGAAATCCGACACAGACAAATTCAAGGGGTTCACGTTCTCCCATTCGTTCCTAGACAAGGTAATCGAACGCGACAGGAAAAACGGTTCCAACGACTTTGCGCTCATATGGGTATATCTTAGCTGCGACTGCAACATATCGATGACTGCCAAGTAGCTCTTCATGCATAGGAACACGGTTGTGTACCACATAGACAAGATCAAGGAGACCTTCGAGATAGACTTCTCAGACAAAGGTACCCGCGACAGATGCCTCATAGACTTCAAGATAAAGTTCCTGGCTGAAGGCAAGAAGCTGGGGTAGGGGATTAGCAACCCCAGACCAGACGCGTGCAATAAACGGCGCAATCACAAAAATGATGCAGGCACAAAAAGCGGCGGCCAACCTTGCCGGGCTGACCGCCGTTAAATTTTGTGTTTGGGTTTTTCGGATGTTTCCGGGTGTTTCCAAGTTAAAGCCCATCCGACTACCACGAAATCAGACAGGTGCTTGAAACTATCCGAGCGCCAGGTCTATAGATAATCGCTCAAGCCGTCCAACGCGTCGTAGTACTTTATAGCCTCGTCATAATACCCGCCGAAATACGAATATATATAGCTTGCCATGTATATACCCAATATCAATGCAATCACGGCAATTACAATCCCGATGATAGCGAAGACCTTGGATTTTCCTCTCGACATATAGATTCCGATAATCGCCAGCGCAATCGAAACTCCACCCAGAACAGCTCCCGTTATATATGGGTTAACGTGGATATCATCGGCTCCGATTGCAGCAAAAGACAAGATTAGTCCTATAGCTGCAACGACGATACTTGCAATGCCAAGGATCTTTCCAATCTTGACCTTCTGCTGGTCAACGCCATATTGAGCAGTGGTCATATTCTGCCTTGAGTAGTTTGCAGCGCCACGCTGTTGCTGTGGCGCTCCATAAGCTTGGCCTGCACCCGGCTGTTGCGGTTGCCCGGGATGTTGGGCCTGCTGGTATCCTTGTTGCTGCGGCTGTTGGAAGCCCGGCTGCTGTGGTTGGTATTGCTGCTGATATCCAGGAGCGTTCGTACCAACACCGGCCGTCTGGCTAAACTGATGACCACACTGGGGGCAAAACTTAGCGCCATCCTTCACGGAAGTACCGCATTGCGGGCAAAACATAACCTCACCTCTCAAACAAAACCAAGCGTTACTCAATAGCAATTAATCTATATTCAGTTCATGTCTAACTAGTATACATTAACAAGCCTTTCGATATGTTAAATCTTAGAGCGCAAGGAATGTAAACCGAACGTTTGTTCGATTATAGGGGAGCATCGTTTTGAGAAGACAACCTGTTGTATTTCCAACCTAACAATAATTTGAAATCATTAACATGATGCCCATTTGATCTATCTACGAAGATTACGGAGTCTTGATTTGGTTCTGCTGCAAGTCAACCTACAGCGAACATATGAGATTCCAGGAACTTCTAAATCAGATGACATCCAAATCAAAATTCCATCCCATGCTTACCAGATGCTCGTAACGCGAACAATGCTCATAGCGCGCAACCGAGTTTCCAAGGCAAATACTTGAAGCTTGAGAGCTTCAACCAGGAATCCCATGCAAAGTTATCTACCAGAACCTCTCACTTGAAACGCCGATATTCGAGATTTGCGAAGTTTTGGCACGAGAAAGCCACCTCTGAGTTCCAAACAAAGCGAAACCCTAGAATTCTCAAGAATCTGACCGTCTTCTATCGTTGTTTTTAAACGAGGCTCTTATTTGCGATTTAAGACCCCGTTTTTAATCCGCCCATTAACTATGCCTAAAATTTGGCAAAAGTAGCAAGAAAACTAACAGGGAGTTCAAGGATTGGCCTCGGTTATGTAGGGCTCATTCAAACAAGTCGCTGATCAGCCAAGCCGTTGACTAGCTAAGTCACTGATCAGACTTTAATATGAGCCGATATGATTTTTCAAAGGCCGCAAGATTGGCGGCGCAGTGTTGCTAAACATATCAAACATCCAGCTAGTAGCCATAACCATAATGCCGGTATTCTGATGGTGAGTTTAAACCGATCATGGCATGTCATATGGAATCCAAAATTGCATTTAGAAAATGAGACGTTTGTCAAAACGTAATCGAAAATTCATGTGCATAATAGAACCGGCATTCAATGAACGCGATATATAGCCGTAAATTTTTCCACCTTTCAGAATGCTGGATGATATTGCTGCATCTTGCGGCGGCATTCGTGTGTCAGCATTTTCGGTCGTTTCCAATCCAATATATTAATGCATGATAATATAGCTTATGTAAACTAATGAATATGTCGAATTATCTGCGGTTTTAGGGCTCTATAAAAGAGAATTCCCCTTTCGGAAGCATCGAAGAATACTTTTCCAAAAGAAATGGCAGCCATCCGTTATGGACAGCTGCCATTTTCTAATTGAATACGAACACATGTTACGTACGCGTTGATGGGCTAACGCATCGCCGTTCTGATGCCGTGCTGTTATTGCTGCAAATGCCTATCTACTTTGCAACGATGTTGATGAGTTTGCCAGGCACGTAGATGACCTTGCGCACGGTCTTACCCTCGATCTGCTCAGCCACCGTTTTCTGGCCAAGTTCCTTGGCATCGTCTTCGGAGATATCGGCTGGCACGTTCACGCGAGCCTTGATCTTGCCGTTGACCTGGACCACGATCTCAACCTCGCTCGCCTTTGCCAGCTCCGGATCGTAATCGGGCCAAGGAGTGTCGTTGAGGTCTTCGCCATGACCTAGGACCTCGTGCCACAGCTCATCGCTAAAGTGCGGGGTTATGGGGCTCAACATCATGACAAGCTTCTCGGCCACCTCTATGCAGAGGTTTGCGTCGCGCTTGTCTGCCGGAACCTTGAGATACGCGTTCGTGGTGTTAACGAGCTCCATCAGAGCGGCGATTGCGGTGTTGAATCCGAACTTCTCGAAGTCATCGGTAACCTTGCCAACAACCCTGTTGAGCTCTCTGGTCAAATCTGAGGCCAGTTTCTTAATCTGTTCGTCACTTATCTCGTTATTCACGTTATTGGCGCTGTAATCGTCTTCGACGCCTGCGAGAATCTGGACCATCCTCCAAACTTTGTTGAGGAACCTCCACATTCCCTCCAGACCGTCGGTGGACCACTGCAGATCCTTATCTGGCGGAGCCATGAACAGGATGTAGGCACGCACGGCGTCGGCACCGTATTTGGCGATCATGTCCTCGGGAGCTATGACGTTGCCCTTTGACTTCGACATGGTCTCTCCATGCTCGTCCTTCACCATTCCCTGACAGAGGAGATTCGTAAAAGGCTCGTCGAAATCGAGCAAATCAAGATCGCGCAGCACCTTGGTGAAGAACCTGCTGTAGAGCAGATGCAGGATTGCATGCTCGATGCCGCCGATGTACTGGTCTACGGGCATATACCTGTTTACCTTGTCCTTGTCGAACGGAAGCTCCTTGTTGTGAGGATCCGTGTACCTGAGGTAGTACCAGCTGGAGCATGTGAAGGTGTCCATGGTGTCGGTCTCGCGCTTGGCCGGACGTCCGCAAACCGGGCAAGTGCAGTTGATGAATTCCTCGTGGGTGGCCAGAGTCTCTCCTGCTGCGAGGTCGATGTCCTCGGGCAGCAATACCGGCAGGTCCTCTTCAGGCACCGGGACCACTCCGCAGTGTTCGCAGTGGATGGCGGGAATCGGGTTGCCCCAATAGCGCTGCCTCGAAATCAGCCAATCGCGAAGTCTGAACTGCACGGTCTTCTTGCCCTTGCCGGCCTTTGCAAGATCCTCCATGATGGCATCGACCGCAGGAGAATGCTTGCCTCCTACCATTCCGGTGTACTTGCCGGACTGGACGAGGATACCCTCGGCATCATATGCCTTATCCCAGTCGACGCTCGTAATCTTGCGCTCCTGAACCCCATCGAGCTGCTCGAACAGAGGATCGTCCTTGCCAAGGATGATGGGGATGATCGGCAGGTCATACTTGCGAGCGAACTCGAAGTCGCGCTGGTCTCCACAAGGAACCGCCATGACGGCACCGGTTCCATAATCGGAGATCACGTAATCGGCAACCCATACGGGAATCTTCTCGTCATTGATGGGGTTTACCACGTAGCGTCCGGTGAAAGCTCCGTGCTTTTCCTTGTCGCCCTGAGCGCGCTCTACAGCGGTGGTCTTTTTGGCCTCCTCGATAACCTCTTTGACCCCGGCCTCGTACTGGGTGCCTGCAACCATTTCCTCCAAGCCCTTGTAGTCGGGGGCCAGCAGGAAGAAGCTGCATCCGAACAGCGTGTCTGCCCTGGTGGTGAACACGGTGATGGTCTCATCGGTTGGGTTACCGTCGGCATCGCAGAGGGCGAAGTCCACCTCGGCTCCCTCGGACCTTCCGATCCAGTTGGCCTGCATCTGCTTTACCCTCTCGGGCCAACCCTCGAGCTTGTCAAGATCGTCGAGCAGCTCCTGTGCATAGTCGGTAATCTTGAAGTACCACTGGGTGAGGTCGCGCTTCTCAACAACGCTGTCGCAACGCCAGCAACGTCCCTCGGTTACCTGCTCGTTTGCAAGCACGGTCTTGCACTCGGGGCACCAGTTAACCGGAGATTCCCTGCGTTCCACAAGGCCCTTTTTCCAGAACTGCTCGAAAATCCACTGACCCCAGCGGTAGTACTCTGGGTCGCACGCAACGACGGTGCGGTCCCAGTCATACGAGAAGCCCATTCGCTTGAAGCTGGCCTTCTGGGTCTCGATATTGGCGTAGGTCCATTTGGCAGGATGGCTCTTGTGCTTGATTGCCGCGTTCTCGGCAGGCAAGCCGAAAGCATCCCAGCCCATCGGGTGCAGCACATCGTAACCGCGCATCTTGGAGTAACGGGCTATGACATCGCCTATCGTGTAGTTCCTAACATGCCCCATGTGAATGTCTCCCGAAGGATACGGGAACATCTCAAGCACGTACTTCTTGGGCTTGTCGTGGTCCTCCGTCATCTTGAAGGCGTCGGTATCAGCCCAATGCTTTTGCCATTTTGGCTCTATCTCCTGAGGATTGTATTCGGAAATCAAAGGTCTCTCCTAAACCCTCTCCCCTGCTAGCCATAAGCCAGGAGGGGAGAATTTGCAATGTTGATATTTGGCTTATATGCTCGGCAATCGCACCGGGTCCGACTATCCGCAGGACGATCACGCCACGCTTAGCCAGACAACCAGCACGATTGCCGTTTAGTCCATTACCTGTAGGTAGCTGCAGAGGTGGAAACCGAATCCTTCAGCAGGACGTCGTGCGATCCGCCTTCCACGATCGAAGTGGAGCTTACCAGGGTGATCTTGGCCTTCTCCTGGAACTCCGGGATGGTGATGGCGCCGCAGCTGCACATCGTGGCCTTCATCTTGGTAAGAGTCTGGGCGACGTTCTCCTTGAGAGATCCTGCATATGGAACATAGGAATCCACGCCCTCTTCGAAGGACAGGCCCTTCTTCTTGCCGCCAAGGTCGTAGCGCTGCCAGTTGCGGGCACGGGCAGAACCCTCGCCCCAGTACTCCTTCATGTAGCTTCCGTTGACGTTCACTCGCGCCGTTGGGCTCTCGTCGAAACGTGCGAAGTAGCGGCCAAGCATCAGGAAGTCGGCTCCCATTGCGAGCGCCAAGGTCATGTGGTTGTCGAAGACGATTCCACCGTCGGAGCAAACCGGAACGTAAACCCCAGTCTCCTCGAAGTACTTGTCCCTAGCCTGTGCAACATCGATGACGGCGCTTGCCTGGCCGCGGCCGATGCCCTTCTGCTCACGGGTGATGCAGATGGAACCGCCACCGATTCCAACTTTCACGAAATCTGCTCCGCAGTCGGCCAAGAACCTGAATCCCTCGCTATCCACGACATTGCCGGCTCCAACTTTCACGGAATCGCCGTAGTTGTCACGGATCCACTTGAGGGTGCGCTTCTGCCACTCCGTGAATCCCTCGGAGGAGTCGATGCACAGAACATCGACGCCTGCCTCTAGCAATGCCGGAACCCTGTCCTCGTAATCGCGGGTGTTGATGCCGGCTCCGACCATGTAGCGCTTGTGCTGGTCAAGCATCTCGTTGGGGTTCTCCTTGTGGGAATCGTAGTCCTTGCGGAACACCATCGAGAGCAGGTTGTCATCTTCGTCAACGACGGGAAGGGCGTTTAGCCTATGATCCCAGATGATGTCGTTGGCCTCGCTCAAAGTGGTGTCCTTGCTGGCAACGATGAGCTTCTCGCGCGGGGTCATGAAGTCCTTGACCTTGGTGTCGAGGGACATTCTCGAGAGCCTGTAATCGCGGCTGGTCACGATACCGACGATCTTGCCATGGGCAGACCCGTCCACCGTAACCGGCATCGTCGAGTGACCCGACTCGGCCTTAAGCTCCACGACGTCTCCCAGCGTCATATCCGGGGAAATGTTGGAATCGCTCTCCACGAACCCAGCCTTGTAATCCTTCACACGGGCAACCATCGCAGCCTCCTGCTCGATGGTCTGGGAACCATAAATGAAGGACATACCGCCCTCTGTGGCAAGTGCCACGGCCATCTTGTCGTCGGAAACAGACTGCATGATTGCCGAGACCATTGGGATGTTGAGGCTGATAGTTGGCTCCTCACCCTTCTTGTACTTCACCAGAGGAGTCTTGAGGCTCACCCTGTCAGGAGTGCACTCGGCTGAAGAATAGCCTGGCACCAGTAGATACTCATTGAATGTATGGGCTGTATCGGGATAGAAATAAGCCATTTTTCGATGCTCCTAACAGGTTTTTGGCCTCGTAGCCAGGCCAAGACAAACAGTTCTAAAGCTTGATTGCTATCTTAACAAATCAACATTATCGATGGCAGTGTTAGTCACGAATGGAACGCCGCGGGTTTGCCTTTCACCGCAAGCACATGCGTTCAATCGTCGCTCAGATCATGCGCAAGCGCTCCATCAAGCGCATCCCTTTCGCTCTATCCGGTTTGCACGCATGTGTTCTGAGCGTCAATTTCAATATCAATAAAACTTTTTCAGTTGATAGTATTTACAAATGGAAACCATCTTGGCCATCGCCAAGATAAACCATCGCGGCCGCGATCCGCTGCGATTCTATGAAAAATCGGCGTAGCCCCTTTGTCAGGAGAAGTTCATGAACCAGTTGATACTCGATGCAGAAAGCTACAGGAACGCCAAGTGGAAGTTCGAGATTCCGCCAGAGCCCATTCCAGAAAGCAGCATATCCGAGACGATATCCGCCCAGATCATAGTTGTTGGGTCCGGAGTATCCGGATTGTACACTGCCGCCCTGGCGAGCAGCCTTGGTGCCGACGTGAAGATGTTCTCGGCAAGCTCCAGAGTGGTGGCCCGCGGAGGATCTAACTGCGGATGGGGATCCAAGGAGCAGGTGAAGCGCGGTATCGAGTTCGATGGAGAGTCGCAGAAGGCACGCATCAAGCAGGAGATAGCCCACAACGGCGGTCGCGTTGACACCGACAAGTGGTTTGTTTGGATCGACAACTCCAAATATGCGATGAACTGGCTCATCGACCTCATGGAGGCTGAGGGGTACGAAACAACGCTGGAGGTTCCCTACATCGATTCCGACGGAGCATATACCCAGCAACCCATGTCTCACAATTGGATTGGCAAAAACGTGGGTTCCGGAGCCATGTACGGAGAGATGCTCGTTGTGAAAACCCTGGAGAAGAAGTTCTATTCCAACGGTGGGCACATAGACTTCAAGACCATTGCCAAGCAGCTCGTTAAGAACGACGAAGGAAGGGTCGTGGCCGTTATTGCCCAGCGCGAAGATGGCAGCTTCGTGAAGTACGTTGGGACACAGGCCGTGGTTCTTGCCACTGGGGACTTCTCCAACGACAAGGACATGGTTATGAAATACAACCCGGAGGTTGCCGACCACTTTGGACTCAACCCCGTGGACTACGATGCCGAGGTGCGTTTCGGTGGACTATATACCGGAGATGGACACAAGATGGCGCTTTGGGCCGGTGCGGCATGGCAGAAAACATGGCCTAATCCAGCCCAGGTGGACATCTTGGGGGCAGTTCCGCATCAGATAACCATCGGAAACCATATGGGAATTAACCTCAACAACCGTGGAGAGAGGTTCATGAACGAGGACACCCTGTTCTCATATGCAGCTTGGATCGACCTAAGGCAGCCAAATACGGACGTCTACTATGTTTGGGATTCCGACTACGTGAACTTCTACGAGAAGTGGGAGGACTTCGGGTGTACCTGCGAAGGAGACAGGGGCCCGAAGCCATTCGGCCCGGAAAAGGAGCAGTCCAACATCGACAAGGATGTGGAGCGTGGAAGACTGGTGAAAGGCCAGACCATCGAGGAGGTTTTGCAGAAGCTGGGCGGCATAAACGTGGATGAAGCTCTTAAGACCATCGAGAGATACAACGGATATTGCAACACCGGGGTTGACGAGGAATACCACAAGAACAAAGCCCACCTGGCCCCCATTCGCAAGGCTCCGTTCTATGGCGGCAAGTACCATGTTTACGACGATGCGTCGTTTTTGAGCCTGTGCGGAGGTCTTCGCACTAGCAAGCACATGGAGGCGTGCGATGAAGACGACAGCCCAATCCCCGGCTTGTATTGCGTTGGAACAATGGTGGGAGACGTCTTCGCTAACATCTACAACTTCAGCGTATGCGGAATGAGCATAGGCATGACCGCGATTGCATTCCCCTACACGATGGTGCACGAGCTTCTGGGAATCCCGATGGACCAGTGCTAGTTTCCCGAAGGGCTCTGGGAATTGACATTAAAACGCGAATCGGCCTCCGCAGCATCCTGCAGAGGCCGATATCTTTCAAGCTATTATTTTCACTGCACTGCAAGGCAGTGCTCAAGGTAGCGCTCACCGCTCTCGGTAGTTGACTAAGCGGTTGCAGTGCCCTCCATCTGGGCAAGATACGCGGTTTGCGTGTAGGTTCTGGCTCCAACTTCCTGGTCGAGCGTGTACAGGCCCATGGAGTCCTTGCCCAGGAGAGCATAGCGGCCGATGTTGTCGCTGGCGTTGTCCTCCTCCTCGACCTGCTCCTTTATGAACCAATCCATGAACTGAACGGTCTTAAGATCGTCGAGCTCGCGCGCGGTCTTGGCGATGTTGTAGATCAGACTGGTAACGTACTGCTCGTGCTCGTATGCCTTGTCGAGAATTGCCTTGAGGCTCTCGAAGTCCGATGGAGGAGCATCCACGGTGCCTATTTTCACGGATCCGCCTGCATTGAGGATGTAGTTGTGGATGATCAGCGCATGGTCCATCTCTTCTTTGTACTGCACGTAGAACCAGTGGGAGTAGCCGTTGAGGCTCTTCTCGGAAAGCCATGCGGACATCGAGAGGTACAGATGCGCAGAGTACACCTCTTTTACAAACTGCTGGTTCAGAAGATCCT
>CADBOM010000010.1 GCA_902796325.1 uncultured Coriobacteriaceae bacterium
GTTACCTCGCAGGCTGTGTTCGACGCAGCGGATTACGCCTACAAGTTGGCAACTGGCAAGCTCTCCAGCGCTGATGCCAAGATGAAGCCCGGACGCTACGAAGCCGAGGAGTACGGCTCTTACATCGGCCTGCCCATCAAGATAGGCGTCATGGTTTCCGATGACGCCATAGAGTCCGTGGACATCGACGACGACAACCTGGAGATTGGCATAATGCTTCGCGCTGTTAAGAACAGGTACGTACCGCGCGTTCTTAAAGATCAGGCGCTGGCCGTGGATGCCATTTCCGGCGCAACCGTTACCAGCAACGCGGTTCGCATGGGAATCGAGCAGTGCGTGAAAGATGCTTACGCGGCAAACGGAGCTGGTCCGGATGCAGCGTTCAAGATGCTGAAGCCCCAGGAGAGCGACGACCCCGAGGAGCTCCAGAGCGACTACTACTCCGACGTCCTGGTTGTTGGAATGGGCGGATCCGGAATTTCCGCCGCGCTCTCCGCAGCCGAGGCCGGGGCGAGCGTTATCGCAATCGACAAAGCTGGCAAGTACGGTGGAACCACTTGCGTTACCAGCGAGTCTTGCGCAGTTAACCCCAAGAGGTTCGATGACGAGTTCAACGACGGCAAGGATTACGTTGATGCCCGGGAATTCGAGCAGGATTGGGCAAGCCGCACGCATGGTGACCACAAGCAGGATATGCTCAACCTCTACTTCGAGGAGTCGGGCAAGACCATCGACTGGCTCATGTTCGACCACGACTTCCCGTACAACACGCCAAACGGTGGCCATGCCGACTATGCCAAGTACGATTGCTGCTTCACCTACAAGCCCTACACCTTGGCAGATAACAAGGACGACCTGGCTGCTGCCTTCGGACGCCTGATGGACCAGTACACCGAGTTTGGCGGCAAGTACTTCCTCGAGATGGAGGCACTGGAATTCCTGCACGAGGGCAAAAAGGTCACGGGTGTGAAGGCTCGCCGGTACGATGGCCACACGTGCAACTTCCATGCAAAGTCGGTGATCATCGGCACCGGTGGATTTGGCTGCAACCGCAAGCTGATGAAGCGCTACATGACAGATGAGTACTTCCCGCTGTCGGGCAACTGGCATGCATATGGCATGATGACAAACGACGGTAAGATGATCGAGGGAGCCATAGACGAGCTGGGCGCAGGCGTTAAGAATCCCAGCGTGCCACCGCTTTCGCATTTGGCAGGATTCCCGGTCGATATCAAGGGCTTCGGAACCCATGTGAAGGACGAGGATTCGTTCTTCACTGGCAGGAAGGCCATTTGGTCGGAAGGCGACATCCCAACCACCCTCTGCGTTGCGGCTGACTCCCTGGCGGTTACCCGCGAGGGCAAGCGCTTCATAAACGAGCAGAGATTTGCAACCCACGGTGCTATCGTTGCCGGACCCGAGTACTACACCGTCTGGTCGCATGAACAGCTGGATGTGTTCAAGACCAAGGGTTTGGACTACGCCGATTACGGTCCATCGATGGGATATTGCGGCTGCAGGTCCACGATTCCGCTGGGCGTGCCGCTAACGCAGATCGACGACGTCATGGCCGCTGGAATTCGCACCGGCAACATTCACAAGGCCGATTCCATAGAGGAGCTTGCCAAGCTGGTAGATATGGATCCGCAGGTGCTGTGCGCCACCGTCGACGCCTATAACGCTGCTTGCGATGCGGGCGAGGATGCCGAGTTTGGCAAGGATCCTCAGTTCCTGGACAAAGTGGGGGATGGCCCATACTACGCGGTGATGGGGTGCGCGTTCTTCTACACCACGGCCGGCGCGTTGGATGTGAACACCGACATTCAGGTCTTGGACAAGGAAGGTCAGCCTATCGAGGGTCTGTACGCCGTGGGAACCGATTCCATGGGAGTGCTCATGACCGAGAAGGAGCAGTACCTGGATTATGGCGGTGCGGCATCCGGCTGGGCTCTAACTAGCGGAAGGCTTGCCGGAAAAGCCGCCGCCAAGCATGCGGCTGATGCTGAGTAGGCTGCCCGCAAGCAGAGCACGACTGGGCGAGACTAATCGAAGAGTGCGGATGCCCGCAGGCATCTGCTGCGTGCAAACGTCTGCTGCACGCAGATGCGCCTGGCTGCAGGCGTCTGACATCTCAACTATAGGTTGCTTATCGGCTGGTTCTGGCCAGAATAAAAAACCAAAATGCGACAAAGCCCCGCTGCGGTTTCGCGGCGGGGCTGCTTCGTTTAAATATAATGCGTTTAACGATTGTTTTTCAGTCTGCTAAACAGACGCTATCCAGCTTGTTTAGCAGATGCTTCAAAGTCTGTTTCTCAGGTTAGGAGATGGAGAATGGGCAAACTCAAGTACCCGCATCTGTTCGAGCCGATCACCATTGGTAACGTTACCTTCAAGAACAGGATGTTCGGTGCCCCCACCGGATACCTCAACGTGCATGGCGATGGCTACTTTACCCCGGGAGCCGAGTACTATTACGCGCGCAAGGCCATGGGGGGAGTCGCCAGCGTTGCCACCTGCGAGTTCTTCGTGGGTTACGAGGGCAGGTCGTTCGACAAGCAGATGTGCCTGGACACCCCGAATATCGATACCGAGCTGGCTCGTCTGGCTCACGCGATCGACGCCAATGGTGCGTGCCCAACCATGGAGCTGCAGCACGCTGGAATGTTCGCCAGCCGTCCCAAGAACGCTGGCCACGCTGCATCGCATGAGGAGGATACCGGCCGCACCGAGCTTGGAGTGGCATATGGCCCGGTGGAGATGGAGTCGGATGGGCGCCAGGTGCTTCCCATGACCGACGAGATGATCGAGGCCACCATCGACAAGTACGTGCGCGGAGCCGTCATGGGCAAGCAAGCTGGATTCCGCATGGTTCTCATCCATGCTGGTCACGGCTGGCTGTTGCACCAGTTCCTGTCGCCGCTCATCAACACCCGCACCGACAAATGGGGCGGAAGTGTGGAGAATCGCTGTAGGCTCATCAACTCCATCATCGACGGAATTCACAAGGCATGTGGCCCCAAGTTCCCGGTCGAAGTGAGGATAAGCGCCTCCGAGCTCTACGACGGTGGATTTGGATTCGACGTGGGCTTGGAGAACGCCATCCAGGTTGCACAGCACTGCAACCTCATACATGCATCGTCTGGTAACCACGAGGTGCCCGAGGTATTCACCAAGACCCATCCAAGCATGTTCGAGCCGGATGGCTGCGAGGTTCAGTTCTCGGCCGAGATCAAGAAGCACGTCGATATCCCGGTTGCCACTGTTGGCGCCCTTTCCGATCCGGATTTGATGGAAGAGATCATCGCTTCTGGCAAGGCGGATGTTGTTGAGATGGCTCGCGAGCTCATCTGCGAGCCTGACTTCCCCAACCTTGTTCGCAGCGGCCGCGACGCCGACGCCAAGCAGTGCCTGCGCTGCCTGCACTGCTTTGCCAAGGAAATGCAGAA
>CADBOM010000011.1 GCA_902796325.1 uncultured Coriobacteriaceae bacterium
ACCCGAAGATTGACCAAGTCATTCGTCATCAAACATTACATGCGATAAGTTTGCACATTGCTAGAAACGTTAACCAAAGTTTTGACTTCTCAACTATAAGAAGGAGCAGCAAAAAGGGGCATTTCTGTACGCCGGTCGTTTATTTAAATTGTTCTACATTATTCGCAAACATAAACTATCAACCGGCTATAACGGTTCTTTGATTCCAAAAGCTAAGTTCAATAGAACTCGGTTAGATAGAACCTTCAGGACAAGGAGAAGGAATGGACAAGATCAAGTACCCGCATCTGTTCGAGCCCATCGTGCTCGGCAACCAGCTTTTCCGCAACAGGATCTTCGCATCCCCAACCGGATACCAGAACGTTCCCGGTAACGGCCATGTGAACGAGGGAGCTGCATACTACTACGGACGCAAGGCTGCAGGTGGAGCAGCAAGCGTTGGCACCTTCGAGGCTGTCGTTGACGAGACCTACGGAGCAGGTTCCGACAAGCACATTTGCCTGGATCACCCCAATGTGAACATGGACTTCGGTCGTGTGGCAGATGCAATTCGCAAGCACGGAGCAGTTCCAACCCTCGAGCTTGCGCATGCAGGAATGTTCGCAAACCGCCAGCTTGAGATGTTCGGCGGAATGCCCACCGGAGACGCAATCGGACCCGTGGCTGTGGAGCAGAAGGGCCGCACCACCATCGCCATGGATGATGAGCTTATCAAGCGCACCATCGACAAGTACGTTGCAGGAGCAGTCCTTGGCAAGTCCGTTGGATTTGGCATGGTCCACATCCACGCTGGCCACGGCTGGCTGCTTCACCAGTTCCTGTCCCCCATCACCAACACCCGTACCGACGAGTACGGCGGAAGCGCAGAGAACCGCTGCAGAATCGTCAACGAAATCTGCGATGGAATTCACAAGGCTTGCGGCCGCGGCTTCCCGGTAGAGGTTCGCATTTCCGGCTCCGAGTGCTATGACGGAGGATTTGGCATCGACACCGGAATTGAGAACGCACTGGCACTCGACGGACACGCAGACCTCATCCACATCTCCGCTGGAAACCACGAGGTTGACGAGGTATTTGGAATCACCACTCCGTCGATGTTCGTTGACGAGGGCCTGAACGCAGAGATGGCTTACGAGATCAAGAAGCGCGTTCAGAAGTCGAAGATCGCAACCATCGGCGGCTACAGCACCCCAGAGCTCATGGAAGAGATCATCGCAACCGGCAAGGCCGATGTTATCGAGATGGCCCGCGAGCTGTTCTGCGAGCCGGACTTCCCCAACATGGTGAGGGCAGGCCGCGAGAACGACACCCGCAGGTGCATGAGGTGCCTGAGCTGCTTCTCCTCCGAGCTCACCAACGGCGAGCCGTATTGCGCGCTCAACCCGCTGTCCGGACGCGAGGTTCACGCAGCCTTCGCAGCACCCGAGGTTGTTACCAAGAAGAAGGTCCTCGTGGTTGGCGGAGGCGTTGCCGGCATGGAGGCAGCACTCACCGCTTCCAAGCGCGGCCATGAGGTAATCCTTTGCGAGAAGGGCAAGGAGCTTGGCGGCACCATCCGCTGCGAGCGCAACGTGTACTTCAAGCACAACCTGGATTACTACCTCAACCAGCAGCAGCGCAAGTGCTTCGAGGATCAGAACATCGAGGTTCGCCTGAACACCGAGGTTACCCCCGAGTACGCAAAGGCACAGAATGCCGATGTTCTTATCGCAGCTCTCGGATCCAGGCAGTTCGTCCCGCCAATTCCGGGAATCGACGGACCCAACGTCATGAATGCAGTGGATGCATACAACGAGGTTGACAAGATTGGCCAGAAGGTTGTGATCATGGGCGCCGGACTCGTGGGAATCGAGCTTGGCCTGCACCTCTGCAACCAGGGCAAGGACGTCACCAACGTGGAGATGCTCGATCACATCTCCGATGGCGGCAACTTCCTGCACATGTCCGGAGTGCGCGTTGAGATCAAGAAGCAGGGTCTCAAGATCAACCTCCAGAACAAGGTCAAGGAGGTTAACGAGAAGGGCGTCCTGTGCGAGACCCCGGATGGCGACAAGCTGTACGAGGCAGACACCGTGATCGTTGCAATGGGCATGAGGCCGCTGCGCGACGAGGCTGTTGCCCTCTACGACTGCGCTCCCGAGTACTACGTGATTGGCGATTGCTTCTCCGTGAAGAACATCTCCGACGCAACGATGTACGGATATCAGTGCGCTGTGGATCTTGGAACCTTCTAATCCGGAACGACACTAATATATAGGCGACGCTGCAACGAGCCTTGACCAAATCGAGCAATCGAAAGATTGCAGCAGCTTCGCTGATAGCCCGCCGCACACTAATATATAGGGACTCGAATAGGTTCCGAGTAACCAAGTCCCGTTTAAGAACCCGAGCAGCCATCGAGTTGCTCGGGTTCTTTTTTGCTGCCGAGCCCACATATCGATGTCCGATTTTGGCTAGAATGCTCATAATCTCCTGCTAGCCTGTTTGTAGACGGAAACGGACATCACGCACAGAAGCGTGACCACCGCACGTGGAAGAATGCGAGCAAAGAAAGCATCGGGCAAGAGATGAACTCACGCGCTACGGAACAGAACCCAGAAAGGTTTGCGGCATCCAACGAAGCAGATGTGGCAGAACCTGCGATGGCAGCGGAAGCTGCAGCAAATCCCACAAATGCAGCGTCCAACAATCCACCGGCAAAAGCCAAACCAACCAGCCAAGAAGAAGCTGCCAGCAGCATTCTTCGACAGCATGAGAACCTCAACGCATCGGAGGAGACGCGACGCACCCTCTATGCGGAATTCGCCTCCAACGATCCGCGATTCGATGGCGAGGTTTTCGTGGGAGTATCCTCCACTGGCATATATTGCCGCACGGTTTGCAAGGCAAGGATGCCCAAGTTCGAGAACTGCACATTCTACCGCACGCCCGCCGAGGCAGAGGCAGCTGGATTCAGACCCTGCATGAAATGCCGTCCAGAGACAGCCCCCGGCATGTCCCAGGTGGACGCATACTCCAACCTTGCAAGACGCGCCGCTATGCTGCTTAGAGAAAACTGCTCGAGCGGAATTGGACTCGAAGCCCTTTCAACGAAACTTGGGTACACCAGCCGGCACTTGCGCAGGGTTTTCATGGAGGAGTTTGGTGTAACCCCGGTGCAATACCTGCAAACATGCAGGCTCCTGCTTGCAAAGTCTCTGCTCACCGACTCCGATCTTCCAGTGTCGCAAGTTGCCTACGCATCTGGATTCGGGAGCGTTCGCCGCATGAACGACCTGTTCAAGAACAACTACCACATCACGCCAACCGACTTGCGAAAACGTCGCACCATACATGATATTGCAACCGACTCCGCATCAGATGTTGTACCCAATGCCGAACCCAAAGCTGGAAGTGGCCCTGCAGCCGGCTCCCCCACGGCGAACACCTCCACAGCCAGTACCCACAAGGCCAGCACGATCAATGGCACCATCAAGATGAGGTTGGGATACAGGCCGCCATATAGGTTTGAAGACCTGCTCGGGTTCTTCTCCGCCAGGATACTGGAGGGAATCGAGTTCGTGGATGCCAAATCCTATTCCCGCACGGTCATGCTCGAAGACTTCGATGGAAATCCAGTTGCCGGCTGGCTGCGTGTGGAAAATGATCCAGCGCACAACTCCATCCGGCTCACGATGTCCGATTCCCTCATTCCCGTGCTCCCGCAGGTTATCGCCAGAGTGAAAAGGCAGTTCGACCTCGATAGCGACCCCCAGGCAATCGCAGCAGGGCTCGCTCCCCTCGACGAGCTACTGCGCAGTCGCGGCAACAACATCGGCGCTGGGGAAGACAGTGGGAATAACGGGAGTGATGAGGATGGCGATCTTCATAGCGATACCGAGAAGAAAGACCGCAGCGACTCTAGCTGCGAAGGCAATGGTCCGCAAGGTGTCCGAGGCGTGAAGCCTGGCACTCGCCTGCCAGGATGCTTCGACCCGTTCGAAACCACCTGCAGGGCCATCCTTGGCCAACAGATTTCCGTGAAAGCTGCCAACAAGCTCGCAGCTCGAATAGCCGAAACCTACGGTGCCCGAGTAGAAACAGGAATCGAAGGTCTCGACTACGCTTGGCCAACTCCTGAATTCGTAGCATCGCTCGACGGCATAGAAGCTGCGTTTGGCGTGCTGGGCGTGATCAAGACGCGCTCTAGGGTAATCGCCCAGATAGCGAGGGGCATGCTCGACGGAACCCTTTCGCTTGAATCCAGCTCCAACGCAGAGGAGCAGATGAAAAACCTGCTCGCCCTCAAGGGAATCGGACCATGGTCGGCCAACTACATCGCCATGCGAGTTATGAGCTACCCGGATGCGTTTCTCGAATCCGACGCCGGAGTTGCTCATGCATTGCCAGAGTTCTCGGTTAAGGAGCGAAAGGCCATGTCGGAAAACTGGCGCCCATGGCGAAGCTACGCAGTTGTTAATCTATGGAACTCGCTGTCCGAGTGAGTTCGAAGCGAATTCGAAACCCAGCTAATAAGCTCGAGAAAGGAAGCATGATGTTCCACTCAGTTGAATACGACACCCACTCCCCCGTTGGGAAGCTCACATTGGCCAGCAATGGCGACGCCATTTGCGGTCTGTGGATGCAGGGCCAGCGCTATTACCTGGACACATTGCCCGAAAAGCCCGTCCCACAGGACGATGACGTGCTCAAAGAGTTCCGCAGCTGGCTTGACGCATACTTCGCAGGAAAAAAGCCGGCCATCAATTCCTTGCCGCTAGCTCCCATCGGAAGCGAGTTTAGGCAGAAGGTCTGGCAGATTCTCTGTGAAATCCCATATGGGCAGGTGACCACATATGGCGAGATTGCACAGGAGATCAAAGCCCGCGGAGGCAAGGCTGCCCCCATTGCGGTGGGAGGTGCAGTGGGCCATAACCCGATTTCGATTACAATCCCGTGCCACCGAGTCGTTGGATCGGACGGGAGCCTGACAGGTTATTCCGGAGGCGTGAATAAAAAGCTATGGCTTCTTGAGTTCGAGGGTGTGGACATGTCGCGTCTCTACGTGCCTAAGAAGGGCACCGCGCTGTATCCGCCAGAGCAAACGCAGCAAATGCAGCAAGCGCAGGCTTAGTTGCCCGGCACAGATGCCTTGCACGAAAAAGGAGGCGCATCCACATGGATGCGCCTCCTTGCCTTACTGTTGTTTTCTAACTCGCCATCGCGCTGCACGCACTAGCTGTGCGTCCAGTACGCCGCAAGTTCAAACTGCTAAATCTCCCTGCAAGTCCAATATGCCTGGTTGATTGCGGCTCCGATAACTCCGGTGCTGTCGGCATCGCCGATAACGTAGGTCTCGGGAACCTGCTGCATCATTACGTTAATCCAGTTCTTGTTGGGCTTGATGCCAAATGCGGTTACTGCGGTCTCGGCAGGCAGGGTCTCGATGGTGCCATCCTCGTGCTTGATCACAACGCCGTCATCGTTGAACTCCTGCACGGCCACATTGCCAATGCACTTCACGTTGTAATCCTTGAGGTTCTTGGTAATCATCGGACGGTCCATGTCGTCGAAGTCCTTGTAGAAGTCCTCAACCGGCAGCATGTCAACGAGGGTTACGCCCTTGCCCTCCATAGCCAAGCTCATAGCGCACTCGGCTCCGGAGAGTCCAGCGCCGCACACAACGACCTGCTGTCCAGTCTCTGCTTCCTTGCGATCAACTTCCACAACACCAACAACCCTTGGATTGTCGATTCCCGGGATTGGAGGCTTGATGGGCTCTCCGCCGCAAGCAATGATGAGCACATCTGGATCCTCAATCCTCACGGTCTCGGGCGAAACCTCATGGTCCAGAACAATCCTGGCGCCGCATTCCATGGTCTTGCGAACCTGATACTTGTAGTACCTGCGGAATCCGTCCTTGTAAACGAGCGAAGAGGCCTCTTCCAAACGGCCGCCAAGCCTATCGAGCTTCTCGTACAGAACAACGTCGAACCCACGCTCGGTGAGCACTCGGGTGGCTTCCATTCCAGCTGGGCCGCCACCGATAACCATGGCCTTTCTCCAATCGTTGATTGGAGTGAGCTTGGTTCCGCGATACTCCCAACCGCAAGTTGGGTTAACCGCGCAGCCCTCAACGTGTCCGCCCTGAGGTGCATTGCGCAGGCACCACAGGCAGCGCAGGCACGGCTTGATGTCGTCTTCCTGACCACGATAGCCCTTGTTCACATAATCGCCGTCGGCCATGAGAGCCTTGGCCATTGCCACAACGTCGGCCTTGCCGGTTGCAATGATCTCTTCTGCCTGCTCAAGCGTGGATATTCCTCCGCAAACAGAAATCGAGAGGTCTGGGCAAGCCTCCTTGAATGCCGCGGCAACAGGAACGTTAACTCCCGGCTTGATGTAGTAGCCGGGCATGTTCACTGCCCATGCCTCGCCGCCGAACAGCGTTCCAGCAGAGACAACAACCTGGTCTATATATTTCTGTGCCACCTTGAGGAACTCGATGCGCTCCTCAATGCCAGTGCCACCCTCCAGATACTCGTTGCCCTGAAACCTGATTTCAATTGGAATGTCGCCGCCAGTTGCCTCGCGGGCAGCCTCCAGAACCTCCAACGGATAGCGCCAACGGTTCTCCGGACTTCCACCATATTTGTCGGTGCGGTGGTTGAAGTACGTGGAGAGGAATGCCGAGAATAGGTTGCCATGCGCCATGTGAACCATGACCATATCGAATCCGGCAGCCTTGCAACGCCTGATTGAAGCCTGCAGGTTGTCGATTACCTGGTCCATCTGGTCGCGGTTGATTTCCTCGAACTTATTGGGATCGTCGCACCAGCCTTCTACGAGCGATGGAACCCAGGCCTTCTTACCCTCGGGGAGAAGAGCGCCTGCCCACTGTCCGGCATGGGTTAGCTCTGCGGAGAAGTTGCAGTGATATCTATGAACTTCCCTTACAACGCTGCCAAGCGCATGGATGTCCTCGTCTTTGGTGGCGGACATGCATGCATAGAAGTCCCTGCCCCTGTCGAAATCCACCGGGGTGGATCCAACCGTAATCAGCGCAGCGCCGGTTTTGGCTTGTCCGGAATAGAACTCAAATAGCTTCTCGTTAACGTCTCCCGTGGTGTAATCCGCGTGATTGGTAACGATTGGCGAGTACTGAATGCGGTTCTTCATGTGCATGCTGCCAACATCCCATGGTTGGTAGACATGCGGGAAGTGATTGAATGCCATAGCTCTCCTCCTTGTAGTTGAGTGCTTCCCATTTTCAATCCTACAAGGATTATGCTTGAGCGATTTCGATTGTCAACTTTAGGGATACAGTAATTAAACTTCACAAGCTTTCAATCAAGACAAGCACTCTCAAGCAAATCAGGGACGCGGTTGCGCGTCCCCGCCGTCTCTTCTCTATCCGACCGATCCCCCGACGGTGTCGGTTAGCCAGTAGTACCACCATGCCGGAATCTCCCTCCAGAGCGCGAACCCGGTGCGGTTAGAGAGCACGTTCCCGACGGTGGGCACCGTGTACACGTTCACCCCGCGCGCCATGTATAGCATCTTTATACGTGGCATGTGATAGAAGCTGGAGGTGGCTATAAGCTTGCCAAACCCGTTTGATTGCGCGATTGCTACGGTGTTGTCCACGGTTTCCTTGGTGGAGCTCCCATATTCGTCGACTATGATGTCCGAGCTTGGCATGCCCTGTTGCTGCGCGTAGCTAAACATAGCCTTCGCCTCGCTGATAGAAGTGCCTTCCTCTATGCCGCCGCTAACTATAAGCTTTCCAACATATCCCTGGCTGTATAACTCAATCGCCGTGTCCATGCGCTCGCGCAGTGCCAACGATAGTCTTCCGTCGTCGTACACCCTCGCCCCGAAAACCACTGCGGCATCTGCATTGGTGCGGTAGTCAGTGGTCCCGAAGAAAAATATCTGTGCCAAAGGGAACACAAGTGCCGCGATAACGGCAAAGACTATGACCCCAAAATAAGCCTTCTTGCCAGCTTCGTGCCTTTTTCCGACGGCGCTCCTGCCCACTCTCCTGGACAGCCAGATGAACAACAGGAATATGAAGAACGAAAGTGGTATTGGAAGAGCCCAATAGAGAGACCCAGAGGCCAGAACCTGCCAATACGAGAAGGCGTTCTGCAACGCTATAAGCGCAGCTAGGATGCAGAATACCTTGGTAGCCACCTTTCGGCCCCGCCCGCATGCTGGCGAGAACGCCCAGCAAACAAGCAAGATACCGGCCGCAGCTTGAACGGCCATTCCCAAGATGGTTCCCCAGCTGCCAAACCATGATGACAAGAAAGTTGGGTCGATCCACCAAAGGTTCTGATTGGATCCATGCCCAAGGGCAAGGCCGACAAGGTTGAATAACGAGAACAAACCTATGAACAGGGCGATTCCACGAGAAACACGATATGCCGGACCTCCATGCGAGCGAGATTGCTTGGAGCGCCTGGACCGCTCCACTCGCCCATCATCTGGCTCGCCATAGGAAACCCTGCTCATCGGAGCAGTCCTATCGGGGTCACCGTAATCGCCGTAGCCGTTGTAGTCATCGGCATCACTGTAATCGCCGTAGCCGCCGTATCCGTAGCCGTAGGAATTATCGTCGTACTCGTAGCCACTGTAGCTGCCGCGACCGCCATAATCCCTATAGCCGCCATTCGAGTACGGCAAATACGAAGAACCCGAATCCAATCTATGTCCAGAACTTGAATACAAGTTGCTAATCCTCCAAAGATGCGGTTTCGCATTTCCACACATGAACAAAACGTAAAGCATTGGCACGGCCAGCAGCCAAACGAAACTCGCGAAGTTCCAAGCACGCGGCATAAAAGGCATGCACTTCGATGTCAGTTCATTGTATGCGCACATATAATTAGAAGCCACGGGAATGGGAAACTTCTACGAGCAACACTTTGGGGAGAATCATGAGCAAGACACCCACAGCAAAGACGGCATCTGGCAAATCGGTTACCAACCGCACCCTGCATTTCTACTGGATGGTTACCAAGCGGCATTTTGGAATGTTCGTGCTTGCGATAGCATCCACTCTCATGTTCGTGTTCTTCCTGTCCTACGCAAATCCATGGCTGCTTGGCGTTATCGTGGACAAAATCGGGCAAGGCGGCATCACGGCCGATATGGTGTTCCCGGTGTTCGGCCCTTATATAGCGCTGCTCGTGGTAGTAAACGTTTTGGGGCAAGTTGGCAGCAAACTTCAGGACTACACGGTGTGGAAGCTGCAGATATATGCGGCATACGACCTTGCCACCATGTCGTTCGATGCCCTGTCCAACCAATCGATGACGTTCCACTCCAACAGGTACGGCGGCTCTCTCGTAAGCCAAACGCAGAAATTCATGAACGCCTACATCTCGCTGCTCGAGAATCTTATCTACGCCATAATCCCAATCGTCAGCTCGATCGTGTTCACGGTAACCTTGCTTGGCGGAATAGTGCCGATATTCTCGGTAATACTAATTGTGATGGTGGTCGTATATGTATCGGTTGCCTACTATCTGTTCAAGCGAATCCTGCCGCTTAACAAAACGGCATCGGGTGCCCAGAACTCGCTTTCGGGAGAGCTGTCAGACTCCATCACTAATATATTGGCGGTTAAAACATACGGGCGTGAAGATTACGAGAGGAGCCTTTTCGACAAAGCTAACAAGAGCGTGGTTGCCGCCGATTCCAAGCGCATGGTGTCCTCCACTATCAGGGGTGCAACGATGAGCGCAATCATCGTGGTGATCATGGTGGCTCTCTCAATATTCGTGGCTGGCGGCAACGCTTGGTTTGGCATTAGCGCGGGCTCGCTTGTGATGATGTTCACCTACACATTCTCTATGACCCTGCAGCTAAACCGCATAAGCCTTCTGCTGCAGCAGTTGAACAGGGCACTTGGAGACGCATACGACATGACGGTGATTCTGGACGAGCCGCGCTTGGTCGACGACGCTCCCGATGCCTCGGTGCTGCAGGTTGCCAAGGGAGACATCGACATCGAACACCTCAATTTCTGGTACGAGGAATCCGGGGAATCCAACAAGGTGTTCGAGGATTTCTCGCTGCATATTCCAGCTGGGGAGAGAGTTGGACTTGTTGGCAGGTCGGGCTCTGGAAAGACCACGCTCACAAAGCTCATCCTCAGGCTGTCCGATGTTCAGGAAGGCCAGATACTGATTGACGGGCAGGATATTTCCAAGGTTACCCAGCAGAGCCTGAGACATCAGATTGCCTATGTGCCACAGGAACCTCTCCTGTTCCACCGCACGATAAGGGAGAACATCGCCTACGGCAAACCAGACGCCACAGACGAGGAGATACGCCGCGCGGCCGACGAGGCAAACGCCACAGAGTTCATAGAGAAGTTGCCCGACGGATTCGAAACCCTTACAGGCGAGAGGGGTGTGAAGCTCTCTGGCGGGCAGCGTCAGCGCATCGCCATTGCCAGGGCCATACTGGCAGACGCTCCCATCTTGATTCTCGACGAGGCCACATCTGCATTGGATTCCGAGAGCGAGCGATTGGTTCAGGAGGCTTTGGAGCATTTGATGAAGGGCCGCACATCTATAGTGGTTGCGCACAGACTCTCCACCGTTGCGAACCTCAACAGAATCGTTGTGCTACACGATGGACGGATCGTCGAGGACGGCACGCACGAGCAACTCATCTGCGCAGGTGGAGAGTACGAGCGGTTGTGGAATAGGCAAACCGGTGCGCTAGACGACGGAGAAGCAGTGGAATAGCAACCGAGATTGCATTACCGCAAGCTCTGCTCCGCATGACAACGCACCGATACTGTGGACAAACCCCACTCGCCATTATGGATGCGTAGAGCTCTCGAACGCCGTTTGCCTCCGCTCGATAAAAAATTTTAAATTCCTATTGACATGGTCTGATTTTCTGGGATACTCCTACCTGTAAACAAAACCTATCGAGTTGGTAGGTTATACGAAGAGCGAAGAAACCAGCAAAGAAAGGAGACCCGAGAGTTATGAAGACCAGCGTTGACATTTTGTTCAACGAAATGGGGTTAATGCGAATGCACAACTCCCGGGCGTCCTATGCAATGACGAGGCTGTAGCTAAAACGATTTTCCAGTAAACGTCATTGCATGATCAATGGTACGAGGACATGCCCGGGAGCCAGCAAGACTGCAGCCCCGGTTTTTTTGTGCCAAAAAATGATACTTGACGGCAAGCAAAAGAAAAGCGAAGCCGGCAAGACAACAATGACAACTCAACGTATTCGGGCCTCGCGGTTACAAGGCCCACAAGATAAGGAGATTTTTAAAATGACTGACTTCAACGATTACAAGTTCGAGACAAAGGCACTTCACATCGGACAGGAAGAGGCAGATGCCGTAACCGACTCCCGCGCGGTGCCCATCTATCAGACCACTTCCTACGTGTTCCACAGCGCACAGCATGCAGCTGACCGCTTCAACCTGCGCGATGCCGGCAACATCTACGGACGCCTGACCAATACCACCCAGGGAATCTTCGAGGACCGCATCAACGCCCTCGAGGGAGGTACCGGTGGACTCGCGGTGGCATCGGGTGCAGCGGCAATCACCTACACCATCCAGGCAATCGTCAAGGCCGGACAGCACGTCGTGGCGCAGAAGACCATCTACGGCGGAACCGCCAACCTGCTCGAGCACACGCTCTCCGAATTTGGAATCGAGACCACCTTCGTTGACGCTCAGAACCTTGAAGAAGTTGAGGGGGCAATCAATGACAACACCCGCCTGATCTTCATCGAGACTCTTGGCAACCCCAACTCCGATATCCCCGATATCGACGCAATTGCCGAAATCGCCCACAAGCACGGTCTGCCCGTGGCAGTTGACAACACGTTCGGAACCCCATACCTCATCCGCCCGCTGGAGCACGGTGCAGACATCGTGGTTCACTCCGCAACCAAGTTTATTGGCGGACACGGAACCACCCTTGGCGGCGTGATCGTCGATGGTGGATTCGACTGGGAGGCAAGCCCCATCGACTACCCGCAGTTCACCGCTCCAAACCCCTCCTACCATGGAATCAGCTTCGTGCAGGCAGCGGGCAAGGCAGCGTTTGTAACCTACGTCCGCGCAATCCTTCTCCGCGATCAGGGAGCATGCATCTCGCCGTTCAACGCATGGCTGCTGCTCCAGGGCACCGAGACCCTGGCCGTCAGGCTCGACCGCCACGCCGAGAACACCAAGAAGGTCGTGGAATACCTGTCCACCCAGCCGCTGGTTGAGAAGCTCAACCACCCCAGCCTGCCGGATCACCCCAATCACGACCTCTACGAGAAGTACTTCCCCAATGGAGGAGCCTCGATTTTCACCTTCGACATCAAGGGCGGAAAGGAAGCCGCGTACAAGTTCATCGATAGCCTGAAGATCTTCTCCGACCTCGCAAACGTGGCAGATGTGAAGTCGCTGGTTGTGCACCCGTACGACACCACCCATGCGGAGCTCAGCCCAGAGGAGTTGGAGGCTGCTGGAATCTCGCAGTCCACAATCAGGCTGTCCATCGGCATCGAAGCAGCAGACGACATCGTGGCAGACCTCGACCAGGCGTTTAAGGCTGTAAAGGATGCCGGACTGGCATAAG
>CADBOM010000012.1 GCA_902796325.1 uncultured Coriobacteriaceae bacterium
CGGCGGGGATACAGTCGAAGTTTGCGTGGCGAGGCACGATATTGCGTCGGGGCAAACCATAGACGAACAAGATGTGGATTCAAAAACCTGGCTGGTAGATCTGCTTCCAGAAGATGCGGTCACCAACAAATCTGACGTCGTGGGTCAAACGGTGCAAAGTCAAATTTTGGCTAACGAGCCTATATCTGCATCAAAAATTGGAGATCCAATCACGTCTCTAACTGTCCCAGACGGTTTGTGCGCCGTAAGCGTTCCATCTCAGGATGTGATGGCTGTTGGAGGAGCAATCAAAAGCGGCAGCCTGGTGAATGTGTATGCGTCAAACAGCACCTCCGTTCGTTTACTTGGAGAGAACATCTTGGTTTTGGAAACTTCGAATTCCGGGTTGTCTGATTCCGAATCTGCAACGACGTTCGGCGACGCCAAGCGAAGGGCGTCTATATCCTGGGTAACCCTGGCTGTCACACCGGAATCTGTAGCCGAGCTCATATCTGCATCGAAGACGGAGAACATCTATTTCGTTCTCCCAGGATCGCAGACATCTGGAACAAGCGCGACGCAGCAGGCTGGAGGTGAGTGAAGTGAAGAATGGAAGTAGCCAGAGGCCGTCTAAGGCTCCGATTCTCTGCGGTATTGATTTGAAACAGGAGCTCGGAGCAAATCAATCGAGGTGCTTCAAGTGTTTTGAATCAGGAGAAAAATGCAGGGATTACGCGGATTCGCTCTCTTCTGACGTGCCTATAGCAGTTGGCAATGGGATGAGGGATGTTTCAGCGTTGAACATGATAGCCGCATTGAGGAAAGATTCTCCAAATCGCGAGATATATCTAGTGTCCGAAAGCGATGACGAAAGGTATCTTTCGATGGCGCGTGAGGCTGGCTCAAGCGAAATCATCTCCTACGACCAACTGTATTCGGCGCTCTTTGACATTCAGACAGCCAATGGACTGTCACTTGGAGAGACAGCTGGGTCACAGGGAATCTGCCTGTCGTTTTTGTCTGGTCGTGGTGGTGTTGGCAAATCGACCCTGAGCGTTATGTTCTCCGCTATCTCTAATGATTCCGGGCTGAAGACAGTGCTTGTAGATATGGATTCTCAGTTTGGAGACACGTCGTATCTCTGCGGCAAGGATGCCAACTTCAGGGAATTTGAGCTTATCGATGATCCAGGAAATCTGGATGTAATTCGAAAGACTGTTGGGTCTGGAAAGGTTGCATTGCTTCGATCGACTTCTCTTCCGGAATTCTCCGATGACGCAGGGGATGAGTTTAAAGAAGTTCTGGGGAAACTGCGAGAGATATCGGAAGTTATTTTCGTGAATACGGGCTCGTATTGGATGGGATCGCATGCAGATGTTGCGCTCGAAAGCGACGTATGTATCTTCGTGATGGACCAGAGACCTGCTTCGGTTAATGGTTGCAAGGAGGCTATGGAGCTAGCCATACGCATTGGAACTCCTGCAGCTAAATTTGCCTATTTGCTGAATAAGAGCTCACAGAAAAATCCAATCAGTTCCTTCGATTGCGCTCTAACTCTTGGGATCGATGAAGTGGTTCAGGTTTCCGACGGCGGGGCAGATGTGGGAGAGTTCCTGGCTTTGGGAAATCCTTCGATCTTGCTCGAATCGGGAAATCGGGCAGTCGAAGACTGCCGTGAAGCTCTTGAAGGATTGCTGGTCAAGTTCGCCCCCACACTTGCTCCCAGGTTGGATGCTACGAGACCAAGGAAATCATCGAGGCTCAAATCGGGAAGGATTGCTAGGAGGTTTGGGAACAATGTCGCTGCTAGATAAGATGGAGGTTCGGGAGATTTCCCCTCAATACATCCGTGGAGACGAACTGCCCTTTTACACGGAAATGCTCAGGAAAATGCTGTACGCGCAGTTCCCGAGCGAGCAAATAGCGAGGATTATGGACGCGGATCCCGACAGGGCATCACGAGAAGTTAATAGCGCGCTTGAGATTGCAATGCGATCTTCTCGCTTTTCCAGGTTATCCGGCGAAGACAAGCGAAGATGTGCGAAAGAGGTTTACGACATGGTCGTGGGCCTTGGGCCTATACAGCCATTGATGGAAAACCCGGAAATCACAGAGGTGATGGTGAACGGTCCGCAGTCTGTCTATTACGAGAAGGATGGAAGGCTTCATAGGAGCGATGTCTCGTTTAGGGACGAGAAGCAGATGCGGCTTGTAATAGACAGGATTCTTGGGCCGGTGGGCCGTAGGGTTGACGAGCAGAGTCCGATGGTAAGCGCACGATTGCCCGATGGTCACAGGGCAAACATTGTCATTGCACCCCTTGCGCTGGATGGACCTTATATAACAATCAGAAAATTTAGGAACAGGGCCTATACGCTTGAGGAGATGTGTGAGCTTGGAACTATCGACGAGACTATATCGACGTTTCTCAAGTGGAGTGTGAAGGCTAGAAAAAACATTGCCGTATCAGGTGGCACCGGAAGCGGAAAGACAACGTTTCTAAATGCGCTCTCAAACGAATTACCTCATGACGAAAGAGTAATAACCATCGAAGACTCTGCGGAGCTTAGATTCGACAGCCATCCACATGTGGTAAGGATGGAGGCTCGGCCCATGAATACAGAAGGGGTCGGCGAAGTCACCATCAGAGATCTTGTCACAAATGCTTTGAGAATGAGACCCGACAGAATAGTCGTTGGAGAGTGTCGCGGGCCCGAAGCGCTCGATATGCTCCAGGCAATGAATACGGGCCATGATGGTTCGCTCACAACCCTTCACGCGAATTCTTCGCATGAAGTAGTTAGCAGGCTTGTGATGATGGTCCGGTTTGGTTCCGAACTACCCGTCCGGGTGATTGAGGATCAAATTGCATCTGCACTGGACCTGGTTGTCCATCTTGTTAGACAACGAGATGGAAAGCGCAGGGTTTTAGAGATTGATTCTTGCAGCAATGGCGAAAACGGAGTCGAGCTCCATCCTTGTGCAGTCTGGTCTAAGGAAAATCACGGTTATGTCTGGAAGATTCCTAGCTGGATAGCACAGCTTTCGGAATCTGGTATATGCAGCAAAGCGGAGGTGGAACGATGGGAATCTCTTCTATCTCTGCGATGATGTGCCTGGCTTTTACCGGTGTGACCGGTTATTTGCTGATTCCGGAGATTTCGACATATGGTGCGCGCGCGGTAAACGGTCTGGTTTTACGAGCTCGGCTACGAGAGGGTCTGCAAGCTGGTGAAGGATTTAGCTCGCGGTTAGACGACTCTAGGGATTCCAGAAGGAAGGCATCCATAAAAACCATTGCGTTCGTTTATCTCGAAGGTGGTGTGATGGCGCTCTCGAAGCCTGCGGATGCAGTGCTGAGAATCGGTGTTGCACGAAAATCTTACGAAACCATTCGGAAGTCGCTCGTATTCAAAGGCTGCAATGCCACGGTCGAATCCCTGTGCCAGGCTTCTCTGCCAATCCTTGCAATATGTCTTGGAATTGTTTGGATAGCTACAGGTTCTTTGGTTGCGGGAATCGTGTCGGTGCCTGCCATAGTACTGATTTCCGTTATAAGCGCCTCCAAGGATCAAGAAAAACATGACCAGGCAGTGCTGGTTCAGCTGCCAGACACCATGCGTGCTATTGGAATCTACTACGGTTCGGGGCTAACCCTCGTGCAGGCTTTCGATCAGGTATCGGGGGAGACGCCAGATCCGCTAGGTAGAAGCCTGAAGCTGGTTGCGTCGGACGCAAAGGCTGGAAAATCCATCGACGAGGCCCTTGCTGCATTAATGGAAAGAGAGTCGCTTGGCGAAATCGCATTTCTAGCTGTTTGCCTGGAGATACAGCAGCAAACGGGAGGGCAGCTTAAGCCTCTTTTGGATAGAGCAGCCAGGAGCGTGGTCAGATCGAGGCATTTGAAAGATGAGCTAAGAGTTAAAACGGCGCAGTCAAGATTGTCGGCGAGGGTCGTGGCGGTATTGCCAATTTGCATCTTTCTTCTAATGGCCATCGCGAATCCCTCTTACATCGTGGGGTTCTTCTCTTCTGGGGCCGGGCTGGCGATGTTTGCAGTTGCATGCTCTATGGAACTGGCGGGAATCGTGATGGTGAGAAAGATATTGAACTTGGATATTGGGTACGGTGGTCGTCAATGATCGCGTTGATCGCAATAGCGTTATCGGCTGTTTCTGGGTTCCTGATCGTAGATTCTCTGCTCGATTCTAGATATAAGGATCACTCGAGGCTCAGGGTATTGGCGAGGATCAGGGAACCGCAAGATGAGTATGGGGCGCGGGATAAGTCGCGTTTACTGACTTCGGGAATTCCCGATGGCAGTCGTGCTGCAGAGCTAAATCGACCTGCGCTCCTTGGAGTTTTGAAGCATGTAGGTAAACAGAAGAAAAAGACTTCGGATGTCGTAATGATGCAGCTGCCAGAAATGGAGGACGTGATTGCTCTCGGAATGGATGGCGGCATGACCTTCGAAGCGGCATTCAGGAAGTATGCTGAAAAATTCGACACCTATCTGGCCATGAGATGCAGACCGGCATCGAAGGTCATGAGCAAGGGGATTAGAAGCCGAGATGATGTTCTGAAAGAGCTTGGCGAAGAGCTGTCGTGCCAAGCGTTCGATCGTTTCGTCGATACAGTTTCCAGATCTGTGAGATTTGGTGCTCAACTGGCTCCTCTTTTGTCCGAATTGGCAGACGAAACCAGGAGCTCATATCAGTCTCGTCTCGAAGAGGAGGTTGCCAAGGCTCCTACGAAAATGCTCATCCCAACAGGAGTTCTCATATTGCCGGCAATGTTGATTCTGATAGCCGGCCCGTTCTTAGTGGAAATTCTCAATCAGTTATGAAGGTGATTTTAATGATGGATTTATTGGTAAGGACAGATCTGCGAGCAAGGCGCTTGCTCGGAAAGCTCTCCGGAATAGTTGCAGGATACGAATCCGATGATAAG
>CADBOM010000013.1 GCA_902796325.1 uncultured Coriobacteriaceae bacterium
CACCAGCGGTGGACAGAACCTCGAACACGCCCTCGCTGATCTCGAGGATCGAAACATCGAAGGTACCTCCGCCGAGGTCGAACACCAAGATCTTCTCGTCCTTGTTGGTCTTATCGAGGCCATATGCAAGAGCTGCAGCGGTGGGCTCGTTGATGATCCTCATGACATCGAGACCTGCGATCTTGCCAGCGTCCTTGGTTGCCTGACGCTGAGCATCGTTGAAGTAAGCAGGAACGGTGATGACTGCCTGGGTGATGGTGCTTCCGGTGTACTTCTCTGCATCGGTCTTGAGCTTCTGCAGGATCATTGCCGAAATCTCCTCGGGGGTGTACTCCTTGCCCTCGATCTGAACGTCGCAACGACCATCCTTGCCGTTTACCACCTTGTAGGAAATGGCGCTGCGCTCGGAAGCGGTTTCGCTGTAGTTACGACCGATGAAACGCTTGATCGACGAAACCGTGTTCTCGGGGTTGGTGACAGCCTGGTTCTTAGCGGTGCGGCCAACAACGCGGTCTCCATCATTCCTGAATGCGACAACCGAAGGAGTTGTGCGGTCGCCCTCAGCGTTGATGATGATCGTAGGCTCTCCACCTTCCATGACTGCCATGGCCGAGTTGGTGGTTCCCAAGTCGATTCCAAGAATCTTTCCCATTTTTATTTGCTCCTTCCACAAATTAACTTACTAATTTGCTGGTTATCTCTTTTTTGAGATTTCATATTATCTCAGTGCCTAAGTATAAGATTTTCTAAATGAAATGTAAACGATTTTCTAAAAAATTTTCGAGATATTTTCTAAATTCATCTTGAAAATATTTGAAGTTGTGGTAATAGAGCCCTACGCGGGGAATACTAGAGTGCGCACCAGAGAGCCACGTAGTCGATTGGCGGCTGACAAAACAAAGAGGACGCCGGTAAACCCGACGTCCTCTCATGCTTGAAGCTCATTAATTGTCAGCGCTTTTCAAAGCACGGGCAAGTGCGCTTAGGAGCACCCAAACCTACTTGTAGTCAGATCCCACCAGCACCAAAATCTGACCGTCGAAGCTGTATTGCCCATTTGCCGCTTGCGCTGTTCCGCACCCAATCTCGCTGATGATGTCGTTCACAGCGGGCAGATCCGACGCGTTCTTGTAGATGACCAGAGTCTTATCGTGGTCGAACGAATCTGCGTTTCCGGTCTCGCCTATCTGATAGCCCAAGCTCGACAGGTCCTCGGCCACGCTAGACGCTGAACCTGCAATCCCGCCTCCGTTTCTAACGGTGATCGTATACGAGCTCCTGTCCGGGGTGTAAGTGGTCGAGCCGGTTGTGCCGCCAGCAGTTGCAGCGGCCGCCGAATCGTACTCGCTTGGAACCACTCCAGTGAGCGACTCATCCTGCGCGGGTGGAATTTGACCGGAATCGATGATGCCCATGAGAGTCTTGAGCTCTTCCTCATCGGCTATGACGTATGAGACCCCGTCCATCACCTTCGAGGCAGATGGAACCGTGTACGAATATATGCTGTCGGAAGACATGCCCCTGAGGGAATTCGCGATATCGATGATCGAATTCACGTCGAGGTCGGTGCTCACCGCGTCAGAAATCGCATTCACGGCCCTCAGCATCGTCGTGGGATCGGACGCAAGCACCTTGGAAGCCAGAGCCTGCAAGAAAATCCTCTGATTGGTCTGACGCTGATAATCTCCATATCCAGTAGCCCTGGTTCGGCAGAAAATGAGAGCCTGTTCTCCGTTTAGAACCTGGTCTCCCGCCGAAACATGTCCGCCGGCATCGGGGTCGTTGATCTCGAATGGAACGTTTACCTCAACTCCGCCAAGCGCATCGACCAAGCCGGTGAACTTGCTGAAATCTATCTCCGCATAATGCGAGATCTGAACACCCGTTAGCTTCTCCACTGCATCTACAGCACCTGCAGCCCCACCAAATGCATGCGCGGCATTGATCTTCTGATAGCCATGACCTTCGATGTAAACGCGGGTGTCCCTTGGAATCGAGAGCAAGATTACCTGCTTGTTCTGGGTATCCACCCTGGCAAGGATTATCGTGTCCGACCTTCCGCTCTCGTCTGGGTCGCGCTCATCAGTTCCCAGAAGCAGCATATAGAACGGATCCGAGCTCGAAAGATTGGTCTGAAGAACGGAATCCAGAGCGCTCCTGTCTCCAATGCCAGATCCAAGCTTGCCGTTGATGTAGCCAGCATATCCATACGCGAGAGCTCCTCCGCCGAGAACTACTGCGAGGACAACTATCACGAGGGTCTTGATAACCCTCCTCTTCCTGCGCTTTTTCTTTCCTATTTGCGAATATGCGCTAGAAGAAGCCTGCCTGCTGTACTCACCGCCCAGAGGTTTCATCTGCGATGACTGCGGGTGATTGGAATCTGCCTGCGCTCGAGAAGCGCGGGAATATGCTCCGCCTCGGTTACCGGCATTGCTCCCAGCATTGCCCATGCTGGATCTGGAATAGCTATGCTGAGAGTTGTATCCATCTGCGCCGCTCAATTGCGACGCATTCGGCTTGCTATGCTTTCCCATTGGCTTTGACTTCGCCTTCTTCCTCTGCGAGGAACTTCGTTCGGCCATTGGAACCAAGCAGGTTATCTGGTTTGTAGCCTGGTTGATAATCTGTTTGGTTAACTTAACAATGTTTGCATAATTCACGCAATAAATGCTTAAAATACTGCATTTATCTAAATTCGGTATCTCATTTCACGCTAAAGAGCCCGAAATTATCCCCAATCTTGATAAAAAATACACAACTATCGATTTTTTGTTTTCGATCGAGGATAAATTCCGCCAAAACAGCCGGTTATCGGTGCATCCGCTAAATATCGTCGTCGCTGGTTTCTATCGTTTCGCGCACAACGTTGGCGCCAAGCTTTCTCAGCTTGCCAACATAGTCCTCGTAGCCCCTGTCGATGTGCTCGATCTGAGATACAACGGTTTCTCCATCGGCAATCAGTCCAGCGAGCACAAGGGCGGCGCCTCCACGCAAATCGCTTGACTGTACTGGCGCGCCAGATAGCTGGTCTACTCCCTCGATTATTGCATGGTGCCCGTCAACCCTAACGTCAGCTCCCATTCTCGTTACCTCGGAAGCAAACATGAACCTGTTCTCGAACACGTTTTCCGTGATAACCGAGCGTCCCTTGGCTATAATCGCCATCACCATGAACTGAGCCTGCAGGTCTGTTGGGAATCCCGGATGGGGCAGAGTCTGTATATCGCAGGGAATGATATCTCCATGGCGGCTCACCGTAACAGAATCTTCCGTTACGTCGATTTCCGCACCCATGTGCTTGAGAACCGCGATGGCCCTGGACAGATTGTTGGGGTCCACTCCCTTGGCGGTAAGAGGTCCACCGCACAAAGCACCTGCGACCAAGAACGTTCCGGCCTCGATCCTGTCCCCAACAACTGTATGGTCGGTCGAATGCAGCTCGTTTACTCCCTCCACGGTAATTACCGGAGAGCCCATGCCCTTGATGTTTGCACCCATCTCGTTCAGGAAATTCGCAAGATCGCAGATTTCGGGCTCGCGCGCGGCGTTCTCTATAGTGGTGGTTCCCTCTGCCTTTACTGCGGCCATCATGAGGTTTTCGGTTGCACCAACAGACGGGAAGTCCAGGGTAACATCTGCTCCGTGCAGCTTACCCGGCACATTTGCGTTTATGTACCCGTGTTCCGATTCAAATTCCACGCCCAGTGCCTCAAGCGCTGCAATGTGCATGTCGAGCTTCCTCGATCCAATGCGGCATCCACCGGGCATTGCAACCTTGGCTTTGCCAAACTTCGCAATCAGCGGGCCCAGCACCGAAATCGATGCCCTCATCTTCGCAACCAGCTTGTACGGCGTCTCGTACTTGTCAACACCGGTGGTATCTATGGTCATCGAATGACCCTGGATGCTTGTCTTCGCGCCCAAAGTGTCTATTACCTCGGACATTATCTCCACATCCGAAATCCTCGGCACATTGTCTATATGAAAAACGCCCGGTGCCATAAGAGAAGCGGCCATGAGCTTTAGGACGGAGTTCTTGGCTCCTCCAATTTGCACGGTTCCCGAAATCGGGTTACCACCTATCACCTTTATTACTTCTTCGGTTTTTACTGGCATGTTTGCTACTTTTCCTCTACTTTTGCATGCGTTTGAAACGCTCGGATATGAATTGACAAAATCGGCTTAGCTAACGCTCGTCAGAGCTAACGCCCGTCAGAAAACGGGTCCTGCGGTCCCTGCGAATCGTCGTTTGCGAATGGATCTTGCGGGCCATACCCAGCTCCACCGCTACGATAATAGCCATCCGTACCATTGTATTGGTTACCATCATAACCGTTTTGGCCATAACCGTTTTGCGAGCCTGCACCGTAGCCGCCCTGCGGACCAGCGCCGTTGGAGCGATAGGCCTTGTTTGCCTTGATGCGCTTCCCGCATGCAAGCACGAAATACCCAGCCGTGTAAAGCGCCACAAATATATATACTATGATGCCCGCGAACGGGATAAGGCTAACCGCAGCAAGGATGAGCGTGAACAGCACGGCCGATCCATATGGGTTCATCTTCTTGAATACCAAGCGTCCGATCGAGGCTCCGGCAAACGACATTGATATTGTGGACAAAAGCCCTGCTATGAAGAGCAGCGACAACGAGATTGGAATCGTGGCAATGGGCAGTATCAAAACGAATGCAACTGCAGGGAGAACGAGCACCGTTGCAAGTCCAGCCAGCAGCAATATCACCGGCCTGTTCTTGAATTCCGCCGCACCGTTATCGACCTCTCTCGGCATTAGCCACGAAATCAGAAGCGCCAAAAGAATGTATCCGATCAAAAAGAACACCGGAATCATAACCAAGCTGAATCCAGTGATGCCCTGCAAGATAGAGTAGCCCTCCCCGTTATCCGAGGTGGTTACATCGAGGCTTCCAACCTGGGACACAGGGGAAACGCTTGGGGACCCAGAGCACTCTATGTTGAGATGGCCCGTTATCACGGCGTTTGGCCCGATGGTCACGTTCTCGCCGCTAACCGTGGCGTCGCCGTTAACAACTCCGTCAACCGTGACATCTGATCCCGCTATCGTGAGGGCGTTGGTCGTTCCATAGAACCCAACCGTATTACCGAATAGGTACGTTCCGCCAATAACGTTGCTCCCAGTACCAACCTGAACGGAGTTTCCAGCAACGGAAACATTGCCGCCAACATAAGTGGAGTTCACGGAGAAATTGTTGGCCGCAGCTCTAAGATTCCTAGCAATCTCCGAAGAGGTAACATTGACGTCCTCTCCTATTGCCAGCAAATCCCCTCCGACGGTTTTCCCGCTCATGTCAAGGCTTTGTCCAGCCCACACGAAATCCGATGAGACAGATTGACCTCCACCGTTGTCTGTAGAGATGGCATTGCCGGCAGTATCCTCGGTAACGGCAAAAGCCATGGAACATGGAGCCAGGCATGCAAGCGCAAGCACCATAACGAACATGGCGAGCTTCTTAGCCATTGCGAACCAACCCTTTCTTGCTTGGTGGTTTTAGTTTGCGAAAGGTAAATGGGAAATCCCACGTTTATTATCGAGCACTACCTTGAATGCTGCTGCCACTGAGCCGCACGTATAGGCTGCATGCTTGGAACGCATGTAATGAAGCCGTGCTTTCGCAGTCTGCAACTTGCACCCAAACTGTTGTCGTTAGCCGCTAGCCGCTACCGCAACCGCAATCCAAGCGATTGCACTCTATAGCTTGGATGGTCTTGGGCCCTATAAATGCGTCTATCCTTCGCTTCGTAGGATTATACAGTACGATTGTTTTGATTGAATCAAGCCAATATGAGCCGCTTGCAAACATGTCCTATGCTCATCATGGTTTGCTGCGGAATGCGCAGCAGCTCCACTTAGATAAAAAACGCGCCCGCGGCTTTTCCATAGAACAATTTGGGTTGTCATTCTGCACGTATTGTCATTTTATTTTAAAACCACTCAATAAACCGTAATGAAAATTTAATATTGTTATAAAATATGCTAAACACGTTTAGTCTCAACGAATGTGCATTAACGGCACGTTCTCGTGAGGAGGGGAAAACAATGGGCGAAAATCCAATTGCGCTTCGTTCAAAAAAGAAGCTTACCCGTGCACTTTACGAAATAATGGATGAAAAGCCATACAAAGATATAACCATCACGGAACTCTGCGAAAGAGCCAGCCTATCTCGACCGGCCTTTTATCAGAACTTCACGAAGATGGACGATGTTTTGGTAAGGCTTATGAACGAAACCATAAACTCCGCCATTGAAAAAACGGATTTCGACAAGATAAAAAACGTGCACGATCTGGTAGATGCCTACCTCAAGATATTCGAGGACAATGAGGACAAGGCAAGAATACTTGCCAAGAATAATTTGGCTTGGTTCATGGTCAATCAATGCACGGAGGTTTTGGCGAGCAGCCCCAAAGCGTTCGACTTGTTCAAAAAAATCAGCCCAGATGTAGATAAAGCGTCGTGCTATGCAGACTTTTTCTCTGCAGGGTTGGCTTATGTCCTGGGAAGATGGATTATGACAGATGTAAAGCTGCCGAGGGAAGAGATAGTATCCTACCTGACTGACGCCCTTCTTGGGGAAGACATCAGGAAGATCGAATACAAGCAGTGAGACTGTCAGAATTTCGCGTAACCGAAGGCGGCCCGAGCAATCGAGCCGCCTTTTCTATACCGTCGAATAACACGGAATATATACTTTAGTAGAGCACCCTAGGTATTTTGTGCTCATAGTATTTATTTGCGAAAGTTCAGCTACTTTAGTCTCTTTTCACGCGGTTTTCTACACTACTAGACTGTAAAAAAGGCCACTGCGCCAAACCGATCAAGCATGGAGTAGCAAAGATATGAACGCTTTATCTGAACGCCTTGGGCAAAGAATACGGAGCTACAGGATGAAGGCTGGACTGTCGCAGGAAATGTTGGCAAACCTGGCAAACGTTCATCCAACCTATATTGGACAAGTTGAACGAGGCGAGAAGAACGTTACCATCGTGGTGTTGAACAAGATCACGAACGCCCTTGGAATCACACTTTCCGACGTTTTCGAACACATTGACGGTGAGACATCTTCTGACGGCGAGTCGGCATTAGCAGACGGACAGTCAACCAGCGATCAAACGATTCCAAACGAGTGCTATTCCATGATCGTATCTGTCGATGAAAAAGATCAGAGAATCATCCGCAACGTGATATACGCGATAGTAAACACAGAAAAATAATATGGCAAACGAGCTGTGTTAAATTGCTGTGACAAAATGCACCAAGCTCAAAGTCAAAATTCAAGAAATCTAATATAGTCAATATAAGAGAGTCTTCGGCAAATAGCCAAAGATAGGACTTCCTATAATCTCGAGCGCGTTTACAGTCCGTCGAAACTTTGAGGAGCAACAGTGGCAACATTGGAACTAGTCCTTCTACTGGGTACTGTTGTTCTTGTGTCATCGATCATCGACCAGGTTCTCCCCAAAGTCTCTCCGCCTCTTATCCAAATTGGACTTGGCCTTCTAGTTGCGTTTTTGGCATCGTCGCCTATAAACGTAACGCTCGATCCAGAGCTGTTCCTCATGCTGTTCATCGCCCCTCTGCTCTATCACGATGCAAGGGAGTCCGACAAGATTGGACTGTGGAGCAATCGCGGCAAGATAATCTCGCTGGCCATCGGCCTCGTTGTGGCAATAACCCTCATGGTGGGCTTTACAATGAAGCTCCTCATACCGTCGCTTCCGCTGGCAGCGGCATTTGCACTGGGAGCAGCTCTAGGACCCACGGATGCAGTTGCGGTTACCTCCATCAGAGCGGCGGCAAAGCTAAACAAGCAAGAAAGCGGATTGCTCTCGGGCGAATGCCTCATCAACGATGCTTCCGGCGTCGTGTCGTTTCAATTTGCCGTTGCAGCTGCCGTAACCGGGCAGTTTTCGATAACCGAAGCAGTCTCCAGCTTCTTGATAAGCTTCATAGGCGGAATTCTCATCGGACTGTTGCTGGCCTGGATAGCCCACATAATGCAGGCGAGGTTCAGGGAGTTGGGACTCGATTCTGTAACGTTCCACGTTCTGTTCGACATCATGCAGCCGTTCCTCATGTTCCTGATAGCCGAGGCGGCAGGGGTAAGCGGAATCCTAGCTGTCGTATCCGGCGGAATCTTGCTCAGCATCCTCGAGCAAAACGTCATAGGCCCCAGCAGCGCAAAGCTTGGGATCGTGTCCAATAGCGTATGGAGGGTATTGGCGTTCACGCTTAACGGAATGGTTTTCGTGATGCTTGGGATGCAGCTTCCGAGCGCCATGCAGGAGCTCATATCCTCACCATATATAAGCAACATGATGCTGATCGAATTCGTGCTGATCATAACCGCCGTGCTTGTACTGACCAGATTCATATGGGTCTACATCATGGAGAAGAGACGAGCGCGCTCGAGAATCAAAAAAGGAAAGGTGCCAGAACCAGGTAGCCGCTCTACCCTCCGAACAGCCCTCATAGAAACCCTTGGCGGACCAAAGGGCGCGATTACATTGTCTATCGCGTTCTCGATACCGATGGTCACAGGCGCAGGTGCACCGTTCCCGCAAAGGTCGCTTCTGATCTTCGTGGCATGCGGAGTCATCCTCTGCACTCTTTTGCTGGCAAACTTCCTCCTGCCGATACTTGCCCCAGCCCACGATTCCCGCTCGAAAGAAGACGACGAGAACGAGCTCGCGCTGATAAAAATTGAAATCCTCAACACCGTCGCCAACCGCCTTATGTCGGAAACGGACGAGAAGGACAACCGTGCGGCTAGATCGGTCATCAGGTCGTACCACGAGAGAATCCGTAGAATTCGCGACAAAACCGAAGTTGACGCCGAGGAAACCATAGCCCTGAGGATCAAGGTTCTCGAGCAAGAGCAGCAGTGCTTGCTTGACATGCTTGATGACGACGAGTTTAACCGAGACGACGTTATCTATTCGCTGGTGAGAATCTCGAGAGCCAAGGTTCTAATCGAGCACAAGGTCAGCTACCTATGGGCGCTGATAGAAGCCATAAGGCACTTCTCGATATCCATGGAATACCTAAAGGGCAGAACCGCATTCGTTATGCGATCCATCGCGGGAAAGCCCACGAAGCAGCTGGATCCGAACGTGAAGCTAGAATACGAGCTGGCAGCTATTAAGTACCTGGAAGGACTGGCCAAGGACTGCGACAAGAATTACACCGCGGAGAAGAAGGCCAGAGCCGCTGCCCTAGCTCATAAGCCCAGCACACAGAGCATGCAAGATGCGCAAGATGTAAATGCAATCAACGCAGCAGATGCCGGCAAAGCAATCGATGAGCGCACCGACATGGTTGGAACAGAAGAAGATGAGCCTCAAAGGCCTCTCGAGGATTACCGCAGCGTAACCCTGAAAGGCGAGGATGATTATTCGCCCAGCATCGTCATTCCGAAGAGAGTGGTAATGGAGCAACTGCTGCTGCACAGGGTTGACCAAAGCAACGCCCATAACATGCAAATGAACGCCACGGCGATTGCCAGGACCAACCAAAGGCGCTCGGAATTGGAACGCAAGGCCTACAACATGGAGTTGGACGCCATCGACGACCTTCAGGAAAGCGGTAGGCTCTCGAGAGCAGACGCCAAGAAGATGCGCGACAACGTGTACACCATGCTCGTTGATCTGGAGAGGTAAGCGGCTTTGGCGGGCTTTGCATTCGCAATCTGCCAGTTGACTTCGCAGCACTGTCAATTCATGTGCAAAAACAAAAAAGCCGGTGGCTCCTAGAAGCTACCGACCAAACCTTGAACTAACTGCAAGTTTTAGATGGTGGGCCGTAAGGGGTTCGAACCCTTGACCTTGGGATTAAGAGTCCCCTGCTCTACCAGCTGAGCTAACGGCCCGTGAACAAGAATGTATTCTATTATCTTTTCGACATATTGCAAGGATGAATCTCTACAGATGCGGTGAACGGATTTTTGCAGAGAATTGATCCCTCAAATCTTGGAAATTCAATCTCCCATCCACGCAAATTCGCCCCTCAACACCAAAAAACAAACGCCAGGCACTCGATGCGCCTGGCGGAAGATTCTTATTGGGGTGGGTGAAGGGTCTCGAACCCTCGACCTACGGAGCCACAGTCCGTCGCTCTACCAACTGAGCTACGCCCACCATGTGTCGAGTTGATACTATATCATCTTTTTCTAAGCTAGCAATGAATAAATTGAAATTGAGCGGCAAAATGCATTGAAATTCTAAATTCCCATGGCCGCTCTTAACGATTCAACGACTTTTGTGCAAACAAGCTAGCGAATAAACTACACTTTTCATATCCTCTAAACATCATTAAGGCACCAACTGTTCAGGATTTCCATGGCCATGCAAGAGAACACATTCAACGATGGTTTTGACAAGATCTTCGACGCTGCCTTCGAGCAATCAAAAGACAAAACCAAAATAGGAATCATACCGAGATACAATCCCCTCATGGAAGGCTATGAATTTCCACAAAGCTTCCCAAATACAATACAAAAAATTGGCGCGATCCCCGTTCTTATCCCATATTGCAGTGAAAATGGAGATTTATCTCAATATATTGGACTCGTAGATGCCATTGTTACTATCGGAGGATTCGACGTGGACCCCTCCGGATATACAGACGACCCAAAAAGTTCGAAGGTCTCCCCCACCTCCCCGCAATATGACAATTTTGAGTTCAGAGCTATAAGGATGGCCTACGAACGAGGGATATCGGCATTGGGAATATGCCGCGGTATGCAGGTTATGAACGTAGGTTTTGGCGGAACCATGTACCAGGACCTGCACGAGGAGCGAACTGGAACCACTTATATGCACCAGCAAGGACAGCCCTGGGACCTTCCAACCCATGACGTGGAGGTAAAGGGAGGCACGGTGCTCGCCGGAATCGTTGGCGCCGGAAATCACAGGGTCAACACCATGCACCACCAGGCAGTAAAGGAGATTGCCCCGGGTTTCGAGGTGTCTGCCTTGTCAACCGATGGCGTTGTAGAGGGCATCGAGCGAACCGACCGTAGCTTCTTCATTGGGGTTCAATGGCATCCTGAAGAGATGAACGGCATCATGCGCCTTGAGAACATGCTCAGGGCATTGGACGCAGCATGCCAAAAGCAACGCGAAAACAGGAAGCTCGAAGTGGTGCTATCCACCGACGCCCCAAGCGAGGGGACGGCTCGTTTTGGAGCAATCGGCGGACCTGCCAGAATGGCCTACCAGGAAACCAACGGTATATCCATGCAACGATGCCAAGAGCTATTCGACGAAGCCGGAACCCCCGACAACGTGAGAGCCCATTGCGCTGCAACCGCAAAGATCTGCAAGCGCATGGCGGAAAACCTGAATGCAGTTGGATACGATCTCGACGTTCAACTTTGCGCTAGCGCCGGAATGCTGCACGACATTTGCAGGGTCAAGAAGAACCACTCTAGGGTAGGCGCAAGGTTTCTCCGCGAGCACGGCTATGACGAAATAGCGAAGATCGTATACGAGCACGATGGTTTCGAAGGTCTTTACCCCAAGGATTTTGACGAGCAGGCAATCGTTTGCTTTGCAGACAAGCTCGTTCAAAACGACAAGGTGGTAACTCTAGACAAGCGCTATGGAAAAGCCATCGAGTACTGCAAGAGCAATCCAAAAATAGAGGAGATGCTCGTGCTCGATCTTGAAATACTCAAGAGAATCAAAGCCAGATACGAAAAGCTGACCGGAGATGTGATAATCTAGCCAGCCAGCTTTCGGTTTTTGAACTCGCGCCATTCAACGCGACGTTGCGCATGATGTGTCGCTCATGACGCCGCGTTCGTTGTTGCGCTATTTTCTCAGACCTGGATTCTTCTCCAAGTGCTCAGTGAGAGCGTTATGCAGCGCCACTAGCTGGTTGTGAGAGAGAATAACCCTCGCCACCAGATATGACGGAGCCTTGTTGTCCGGGCTGGGCGAATGATCGTTGTAGATGAAGTCTATCCTCGACTCCGATGGAGTCGATGCGATAATCGACATGTTTGCATAAACACCCTTAAGATCCTCGGGCTTTGCCGTGATATTAAGGTTTGCCGGCCTGTTTGGTTGATCTTCCATATTTCGCTCCTAACTTCGAGACTCTTCTTAGGGGACAGTATGCAAAGAATTGCCATCTTCCCGGCACTCTGCAATGGCTGGTGGTGCCTCGGCGCCTCACCGCCCGGGAAGACGAGCTACGCACATTATAAACACTCCATCGATTGAACTTCCGTTGAACTTCAGACTAACTTCGATTGAACTTCCGTTGTAATCCAATTGGACTTCGAGTGACGTTCGGCAATCATCCGAATAAATTCCAACTATTTTCCAGACGCGGAGCACTAAACCTAGGTATATCGGCATTGAGCTGTATTTTCACATCAATTGCCCGTGCCAACGGGTAAGATGAATGTTCAGTCTTTGTTTTATTTTGCATGGGTGTTAGAAGGAGAATTTAAGACAATGGAAATCCTAAAGCTCATTAAGAAGCCCATTGGCAACACCAAGATCGAATATTACGTAACCGTTGATGGCAAGGATGTAACCGACGCCATCGAGGTGTGCCTTGGAATCATAGCCAGAAGCAACAGAATCTACATCCCCGAAGGCGAGGATGCGGAAACCCTCCTCAGGAAGAAACTGGGCGACCAGCGCTTCGAGTACCTGCTGTCTAACCATGTTATGGGCAGGCTCTCCCCACAGGTCATCAACGAGCAGGGCGAGCTCAACCTGGCATTCGAGCCAGAGTGCACTTGCGACAAGAACCCCCAGCGCGACGAGGACTTCGAGTTCACCATCCACGCACTGCTCAAGCCCAAGTACGAACTAACGTCCTACGATCCAGTGGAGGTAACCGTTCCCAGGTACCGCATGCCCGAGGCTGCTGTGGATATGCAGCTCGAGAAACTTGCCGAGATGAACATCGTCTACAAGAAGGTGGACGACAAGGGCGAGCCTCTCAAGCTTGGACAGTACGTATCCATCGACCTCACCACCACCAAGGATGGTGTGGAAATTCCAGGCCTCACCGGCAAGGACAGGCTTCTGGAGCTCAACTACGAGTTCATGCCCAAAGGATTCATCGACAACATCGTTGGCATGAAGATTGGCGAGACCAAGAACTTCGACTTCGACGGCCCGAAGGAAAACGCAAGGGACGAGAACGACACCGAGACGTTCAACTGCACCGTTACCGCCAAGGAGCTCAAGCGCCAGATGACCCCGAAAATCACCAACGCATGGGTGGAGGTTAACGTACCCGATGCTGGAAACCTCGAGGGACTTCGTGCACAGATCAGGGAGAACCTTGACCAGGAAGCCGATCAGCAGTCCCAGCAAACTCTCAGCGCTATGGTGGACAACGAGCTGGCCAAGCGCTTCACCGGCAAGGTGCCGGACGACATCTACGAGGTGGCTTCGCGCAGCATCTACCGCAACATGCGCGCAAGCCTCGAGCAGCAGGGCAAAACCCTAGAGGAATTCGCCAAGGAGCAGGGCATGACCGACCAGCAGGTGAACATGCAGGTCATGCTGCAGGCAAGGGACATCATCAGGCAGGGATTTGCACTGGACAAGTACTTCGAGGTTAAGGTCGGAGAGCTCACCGACGAGGACATCGAGCAGGCTTACGATTCATTCTCGCCGGGTCATGCAGATGAAGTGAAGAAGCAATTTGCAGAGACCAACAGGCTGTACGCAGTCAAGGAAGTTGCAAAGAGGCTCAAGGCCCACAAGGAGCTCGTGGAAACCGCCATCGTTCACTGGCAGGATTACGAAATTCCAATGGATGACGAGCAGGCCCAGTAAGATTCCTGCACAATCTACCTATTAACGAGAACAAACAAAATAGAGCCGCCGGAATTCGCGCGAACTCCGGCGGCTCGTTCATTAGCATGCAACTACGCTGCTAGCGAGCATCGTCTGAAAAGCTATCTGATGAAATTAGTTGACACTCTGGGCTCGAATTCAGGATACGTGATGCCCTGCGCCTTGCCAGCCTCTATGCATTTCACTATCCAGGCCATGTTTCTTCCGAGTGTTCGCATTACCTGGAGGCCTTCCAAGTCTTGCATTACCTCATCTGGGGTGTTTCCGTGAACCGAGTTCCAATACTGCGACCCAACGGTAATCATGCCGCTTATCCCAAAGAACTTATTAACCTGGTCAAACGTTGCGCTGGCTCCGCCTCTCCTGCAGCTAACGACCGCTGCAGCGGGCTTACCTGCAAAATCAACGGCACCACAGTACCAAGCTCTCGTCATCAGGTTCACGAGCTGGCCATTTGCAGCGGCAAAGTACACCGGAGTTCCAAACACGAAGCCATCGGCAGTCTTGGCCTTTTCGATGAAGCTCTGCAGGACGTCCTCGAACACACATCCATGGTCTCTATTGCAACCACCGCATTCTATGCAAGGGTAAACTGCCTTTTTCCCAATTTGGAATATCTCGGTTTCTATTCCACCGCACTTCAGCGTGCTCTCCACTTCTTTGAGAGCTGTAAACGTGCATCCCTTTTCGTTAGGGCTTCCATTTACAAGCAGAACCTTCATTGTTCCAGCTCCCTTCCATGACAGGTTATGCAACCGGGGCGGCATCCGATGAAGAATGCCGCCCCATTTTCAATGTTTTTGCATTTAGCTGAATCAGGCCATCGCCATGAACGAGCCAAGCTCGTCAACTCGCCATGCCGGCCATGCCGGCTTGCGCCCAGTACGGTCCTACGCCCAGTACCGGCTTGCGCCCAGTACGCCTACTTTGTAATCGCGGCGTAAAGATCGTCCAGCCAGCTTTCCTCGAAGCTCTCTACATCTCCCTTATCGACATAGGATGCGATCTTCGGATCCATGGGAATAGAAGCCGTATTCGCGATTCCATGCTTCTTTGCAATCTCGTCCATGTGGCTCTCGCCAAAGATGTCGATTCTGTTCCCGCAATCTGGGCAGATGAGATAGCTCATGTTCTCTACCAAGCCAACTACCGGAACATTCATGCTGCCAGCCATGTTTACTGCCTTTTCCACGATCATACCCACAAGCTCCTGCGGAGAGGACACGATTACAAGGCCATCGATGGGCAGAGACTGGAAAATCGTGAGAGCCACATCGCCGGTTCCCGGAGGCATGTCAACGAACATCACATCGATGTCTCCCCAAAGAACCTCGCTCCAGAACTGGGTGACTATCTGGGAAATGATGGGACCTCTCCAGATCACTGGGTCGGTCTCGTTCCTAACAAGCAGGTTCAAAGACATGATCTTTATGCCATTCTTCGTCTCCGCAGGAATCATCAAACCCTCCTGCGTGGCAGAGGCATGGGTGTGAATTCCAAAAGACCTGGGAATAGAAGGGCCGGTAATATCGGCGTCGAGAATCGCGGTCTTCAATCCTGCCTTGTTGGCCTTCACGGCAAGCATAGATGTAACGAGGGATTTTCCAACTCCACCCTTACCGCTAACCACTCCAATGACCTTCTTGATGTGGCTACCCTCGCTAGGCTGTGGCTTGTTCATCTCTTTTAGATCGGGAATGTTGTACTTATGCCCCGACTTCTCTACCTCTGGCATCTAATTTCTCCTTCTCACCTCATGAATGAATCCTGAACTAGCTGGTATCTGGCCAGCATGGGAACCTTGCCTGCTCGCGGAATCCGGTATTCGGTATTTGCAGAATACGAGACTCGGCTCAAGCCTGCACATCAGACATATCGTAATGTTCCCATCGAACATACTTAATACTTAAATTTTATAAACCCACTAGGCAAGCTTGGCTTTCAAATCAATCGTCTCGTTGCTAAACAGCCTGCTATCCATGATCTTCAGGCTATCGCTTACCTTTACTATGAACGGAATGAGGTCTAGAACATCTGCATGCTCATCCACTCCGGGAGCCACTTCAGTAAGGACAAGACCGTCATCGGTTAGCTCGAAAACAGCACGCTCCGTTATCACGACGATCTTCTTTCCCTGCTTAATTTCGTAGCCGCCGTCGATGGTAATCTGATCGACAGCCTCCACAAAGGCCTGCAAATCTCCGGCAGACTCTATCACCAGTTTGCCGTCCTCGACCTTTTCCTTGGCATCCCTAGCGAACTTGCCACAGAAAACAAGCTTGCTGGCACCATATGCCTCGTCCATGGCTGGACCACAACCTGCAACGATATTACCAAGCATGGAATTGTTGACGGCGCCCTTTGCATCTACCTGCAAGAAGCTCATGAATGCCGCGTCGAGAATTCCAGAGTGGAAGAAATCGTATTCATTGGGCTCGTCTAGCAGGCTCATATGGTTTGCCATGATGCCGAACGGTTCGCCATACTGCATGACGCCTCCGTTTGCACCCGACTCGCTCGCCATGCAAACAAGCTCTTCGGCACCTTCTTCGGCAACGATATCGGAGACGTGTTTGGCAATGCCAGCCCCGATGCTGACGGTGCTGTTGGGCTCGATTTCCATTGCTGCGCGCTTTGCTATTGCCTTTACTGGGGATGCTTCCATGGTTTCGGCAGGGTTGAGAGCCAGCTTGGCTTTGCCCAGTACAACTTTGTTGTAGTTGGACTTCTCGGAAATCTTGTAGTACTTGGCGGAATCATCGATCTTCACAATAGCATCGACGAACAGGTGAACTAGCTTCACGTCCTTGGCGGAGAGGCTATCCTTCATAACGTAGTCCCTGCACTCGCATATGACTTTGCCACCGCTGGATTTCGCAGCAAACGCAGCCGCAACCGCAAAGGAATAAGATGGCTCATCGTTGAACACAGCGTTGCCGTTCTCGTCGCAAGTAGTGCACCTTATGATGGCAACGTCAATTTTAGGGGCCTTGTAATACAGATAGCTCTGACCCAAAACCGTCTTCATGGTCACGAGGTCTTCGGTGGTATTGGAGTTCATCTTTCCGCCGCAAATCCTGGGATCCACGAACGTGTTCTCTCCAACGGTTGTTAGAAGCCCCCCGTTCTTGTTGGTTGTTTCTCTGAACAGATGGGCGATTACCCCAGACGGGAAGTTATAGGCCTCGACTTTTCCGCTGGTTGCCATCTTGGCCATCTCCGGGCTGAAAAGATAGCTTCCCGCTATCACTCGTTTGACCATGCCCTCTTTGGCGAACATGTCGAGCCCTGGAGTTGTACCAGCAATCACCGTTAGGTCTCTTGGCTCTCCGGTCTCATCGAACCTAGACGCCAGGGCCTCTATGGTTTCCTGGGCTAATGCAGATGTTTGAAATCCAGAAATAGCAACGGTGTCACCGTTATTCACGTACTTTTCCACGGCTTCTGCCGCGGTCATAAGCTTCGAACCCATGTTCCCTCCATATGAAAATCCCACTTGTAAAGAATCATTGAAACCCACACGGCAGCCCCCAAATAAAGCCGTGTCTGAGATCAATCTACCATTCATATGTCCAACGCAATTGAAGATGAAATTCACATCTTTACACAAGTGCTCAGTATAGCATTGCACCCGATAAATAAGGGTTGCGGAGCGGCTTGCATATGGTGTTGGCGAAGTAATTAGCAGAAACGATCATTTGGCAACATCGACCGCGAGCCAAGCCACCTCTGCGCTATGAACCTTGCTTTCCCCATTTTGAAGCATGGCCTGCCTTTCGCTTGCTGGGTACTTTCTGTATATGCGCCAGCACCCATCAGCGCCCCTTCCAACCTCATATTCGCAGCAATAGCCCCCATCGCTTACGAACGGCGTTACCATCACAAAATCGGTGCCCGCCGGCACGTTAACAACAACGTTTTGCAAAGCGTCGTTTTCTGCAGGGTATTCTGGAAACACTGCGACACCTCCAGCGGACGACGAAACCGAGAGTCCCGACAACACTCCATTTATCTCGTTAGCCGTCAATTTGGTGGCATGTATGTATTTGGCATCCAGCGATGTGGCTGTCATGGAATCCGCATTCACGCGCATTGCTTTGATGACATTTGCCGTTGCATTCCCCAACGCAGATTCATCGGCCTCAATCGATTTCGATTTAACACCGCTCGAATTCACATACGAAGCTTCCAAGCTTCCAACATATGCAGAGTCAAAGCTCCCGAGTTTCGAATTCAGCTGGTCCGCAACCGCGCTTCCTAAATTTGCCTTGCCAACCGTTGCATCCCCAGCTTCCAAGGACGTGAACCTGCCCGCGTTAGATTCGACGGATTGCGACGCCAATGCCTCGGCAACACCGATGTTTTCGCACTCGATGTTCCCAGAAACGGCAAGCCCTAGCATGGTCGCAGTACCCAAGTTAGAAGCATCAGAGCTCAAAACCGCAAATCTACCACCATCCGAAACAATGTCTTGGGATTTTATGCTTGGAGAGTCCAACGCACTGAAGATTGCGCTATCAGAACTAAGATTGCGAGCATTGGCGGTTCCAAGACGAGCTATGGAGACATCCAGAGTGCTTGCAGATAAACCCTCCGATATCAAAGCCGACCCATCCACTCCCAAGTTTGTCCACATTCTGGTTCTGGCCTCGTTGGGATTGACCTCAAATGCCAATTTGTCGTTTTGGCCACCGCTACTAACAGATAGCTTTCCCGCAGACCAAATTGCAAACCCGTCTCTTTCAGTGGCTATCAAGCCTTCGAAATCTGCGTTGTCCACCTGCGTAGACGAAGACGGCCCTTGATTCGAATTCTGTTGCTGCTGCTCGCTCTGCAGTCCAGACGCTGCGGGCGCTGCCATATCCTGAGAGCCATCCACCGGGAGCGCGTTCTCCGACCCAGAGCCCAGACCCTGTTCATCGGAACCAACACCAGAGCTTGTTGCCAATCCAGGCACCTCAGGTATGACGGCATCCCCATCGCGCCCATCGCTAGACGTAACGCCAATACCGGCACCATCCTGTTGCGATAAGGATCCGTTTTGATTTTGGTTGGGATCCGATTGGTTTTGATTTGGAATTCTGCTGGTCGAGCAACCGGAAAGTAGCGGTATGCATGTAATTAGCGCCATTGCAGAAAGCATGGCTGCCGAAAATCTGTTTTTCATGTTTGCCCTCTCGCTTACGAGAGCGGCTTTTGGGAGTTCTGAGTATGAGCACACAAGACGGAAAAATCAATATGGTTGGAAAAATTCTCGAATTCTCCCAATTGGATTCAATTGGCGCGAATGCGAGCGCAATCTCTCCGAACCCTGCAGTTGGCCTTGCTGAAGGAAGACAGAAGATAAGAGAGGTCGCCTCTGGCACGCCCACCAACAGCACGAGTTGCACAAGTCCAATTTCAGGTATTCCCGCTAGCATGCCCTCAAACAACAACCTGAGCCCTTTTAGAGATATCTGTTCGGACAATCGTGTCTTGATATCAGATCAGATAGGCTCTGGTGCTTCAGGCCAGGTATACATGGGAATTGTAAACGCACGGGGCATCGAAATCCCGGTAGCAGTGAAAATCCTGCACCAGCACCTCCTGCACACGGTAACCGAGGAGAGGTTTATCAGGGAATCCGAGCTCATATGCAGGCTTTCGCACCCAAGCCTTGTGCGTGGCTTTGGGATCGGAGATGCACCGACACCATTCGTGGTCATGGAGCTTGTGGAAGGCAAAAGTCTCCTAGAGCTCATGCACGAGGGACCAATGGGTTTCGAAAGATCTATCGATATTACGATGCAGGTCCTGAATGCCCTGGAATACCTGCATCTAGATGGCCGAGTTACAGCGCACAGGGACATCAAACCGTCAAACATCATGGTGTCATCGAGTGGATTTCCCAAGCTCATAGACCTCGGGGTGGCCAGAACCTCGATGGTTGCCAAGAGCGCCCTCAGAACAAAGCTTGCTGGAACAATACACTATATGGCCCCTGAGCAAATGGCCAACAGCAGTAGAGCCGACATCAGGTCCGACATATATTCCATGGGAATCGTCATGTTCGAGATGATTGTTGGAAGCAATCTAGCACGCGAAGACGACAAGGCTTTGCTAGAGAAAAGGTTCACAGGTTTAACG
>CADBOM010000014.1 GCA_902796325.1 uncultured Coriobacteriaceae bacterium
GCGCTTTGCTCGAGATTTGCGAGGGCCTGGGAGTTATGACACGGGAGGATTTTTGCCGCAAGTTCGAGTCTATGTTGCCGGATGCCAGGATAAGCGTTGAGGATTCCGAGGACCACGGGATACACGGACTGCATCTGTTCGTTAGCCAGCACTCAGAAGATGTGCAACCCGACTTGCATCATGAAAGCGAGCACCACGAGGATGCGCACCATGAGGGCGCGGGTCACGAACACAACGAGGGCGCGGGTCACGAGCACCATGAGGGCACGTATCATGACCATCGCGGGGACGACCACCTGCACGATGGCGGGCATCACCACGAGCACCGCACCTGGGCGCAAATCAGGCAGATGATCGAGAGCTGGCGCGATACCGGGGCAATAACGCAAGGCGCTGCGAACCGTGCGCTCAGAGCATTCCAGATGGTGGCCAAAGCAGAAGCGAAGGTTCACGGCAAGAGCGTTGACGAGGTGCACTTCCACGAGGTTGGTGCCATAGATTCGATAGTCGACACGGTTGGAGCCTCAATTCTCATAGATGCCCTGGAGCTCGACAAGATATACTGCACGCCCATAACAGTGGGATTTGGGACGGTGGATTGCGCGCACGGCACTCTTCCGGTGCCCGCCCCGGCAACACAGCTGTTGCTGGAAGGACTTCCGGTGCAAACCGGACCATATGAGGGAGAGATGACAACTCCCACCGGAGCAGCACTCCTCCATGCAAACGTTACCAACTGGACCAGCATGTACTCGATGGTCCCCAGGGCAATGGGGTTTGGTCTTGGAACAAGGCACATCGATGGCGCTGCCAATGCCCTACGCATCGTCGTGGGCACAGAAATCAGCCCTGTAACGTCTGGCGAAACCAAGCTGAGCACGACATCAAAACCAGATGGAACGCAACAGGAATTTGCCATCGAGCAATGCGTGCTGCTTCAAACGAACATCGATCACCTAAGCCCGGAGATGGCGGCTTCTTGCTGCGAGGACATCCTGAAGCTGGGAGCAAAGGACGTATGGCAATCTCCCATTACCATGAAAAAAGGCCGTCTGGGCTTTATGCTTAATGTCCTAACCTCGCCGGAATGCTGCGACAACATGTGCCTGGATATAAGCCGGATCACGGGATCGCTTGGAATTCGCAGGCAAATTGTCGAGCGCACGGTTGCCCCGAGGGCATACGAAACCCTGAAAACCAAGTACGGAGATGTGGGGTTCAAGGTTATGGAGCCAACGCCTGCAGCCGAAAGATCCGCTTGGGTTAGACCGGAACATTCCGATGTGGAGAGAATTGCACGCGAGACCAACAGGCGGTATCAAGACGTGTTCGATGAGCTGGTAAAAATATGGCAGGGGCGCTCCGTCTAGAAACCTTGGAGCACCCCCGTTCTGTTTTCTACTCTTCAGAGTCGTCCTATTCGGCGTGGCCATCACCGGCAGCGTCGTCATCTATACCAGTAGCATCGGCGGCCGAATCGCCTTCGCCGCTTAGCGTGGTGCCCTCGCTGCCCTCTGCACCGGGCTCAGCACCTGCCCCGGCACCGGCAATCGGCTCTCCATCCAAAGGAGCATCGGGCGCGCTAGCTGCTGGAGCATCATCTCCGCTTATCGGCGCATCTTCGAAGCTGAACTCCGAAAGCTCGTCAACAAATGCCTCCGCCGCGGCGTCTTCTATCGCGTTATACGAGGTGGATTCCTTCTGAGATACAAACGGAACCATCTCGAACAGAACGTCCCTCGTGTTCACGAACTTATAGTCGTTGTTGGTAAGGGATTCCTGATAGGCGTCCCGAACAGCGTTCCTGCCGGCAACCACCATGTCGTGCCTCGAAATGCCTTCCGAAAGCCTCGAGAGCTCGTCTATATCAACATTGGCAAAGGAGTTATGGCCAGAGGCAAAATGCTTCCAAACTTCCTTGCGCTCCTCAACCGTTGGATAATCCACCTTGATTCTCTGGGCGCGGCTGAACAGCTCCTCAAACTGCGGCGAAAGTGTTATGTCGCTTTGCGCTGTGATGATGGGGAACACGTCCGGCTTCTGCAGAATGGCGTGAATGTACCCCAAGATTTCCCCATACATCTGGGTTCCACGATTTGGCATCTGCTGGCTCTGCTCCGGATACTGCATCTCCTGCTTCACGGCAGCCTTTATAAAATCTTGGAGAATGTCGATGTTCTCGATGATGAAGGTGCACGGAGTTGGGATGTCGGTTGGATCGGACACACCGAAAAGCCCCTTGTGGAACGGTCCGGTGAGCCTTATGGTCCACATTCCCTCGTCGTCTGTGCGAACGTGCAGGGCCAGGAGAGGATTGCCAATCTCGCCTGCAGTTGCCTCGGCAAACTCGTACACGTCGTCACGAGACGGACCGTAGAACATGAACGGGTCGTACAGAGACAGGCCCTGAAGACCATGGAACTCCGAGGTTTCCTGCACGAACTGCTTGTACTCCTCGTCGCCAGCCGACTCGAATCCGTAGACGCACATCTTCTTCAGCTCCGATTGGTAGCCGATCAGGTTGTCGTAGGAAACCGGAGAGAACGCACCGTCGTCGTGGCCCCTGCCCCACTGCGGGAACACCGGGCCATCGTCCTTGCCCTCGTGCTGGTCCTCCGCACCATCCTGCTCGATATCGTCTTTCCTGTTTATCGACTGCATCATGTCATGGAACTTGTTTATGAAGTTGGGATCGGCGCCAGCCGCGGTTGCATCTGGAGTATGTATGATGGACATCTTCTCGATGCGGTCGCTGGGCACGCCCATTTCCTCAAGCTGGGTTACAGCCATCTCCTGCAGCTTGCGAACACGCTCGGCTGTTTGGTCTGGGGAGCTATATGGCGCAAGGTCTGTGAACAAAGTCTCCGCGCTCGATTTATCCGAGATGCTGCATGCAAGATCCCATGCACGAAGCATTCCGCCAAGCACGGCATCGCTCGGCGTACCTCCGTCCAATGCCTCCTGCTCGAACGCCGCTATATATAGATGTATGGCCAGCTTGCTGTGCCCATCTTCTTGTGCCGAACTTGCCTCGTCTAGATAACTCTGAGCCTTTGATTCTTGCTTGTCGTTGTCGCTATCGTTGGAGAAGAAATTTGGAAAAGAAACCATACCTCTCATCCTCCTTGTGTAACACTTGCTTCGGCAGTGCCGCCAAGCAATGATTTGGTGAATATCTTCATTTTAGATGCAATGGCCGCCAATTGATGTTAACTATCAGAGAAGCGAGCCCATACCATGGACGAGAAGTAAGAATTACCCTCTGAATCGATATGATTTGCAATTATGCGAGTAGTTTGCCCATGCTGCTCCGACACCGCCGATACAAAACTGCGCCGGCGCCTTGTCGAGCCTTACATCGAGCCTTACCAGTGCTGGATTTCCCAGCCCATCTGCTGAGCCGCTACTTCGAGCTTATGTTTTGGATTTACGGCAACAGGGTGCTCGGCCATCGAGAGAATGGGGATGTCGGTTCCATGGTCTGCGTACGAATATGAGACCTTCCAGTTGCCCTCGCCAAAGTTCTTGTCTGCATACGCGCGGAGTCTCTTGACCTTCTCCTCGCCCTCCACGGGCTTTCCATCAATTTCACCCGTGTAGCTGCCGTTCTTCACGACCATCTTGGTGGAGGATTGCCCATGAACCGACGTCTCCTCAACCATCAGCCTGGTCATCATCTCAAACGATGCCGAGATAAACACCACGATGTCTCCGCGGCTCTGGTGCCAGCGAATTTTCTCCATGGCCTTCTCGCGAACCCTTGGAGAGATGTTCTCGTAGTACACATCGCCGATAATCGCATCTATCTGGTCGGACGACATCCCACGGAAAGTCTTGAAAATTCCCTCGCGAACCTTAACCGTGTCCTGGAAGAGACCGAGCTTGTACCCGACTCCCCAAAGCCCCGAGGTTATAGCGCGACGAACCGGAATCAGGCCTTTTTTGAAAAGCGAGAAAACCATGATCGCCGGAGACTGGCCTTTGATAACCGTACCGTCAATATCGAACACGGCAAGGCTTACCCTCTCGGAAGAAGGGCTGATTTGAGATTTCTGAGATTTGTCTTCGTTCTCGATGGCTGTGTTGTCCATTTTGTCTGCCATTTAATACTGCATTTCTCCTCTCATGCAATATTATCCACGGGACGCTAATTATACAAATCCCAGTCGTGCCATTCACGTTCGCATTTTGACCTTTTTTACCGCTCGGCGTTACTGCACTGGACAAGTTTGGAAAAACACTTTAATATGCTTTTCGCTGATTGATTGATTTTCAATCCAATCGCACCCATGCGGGGTGCTAGCTCAGCTGGTTAGAGCGCTGGCCTGTCAAGCCAGAGGTCGCGAGTTCAATCCTCGTGCATCCCGCCATTAAATTCTCCGGCCAGAAGCCAAACAGTGCTTCTGGTCTTTTTTATTGCCCGAAAACGGCTTCCAGCTTACTTGCGGCGCATAAACCCCCGGCGTTTGAACTTGAGACACTCCAATTCGCAGCTCCACAGCTCACAGCTCCCCAACCTGCAACTCTCCAACTTGCACTAGCGTGGTTCATAAAAATTCCATGTAAAAAATTCTGCGAAAAAACAAAAACCGACACGTTAAATCTCTATGCCATATATGGGAAATAACAAATCTCGTCCATTAGAAATCCACTGTAATTTCACGGTTCGAAATAGGCAATCCAGATTTAACAATTGTTGCTAATTCTCAAATGCGTTAAATAGTTTTTGCAAGATACAATTCGGGCATGGACACTTTGATCGACATAAAAAGACGCAATGCAGCCCGCCGTGTAAGCGAGGACGACAACATGGATGCAATCCTCAAGTCGTACGAATCGCTTACAGACGAAGCCAGATGCCAGCTGGCA
>CADBOM010000015.1 GCA_902796325.1 uncultured Coriobacteriaceae bacterium
CACTTATATTTAATATAGCCGCTGTTGCCAGTCACGTGTTGACTAATTGGAAAACTGCCAAATGAATATACCGAGATAATACGGTCTGGGTATGCTTACTCTATTACGGGCAGGTGTTTGGGGCCGTAGCGTGTTATCTGCATGCGGAGCAACTTCGTGTCGCACAATCATGTAACGCATTGGTCGGTTTTTACTTCGAGTTTTGCAAGAAATCCCCGTTTGTGCGGACCAGATGCAAAAAATCGCCCCTAAAATGCAACTTTTCCCGGTTTGTGCGGATCAACTGTCGAGCTTGGCTTCAATTCGATTCTATTTGTGATGCCTCTGCTGGCTTAGTTGTCCGAAAATTGTGCAATATAATCAACATTAACTAGGTTAATGTTGATTATATTGCACAAGTTCATCTAACATTCTCCGTCGCGATCGTCATTTTGTATGAGATTCCGTGCACCTGGTCCGCACAAACCGGGAAACTTTGCAGAAAACGTCGAATTTGGGGCGCTCGGTCCGCACAAACCGGAAAAAGTTACACCTCAATCGTGCGTATAGGGCCGACGCGTTACATAACGCGTTACATAGCTGTCGGCATCACGTGCTCTGCCTGGGCAATTCCAACTGGGCTCGTGTTTCTTGAATCGCTTCCGTCTACGATCGGCATTGTTTGCGCAGCTGTAATCATCTGTGGATCGATTATCTGCGCAGCCGATGTGAAGCAGCTAAGGCGGCGCGGCAATGATGTGTAGGCTGGGAGCTAGTGAGACTTGCTCGCAATATGCTCCCTATACATTGCACACGATGCCAGGGTGTATCCGTCGGTTATCTGGCCATCTGCAACCATGCGGTCAAGTTCATCAGGGGTGAGCTCGACCACCCGCTTGACTCCTTCTTCTGATTGAGTTGCCCCATATCCGGCAACTTCAATGACGTACACAGCTGCCTTAGATCTCGTAAGCCCGCTGTCTGGCATCACCGTTCCCAATCGAAGTGGGTTGGCTATGGCTTGGGCTTGTATTTCCTCTTTCAGCTCTCGAACGGCGTCCGATGCGTACTCATCGCAATTTACAAAACTGGTGTCAGGCTCGCCCTTTTCCTCGATGAAACCGCGAGGGAAAGCGATCTGCATGGCGCGCGGGGCATGGCGGAACTGCTCGATTAGCAGGAACTTACCGTGGTAAACGGGCACAACGACTACGCCCTCGGTTGAGGTTGTCGTATTGGAGAGAACCCTCTCATAGGGGAAGTACTCCGGCCGCTCCGACGGATGAGGAGGCCCGGGCAACTCAGAGGGCTTTTGCGGCTCCTGCTGCGGGTTTGCCCGCACTATGGGGTCTACCAACATCTTGTGATAGGGGCTGTCGTAAACCACGCCGTATTGGCGATGGAACAATTCCTCGTCGCGGCAGACTTGCTCGCACGTCCTTGGGTCCGATATTCGGGCAATCGGGTAGGTATCGGAATCCTCGAAAGGCGCTCCCATCTTGACCATCATCTTGGATTTCTCAGACCCTGCCCCTACTGATGCTGCTTCGACTATTGGCCCGGCAGGGATTTCGGCTCTCCTATACATGGCGATGTATTTCCTGAGTGCTTGCGGGAGGTACGGATCGAGCAGCTTCGATTGATTGAGGGCTTCGGTCTCAAACTTGATACCTGTTGGTGAATGCAAATTTACATGCCCGTCGAGATTGCATGTTTTCAGGTGCCTGACTTGGCGGAAAAGGATATGTATATGGTGAAGCGAGTCTGATACCGAGGGTATCTCCTTGCCATGCTTGGAAGCTACGTACGAAACGATTTCGCTGATAATGAGAAAAAGCAGCGTTTCTAGCACGAACAAGATCGAGGAGGGTATTGTCAAAGCGTCGCTTGCAACATCGTCGGTGACGTTTTGTAGGAAGTTGACCAGAAGCTCCACGCCAAGGGCGAGCACCAGGTACAGCAGAAATACGACAACTTGCTTGCGTATGCCGCGGGAAACGATTGAAAGTTGGCGCGTCCTTTGGTCTTCCAAACCCTTTTCGTAGCGGGGGATGCCGTTCGATTGAGCGGCACTATCAGACTGCGGGGAGCCGTCTGGCTGAAGTGCGCCACCTGGCTGAGGTGCGCCGTCTGATCGAAGTGCGCCACCTGGCTGCGGGGAGCTGTTTGCCTCTGCAGCTTCGACCGCTTTCTGAGATTTCCCGATGAACTCGACGACCCGCACGGCTTCAGCAAAATCCGGAACCTCATCGTAGCGCTCGAAGGGTACGAATTCGTTTGTCTCGCTCGTGGCAAGCCGGTTTTCCCAGTCATCGCCCTCTCCCCATAGCTCCAACAGCCTGGCGAAGAAATCGGATTTGAACGTGGGACAGTTGGTTGGGAACGGGCTGCCGGGGTTGTCGGATTCCGGGTTAAGCTCCGAGACGTTGTAATGCTTCGATATGTTGCAGATACTCAGCTCGCACACATAGTTGTAGCAAATGTCCACGATTGCTTCTGCGCACGAGCGCTCCTCGGACGAGTATGCGCCGAAGTCTTGGCTGTTTATCGCCTTCAACAGCGCAGACCGGGAGTTGGACTGGGTTGTTTTCCGTAAGATTTTCTCGAGCAATTCGCATGCGCTCACGAACGTCGCGCTCGATAGCCCGGTTGAGCTCTCGGGAAGGAGCCCATAGAAATCGGGGCCGGGCTTGCCAATCCCGGATTCCGCCGAATCGGCTTGTGCCTCTGCTGGCTGCGATGCGGCGAGCCCCGTTACCGTGTTCAGGAAAAAACTCAATGTGAACCGCTTGATCTCATCATGGTTGCGCGGGCTGGAGTATATACACGATTCCCCACTCAACGAAATCGCGAACGATAGCATACCCGCAAGCGTTCTGAGCACGTCCCGCATTTCCTGGACCGTGAGGCTGGAGCGTTTAGCAATCTCCCCATCTCCCGACTTCGAGCTCTCTACTTCGGTGAACAGATCTTGCAGTTTTGCCATTTCGGCGTTGGTTGGGCTGTCTTTTTCCGAAATGCTCAGGTACTCCTCGATCCCGCTAGTGTCCGAAAACGTGAGGGACCTTCTCATCAGTGCGCAAAGCCTGCGCTGCGAATTCTTCACCGGTATGGCGGAATATATGAAGTTGTCGTTTTCGAGGGAATGGAGCAGGTACTGCACCAGCGTTCGGATTGAGCCGTATTGGGATATCTGGATTGCGCCGAGCCTGAACAGCTCGCTCAGATGCTCGAAGTAGGATTCGCACGTAACCAGGCTTAGGAATCCGCGTGAGTCCAGCAATTGGTTAAACGTCAGCACCACCACGTTGCCGTTCAACACGATTTCGTTGTACAGAGCTTTCTGGCCCAGAATGATCTCGCCGTCGGTTTTTCGGGTCGAGTCTAGCTCGAACAAATAGACGCGTTTTCTGCAGTCTAGTGTGGTTGAGGGAGAGGCCATGATCGGTGCTCCTTTATGGCAAACGGCGTGCTTGATGGTGGCGTTCTCAAAGCGCGGCTGGCGCTGTCATAGATTCTAAACCTTGGGATTGCGAGCACCGCTGTTGGATTGCTGCTGGCAAATGTTGGCCAATGTAGGCCAGGGTAGCCCGATTAGCCAGGGTAGCCCACGAGGTTGTACTGACAAAGATGCAAATGCGAGTGGAGCGTGGTTTCGGTTTGCCGTGCTCGGGAACAAGGCCATCAAATGCCCTGTGACGGCCTGTTTACGTTCGGTTCGTGTTTACATTCTCGTCGCAAAACAGGCCTGAAAGTGCAGTATCGCCAGCGTGGGGAATCGGCATCTGCAAAACCGCAGGTAGGGAGGGGTGTTTTTGGGCCGTTATTCATCCCGTGCCGAAATGTCACTCATTTTATGGGCCCTTTACCTCGGATTTTAGAGATGTTCTTTGTGCCCGTATGGACAAACGGCAGTCCGAAAACCGGCCTGAAACGAGATAGGTGTAATGAAAAACAAGCGTAAATCACAATTATTCGTATAAGAGACAAGCGTTTCGGGCCGGTTTTTGATGTGCTGAATCTAATATGCGCGGGAAAGAGCCCCCACGCCCGTGCACTCGGCATGGGTGTCAGCTTTATGATTGCGAATTAAAGGTTGATGTGCGCGTTGATGTGCGCGTTGATGTGCGAGCTTGATGCACCGATTAACACATTTTGGTTCCGTGGCAGCTTAGTAAAGAGGCAGACCGCAGGCTAGATCTGACTGCATCCTAAAGCAGGTCTTCGAGTTGCTGCTCGATGCTGTCGATCCCGATATCTTCGTGAATCCACCCATCGCCAACAGAAGCCCCAATGGCAGCCAAAATAAAAATGATGGACAAGACGATGCCTATTGTTCCGGCGATTTTACCGGAGCGTGCTTTGTCGCCGTTGCCTTCTCGGGTAGCGCTAGCTGCCATTGCGATGGCAGCTATACCGAATACGATTCCTGCCACAGCCGAATACGAGAAGATGATGGACAGCACACCCAGAAGGAGGGCAAAGCTGGCTTTGGCGTTGATGGTCCGCGATGTCGTGTGAATGTTGGCAGGCCGGGTGGGTGCAGTACCCGGGTTCGCGGGGATAGAATCAGCGATGCGTGGGTTCGTAGGGTCAGAATTCGAAAGGTCGGGATTCGAAGGGCGCGGGTTCGCGTTCTCGGTGCGTGGATTAGCATAGCCTGGCCTGCTAGAAGCGGCATTCGAAGGCTTGGGAGGCCAGTTGGGCTTGGGCCTGGTGAGCGATTCCACGATTATTCGGTCGCTCCGCTTCGTGTGGCTGTAGGGCGAGCTTGATGCTGTCGTGTTACGTGCCAACGGAATGCGGCACCCGCAGGAGGGGCAGAAATATGCACCATCGTCTACCTGCGATCCGCATTGTGGACAGATCATGCCCGCTCCTTTCTTGTGGACGTCGCGCGTGTTGCGTGCGCGTCGGCACGCGAGTTACTAATTTCCGCTCTTCTTCTCGTCGTCAACATGCGCTTCGACAGCTAGCATCTGGTCGAACATCGATCTGGTTTGGCTGAAATCGGACGGAAGAACGACAGTGGAAGACTTGCCTTCCTTCGCGAAGTCGCTCATCATCTCAGCCCACTGGGTGAATAGGAACAGCTCGTTGGCTTCCGCTTCCGAAACGCCGGATTCCTTGATGGTTTCCAGGGAGTCCTTTATGCCCTGTGCGATGGCTATTCGCTGCGCGGCAATTCCTCGCCCGGTCTTCTCCATGGCCTCGGCCTCAGCCTGAGCGCTGGTCACGCGCTTGATCTTGTCGGCGTCGGCGAGGGCCTGTGCAGCTTCGCGCTGACGCTGAGCTGCATTAATGTCGTTCATCGACTTCTCCACGCTTGCAGGCAGGCTGATGCCGGTGATCAGCGTCGAAACAAGCGCCCAACCAAAGCCATGCATTGTTTCGGCAACGTTTGCGTTGACGTCGCGTGCGATGTCGTCCTTCTTGCTGAACACGTCGTCCAGCACGTAGTTTGGGATGGAGGAGCGCAGCGCGTCGGAGAGGTAGTCCTGCATTTGGCTGATGGGGTCTGCCAGAGTGTAGTATGCGCGATACACGCCCGAGTTGGCGGGCATCCCGTTGCCGTTGTCGTAGTCAACGTGGTACTGCGCGGACACGTCGAGCACGATGGTAACGTTGTCCGATGTTTTGGCATCCAGGTTGAAGCTGAGCTTGTTCGTTTTCATGGAAAGCTGCGCCGCTTTGCGCTCGATGAAGGGTATGAGCAGGTGAATACCCGGGCCGGTGATGCGGTTGAACTTGCCCAGGCGCTCTATCACGACTGCTTGCTGCTGCGGCACGATATAGATGCCTATGATGACCAGGATAATGATGATGATTAGCAGAACGATGAGACCCATGATGGCACTCCTTCTGACACCCATACTGTTTGCGTGATGTAGCTTTGTAATATAGCTACATTATATTGGTAAATCGCGATTTGTCTTTTACGGCATGAAACACTGCGATGCGCAGCAACGAAGCATTGCGGTGCGAATCTGCAGCGCACAGCGCAGTCCGCCCGCGCAGCTCGGCAGCACAGCTTGGAGGTGCAACCTAGATTACCGCGGTTCAGCCGGAGGCGCACTCCCAGCCGGAGGCGCACTCCGGCGGCACAGCTCGGCGGCGCGCTCCATCCCCTTCACTTACGCCTCTGGATACTCATTGCAAAGAAGCCGGTAAGGAGCTTCATCCTCCTCAATCTCCGGGAAGCGACCCATCGGAGGATTGAACCTGTTGTCCGTGTTGTCATCGTTGGTCTGACTCACTTCTCCAATGAGCACAGGACCGGTTCCGGGCTCTACCTCGAAGTCGTGGTACAGGAGCTGCGTTACCGTGAGGCTCATTCCAGGCTCCAGTTTCACCTGATACCCAGCGGGGACAACAAGGGTTTCCCCATCCACATGGATGGTTACGTCACTCTCCTTGTCCACCTCTTCGTTCGGAAGGGCATTGTGAACGCGGATCATCAGATTCCCGCCGCCCCGGTTAATGATGTCCTCCATCTTGTACCAGTGAAAGTGGTTGGGAGCGTACTGCCCCTCCTTCAGGTACAGGAACTTTTCCGCATAGGGCTTCTTATATTTGTCCTTCGCCTTGAGGTTTCCGTTGCGGATTGTAAAGAGCGAGAACCCGATCTTATCGAAGTTGCCCATGCCGTAATCTGTGATATCCCAACCCAGCATGTTATCTCGAATCTCATCGAATTCGTGGCCCTTGTGCTCCCACTCCTCTGGAGTGAAATACGCGAATTTCGGAAGATAATAGCGGTACTCATGGATCATATCTTCCATCTCTTTGAGGGCTCTGTTTATTTCGGATCTTTTCATGGCTTCACCTGACTTTATGATGATGAAAACAAACATGTGCTTGACGAAGAGCCTGAAGGACGGAAACCGAATAGCGTTCCACGAAGCATCGTTCGAGCCTCTTTAAATTCGCATTCAAGTTGCATCTAAGTTTTTAGACGCATTCTTGTTAGCCGCATTCAATTCGCGCCTCGTTTGGCTTATCGTAGCTCGATCTGTACTCTAGTATCGAGTCGAGTATATTCCTCGCATGCTATATGTTTGAGTGGACAGTAGAAAACGTTCACACATAAATCCTAGGTCTGCGCCGGACCCCGCATCGGGGGGCACCACAACGGACCGTGCATTCGACAACCTCTCTCAAATTTCGCTTCGGTGCAAAGAATCCCTATGTGTGCGGACTAGATGCAAAAAACTCCTCGCCAAATGCAAAGAATCCCTATGTGTGCGGACTAGATGCACGTTGCCTAGTCACTGTCTCGATGAAACCAGAGATGATGCAGCATTTTAATAGACATAGAATAAAGTAATGTCCAATAAAATTGCCATTCGATCCAAGGTATTGATATCCAAGCTCTGATGCCGTGCATCTGTTCCGCACAAACCGGGAAAGTTCGCTCACAGGGCTTGATTTTGAACATCTGCTCCGCACAAACCGGGAAAGTTCGCACGACCTTAACCGCGTCTTCACCTTGTGCTTGCGAAAGACCTTAACCACACGTTTGCGAAATGTTAAGGTTGAAGCAGTTTTCTTGCAGATGAATGCTCGCATGAGCGAAGCGTATATATTCCGGATGGCGCTGTTATGCGCGGTGCCTTAGCGCCCAGGGTGAGGCCGAGCTTGCTCGGCCTCGTGGGGGCCCGATCCGGGGGGCGAGCCGCATCAACGCGCACAGAAATGCTATAGCGCACGGGTGGCGCGAGAGGTTGCGGCACGGGCGTTCGAATGGTGGTGTCGCGAGGATGGCTCGAAAGGTAGTGACGCTATGAGCAATCTTTATATCGAGGAAGTGCACAAGCACCAAGCCCGCTACAAGAAGCTGGTGGCGTTCACGCATTCCGCCACCAAAGCGGCCATGATCATGCTCGCCGGAGCAATCGTGGCTCTTGTCATCGCAAACACCGGAGCAGCCGAGCCATTCGAGCACTTCATTCACACGAACGTGGGCTTTGTCTTCGGCGACCACGTTGCCACTATGTCTTTGGCACACGTGATAAACGACATCCTAATGGCCATCTTTTTCTTGCTTGTTGGCTTGGAAATCAAATACGAGATGACCGTGGGCGAGCTTACGAACATCCGTCAGGCGCTTCTGCCTATCATCGCCGCAGTTGGTGGCGTGTTGGTGCCAGTTCTCATCTACCTGGCTTTCAATGCCGCGCATCCCGAAACCGCTGGTGGCTGGGGTGTTCCCACGGCAACCGACATAGCGTTTGCCCTCGGCATCATGGCGCTTTTGGGCAACCAGATTCCTGCGGGCCTGCGCGTGTTCCTATCAACTCTGGCTGTAGCCGACGACATCATCGCCATCCTCGTTATCGCCATCTTCTACGGGCAGGCACCCAACCTTGTATGGTTGCTAGCGGCCGCCGCTGTGTTCGTGGTGCTGATAGTGCTTAACAAGTCGCATGTCTACTCGCTCGTGCCCTACCTTCTTTTGGGCTGCGTGCTGTGGTTTTGCATCTACTGCTCTGGTATCCACGCCACAATTGCTGGAGTTCTGCTGGCATTCACCATCCCCGCGGGGTCGTGCGTGAACCTGTCCACATTCGCCGATTGGTCGGGTAAGAAGCTTGCAAAGGCTTGCGAGCGTTACGAGCCCGATGTGCCCGTGATGGGGCAGGAAAAATACATGCACGACGTGCAGACTCTGTCCTCCGTGGCTGCCCAGGTAATTCCACCGGCCACACGGCTTGAACACAAGCTGTACCCATGGGTTTACTTCGTCATCATGCCGCTGTTCGCGCTCACGAATGCAAACGTAACTTTGCCGGCCGATATCGGCGCCACGCTCATGAGCCCAGCCTTCACGGGAGTGTTTTTCGGGCTTTTGCTGGGTAAGCCCATAGGCATTCTCCTCGCCAGCTTCATCGTGGTGAAGACGGGGCTGGCCAGCTTGCCAGAGCATGTGAACTGGAGGCACATGCTAGGTGCGGCTGTGCTCGCAGGCGTGGGTTTCACCATGTCCATCTTCGTGTCCAACCTGGCGTTCGAGAGTGCCGCACTCGTGGCGTCTGCCAAGCTGGCCATTCTCATGGCGTCGTTGGTGGCGGGAATCCTGGGCTTCCTCATCTTGCTTGTGGAGTCAAAGCGTTCGGTAAGCCGTGGTGAGGAATTCGTCGTCAGCAGCGACGATGCCGGTAAACTACCATATGCGGAGCGCGAGGATGTGCGGCTGGGGCACGCCCCCAACCTCGCCGGGGATGGTCCCCAGACAAGCTAGGAGCGCGAGGATGTGCGGCTGGGGCACGCCCTCAATTGAACGTTATTTCACTCCAACATCTGGGTTCTTCTCGCCAAAACGTTCTAGCAGCTGCTCTTTGATCTCTGCACGGTCAACGCCGCGTTTTTCCTGGTCTTTGATGAACGTGTAGGCGCGGAACAGCGTCGACGGGCCTATCTCGCTGGCAAAATTACCAATACCTTGGTTCCATGCGACCAGCTCGAACACGTCATCGAAGGCTCGCGAGTCAATTCCATGCGCATAGGCCTTGATAAGCTCGCGCGTTGCCTGGCGCATGCGGCCGGCTCCCATGGCATTGGCCATGCTCAGCAAAAGACGCGTTTCCTGATTAAGGTAGCGTTTCTCATCGTTCCAAGTTAGATTCCAAAAATTAACCGCTACATCGCCCAGCTCCTCATCGATGATGGGGAAATTCAGAAGGGCAATCGGACGGAATGCAATGCCCCCAGATTCCTCAGTCTCCTGAGCGCGATAGAAGAAAACGTGGTATTCGGTATCGCTTTCTTTCACGGTTTCGCGCTCGTAGCCCAGCTCAGACATCACATCGTACAGGGGAATTGGCTCGAAGGTCTGAACGATTTCGATGCCCGCGCCAGCTGGGGTTTGCTCGGCCAGTTTCTTGATCCCTGGGAAGAAGTTGCCCTTTGCCCCGCGCACGTCCATCGTTTTGAAGCCGGGCGTCTTGTCCCACCAAATTGGCTTTTCGGTTGGATCGGGGGCTGCATCTGCAGACTCAGCGGGTGCGGAAGTTGCGCCGTCTTCGGGGGAGCCGACGGTGGGGCTGGCGGGCTCCGTATGTGCTGTCAACCCGGTTTTCTCCGCGATGGCGCGGACTAGCTCATCGACCGGCATGCCGCTGCGCTGGCTCATGTCGGCGATGGTTACGGTTTTAATCATCCGCTTCCCCAGAGGGGTCTGCAGCATTTTGAATCGTGGGTTAATGTCGGACAGCTGTGATTTCAAGGCGGGATATTCGCGGACGATGTCTTCTAGGCGCGTGGCTTCATTGAGTTCCATGTCGGTCTCCTTTTGTTGCACATCCATCAAATGGATAGTTTACTTTGACTAACTCATATAGTAAGCTATAGCTAACAAATGTTTGTTGTGATTACAACAAATGAGCAAAATCAAACGCCTTTTTGAATTTCCCACCTGGAATCAAAGGAGGGGAGTGAACCAAAGGGGGCCGGTCGTGCTTCTTACCGTTCTTTTGGCTGTGGTTATCATGGCAGGGATGTTTTTGATGCTACTGGCTGGCGTGGGGCTAATCCAGGATAAGAAGCTTTTTACTTCTGCGCCGAAGGAGGTGCAGGAGGTCATACAACCAAGAAAACAACAATTCCCCGGAGCGCGTGCGTTAGGCTGGGCGCTACTCATCTTTGGGGTGGCTCTGATCATAGGGGCCATTTTAATTGGGGCAGTGGATGGTATCGAAAACCACTTCTCCCTCCAGTTGTTCTTTGCCCGTTTTCTTGTGATGGCGTTGCTCGCAAAGGTGTTCGACGTCTTCTTCTTCGATTGGGTGCTCCTGTGCCACTCGAATTTCTACCCGCATTTTTATCCGGAGACAAAGGATGTGATCGGCCCACAGCTGTTTGGGTTCAATAAAAAAAGCACTTTGTGCAGACGATTGGCTTGACAGTTGGCGCGGCTGTCCTTGGATGGGTGTGCACGCTTTTGTGAACTGAGAGGGTGGCTGCGCAAGCTAGCCGGAAGGTTGCGCGAGGCTGCGCAGCTTTCCGGGCTATAACGGGGCTGCCATCATGAGACGGTTCGAGACCATGCAAAGCCGCGGCAATGGCTGGAGGCACGGCAAAGGTTAGAGGTGCAGCAAAGGTGAGGGTCGCAGCGAGTGGGCAAAGGTGAAGGCCGCAGCGAGTGGATAAATGCAGTAAAGGAGAAATATGCTGAAGATTACCTACCGATACTGGAATTTGATGATTCCGCTGCTTGTGCATTCTCTGAAGAAACAGTATGGGAAGGATTTTGCCAGGGAAGCGAAAAAGCAAGGGAAGAAGATCTATAGAACAATGCTTGAGGAGGCTCCCGATGTTGGTTCGGATAATCCGATGGCAAGCAATATCTACGAGTCCTTTGTCATGCTGGCGCTGTATGAAGGAAGCGGACGCAAGATTTCCGAAGAGGGCACGCGGCAGATGACGAGGGATCTTGTGGGGTTTCCTCCTCTGAAAATCATGGGTCTAGCTGTCGATTATCGCAAGGCGAAGGGCGTGCAGAAGGAAAACGGTCAATTTCATGCATGCGCTGAATGGATTGACAAGCACCCTCAGTACAGGGAACTGTCTTGGGACTTCAACTTCGATGACACACGTCATGAGGATGGCACGTTTTACTGGTTTACCCATTGCCCTATCGAGCAGTACTGCCGCAGTCATGACCTAATACATATTCTGCCGGTTATATGCGATATCGACGAAATGACCGTGCAATTGCTGCACGCTAGGCTCGTGCGTCACGAGACTCTAGCCACAAATGGCAAGGTTTGCGACTACTGGATAGTCGGCGAAGACATCAGGGATCCAAAGTAGTTGTATGGGTGCGGTATATGGCAGGCCATACATGTGCATTTGTGCATGTGCGGACGCAAACCACCATCTGTATAACAATCGCTGCTGAAGTCTTATGGAGCTGAAGTTAGATGATTTTTTACGAGCAAGGGGCAGCAGAAAACCCGACAGTACTCCTGATTCATGGTATGGGGTGCAATGCGGAACGATCGTTCTCCATTCCGGCGAGTATTCTGAGTAGAAAATATCGTGTCATAACGGTCAATCTGGATGGTTATGATGGCAAGGGCACTACATTTACCACCATCTCCGACCAGGCAGATAAGATTAGCACCTTCCTGAATAAACGGTATGAAGGAAAACTATATGCCTGTCTTGGTATATCCATGGGCGGCTTCATTGCCATGGATCTTGTGTGCAGGCACTGCATTCAGGCACAGCATCTCATCCTTGACAGCGGGTATGTACCGCCGCTGCCATTTGCCAAACAGTTCTCCGGTTTGGTAGCAAATGGCTTTATGCAGATTCTGGAAGGAAGGCCATCTCGCTTTACTACACGTGGAATGGAATTCTTCATGGCGTACGGCTTCAAAGAGGACGAACTATGCCCGGACGCTTCTTTTCAAACGATTTACAACAGTGAGTATTCGTGCATGACATGGCAGATTCCGGAGAATCTGAAGATTCTTAATCATTCTTCTACGGTCTTTTTGCATGGAAGCCGTGAGAAGTTCATTATCAGGGGCGCGCGTATTCTGAAAGCAAGGGCTCCCAAAATGCGGGTAATATGTACCGGCAATTATGGTCACGGAGAATTGATGTTTAACGATCCGCAACGATATGCAAATCTTATAGCCCGGGTAATCTAACAACCCGGGTAATAGAAATTTAGATCCGTGGTTTCGCGCCTAGCTGTTTTCGGCCACCTTTATAGTGTTGTCGAGTCAGCG
>CADBOM010000016.1 GCA_902796325.1 uncultured Coriobacteriaceae bacterium
CGGGATACGCTCATAATCCCATCCGCCCTTCTCAATTACCTGCTCGCAAGGCAGAACCTCGCTGTTCTCGGGCGTGCACTTGTAGATCTTGCACAGCAAGCCCTTGTACGGCGCTCCATAGCCTGTCTCGCCAACCTGCATCATCGTGGTGAGGTTGTTGATGTTGGAATTGAACACGCCAAACAGGTTGGGCTCGGCACCTTCGGTTTCGGGGAACCACCAACCGTGCTCGGCGCTCACGACGCCTTCCTTCATTCCGTAATCGAAGTGTGCCCTCTCACGGCAGCGTCCGCGCTGGTTCTCGATCCACACCCAGTCGCCATCCTGAATGCCGTACTTCTCGCCATCCTTGGGGTTCATGTCTACCAGCGGATCCGGATGCAGTTCCCTCATCAGAGGCAGATTGCGATGCTCGGAGTGGAAGAACTCGAACGAACGATGTCCTGTTGTAAGAACAAGCGGATACTCCTTGAAAAGCTCTGGAGTGGAAACGGGGCTCTCTGGGGGCTCCTTGTAGTCTGGCAGCGGATCGTTTCCGAATGCCTCGAGAGTGGTGCAATAGAGCTCGATTCGGCCTGTTGGAGTGTTGAATCCAGGCTGTCCATCTGGACGCAGTCCGCCCGTCTCATAACGGCGATAGCCCAGAGGAGGCCACACGTAAACCTCGTCCTGGAGGGCCTTGAAGTCGTAGGGAACTCCACCTTCCTCGAGCCTTGCGTTGAGGAGGTCGATGTCGGTGTCATACGGCCATGCATCCGGGTTGAGCTTCTTGCCAAGCTCGAGGATGATCTGCTCGTCGGTCTTGGCCTCGTAGTACTGGCATACCTTCGACTGGGCACGCAGCGGCACCCACCAGGTGCGAAGTGCATTGCGCTCGGGCGACATCGCGCATGGAAGCACAACGTCCGCGCAGGCCACAGCCGTTGGGGTCATTATGTAATCGACCACCACGTTGAACTCGGTCTTCTTGATGGCCTCGTAGATTCTCGGAGCCTCTGCACCCATGTTGGCGATGGTGTTGTTGCCCTGGAACCAGAGCATCTTGATCGGATATGGCTTGCCGGTCTCGATGGCCTCCAGCACGCAGTCGGACTGTGCGGTGGAGCTGTAACCGAACTGGTGCATTGGCGACATGTCGTCGCCAATCCTCTTGGCGCGCATCTCCGGAGTGAGGTTCTCGAAGTAGCCGCATTGATAAGCCAGGTTCATGTGCCAGGGCTCTTTTGCCAAAACATTGCCGCCGGGCTGCTCCACGTTTCCGCAGATAGCGTTGAGGTCGCAAAGGGCGTGTGCCTCGGCGATGCCGTTGACCCTCATGTCGGTGGTGAGTCCCCACTGCAGGGCACCCGGGTTAGCTGCTGCGAACATCCTCGCAGCCTTCCTGATGTCCTCGGGATCGCACCATGCAATCTCGCCCGCACGCTCGCAGGTCCAGTCCTTGACCCTCTCGGCCAGCTGGTCGAATCCATAGCACCAAAGGTCCACGAACTCGTGGTCGTACAGGTCTTCCTGGATGATCGTGTTGATCATCGCGAGGGCGATGGCGCCATCGGTTCCGGGCCTTGGCTGCACGAACACCTCGGCACGGGAGGCCAGCCAGGTAACCTGCGGGTCGATGACGATGAGTTTGGTTCCGCCCTGGCTCATGCAATCTACCAGCCAATGTCCCAGGAATCCGTCGCCGTTCGACTTGATGACGTTGTTACCCCAAACCAGAACGACTTCGGGGTACTTGTACTCGGGAGCATCGTAGCGCTGCTCGTTGAACTGCGAGGCATCGAGCACCGGAAGGTCGCCGTAAACGCAGAATGCAAGCGAGGTTCTAGGCACCATGCAGGAGTCGCCAGAAAGGAATCCGAACGACATGTTGGGCGTTCCGAACCCCGCATAGCAGATCAGCGGATTCTGCCAGCAAACGTTACGGCCAGTACCGATCATTCCGCAGATTGACTCCGGGCCCCATTGATCCTGAATGCGGTGGACGTTCTCGGCAATGATGTCATATGCCTCGTCCCAGGAGATGCGCTCCCACTTGTTCTCTCCGCGCTCGCCTACCCTCTTGAGCGGGTACTTGAGCCTATCCGGCGCATACATGGTCTCGGCCATGTTCAGGCACCTGATGCAAAGCCTTCCATTGTTGTAAGGCGAATTCGGATCGCCCTCGACATGGTCGAGCTTGCCATCCTTGTCAACGTATGCCAGAAAACTGCAGCTGTCGTGGCATCCGGGTGCCGACCAATGGCAGGTGCGGTATACGTCGAAGTCGCCCTCCTTCCAATGGAAGTCCTTGCGATACAGATCTGGATTCAAATCCTTGAAGTCCATTTCCAACCTCCTTTTTCTCTTTCCTCCACGTAAAAATATATTTCGGCAAATTTGAGGAGTTGAAAATTGGAGGTACGCCGCATATCAATCTGTACAGTATGGCAAAAGATACAGCTAATTTTGTGAGCCGCTGCCGATGCATTTTTAGTTTGATTGCGTTAAAATTTGAATGTTTTGCGCATAAGGAAAATCAATCGGCTGCATCGGCGCCAGCGCAAATCGGCATCACTTTCAGAGCAAAACAACAGAAAAGTTCTTACTCGATTCACTTGATCACTCAGCCGCTCGAGCTTTCGGTTTCTCGACCGCCCGATTCCCACGAGCAGCCAGTCTGTCGGTTACTCGATTCCCTCGAGCTTTTTGAGCACTTCCATCAGAAGCGCCCTCTCTGAATCATCCAGGCCCTCGGTTACCTTGTCTTCCCAATCCTGATAGATAACCCTAACCTCGTAGAACTTCTCCATGCCAAGATCCGTGAGCTTGAGCACGTATGCCCTGCCATCGTATTTGTGCTTTTGTCTGGTGGCCATGCCGCAGCTGACGAGCTTCTTCACAGACCTCGTCGTATACCCGCTGTCGGCATCTGTGGCATTTGCAAGCTCCGTTGGAGAGCAATTGGGATGATCGCCAATATATACGAGAAACGATATGAGCCCCTGGGACAATCCGCAATCACCAAGTTTCTCAGAGCAGTACTTGGAAAAATCTTCGTTCATGTCCGCTATATATCTTGCTAGAAACTGACTCATATTTTCTCCTATTTTACTTGACTAAGTCAGTTTTCATCTCTATAATCTGACTTAGTCAGATGGATGATAGCACATTTTAAGAGGCGACCAAAAATGTATGAGATTACTCCAATGAACAAGAACATGATGTACGACCCGTTCAGGTTCTTTGATGAGATGGAGAAGAGCTTCTTCGGGGACGGCGGCAAGGGCACGGCCCTGGGATTCAAGGCCGACATCAAGGACAACGGCGAC
>CADBOM010000017.1 GCA_902796325.1 uncultured Coriobacteriaceae bacterium
ACCTGGAAGAATCCCGCGCAGGAGAAGCCGCAGGGCACCCGGAAAACCCTAGCCCAGAAGGATCAGCAGATCATCAATCCGAGCATGTTCCCAAGCATCTTCTGATCGAGGAAGCCCAGAGGTACATCGATTCCAAGATCGAATACAGCGACGAGCTGGACCTATCCCCTGAAGAAGCCAGGGAATCTGCCCTTGCCAGCCTTGACGATCTAGATGCCGGATCTGCTAATGCAACCACATTGATGCCGGCTGTGGAGGAACCGTCGAAGGTGGCAACTCGTTATTCTCGCGAAGCCTACATAGAGGGAACCCCCGCTCAGAAAGCAAGGGCGCAGGCCGACGCGGAAGAAAGGGAGCGAAAGATCAAATCGTTTGCCCAGCAAACGGAGAAAAAGCGCAGGAATCGAAAGCGCGGGGCAGTGATTGCAATCATCATCTGTATTGCTGCCATCGCCACGGCCGTGGGAGTTTTTCTTTGGATGCAAAACGACTCCGCAGCTAAAGCCCACGAGCAGGTAAACCTCAAGGTCGAGCTCACGATTCCCGGATATACCGAAGGTCAGGCAACACCAGTTCCCATAAAGGTTTTGGGCAATGACGTGGACGGGAACGTGGTTGACCAAGTGGTTCTGATCACCCCATCCCAGAACACGATTCCACTTACTGGCGGCAAGTACTCGGTTACCTCGGCAGGATCCCCAATTACCACTGAGGGCGCAATATACACATGCCCGACCGACAACTACACGGTTACCGTGGAAAACGGAACGGCTTACGTTAACGATGTGGAATCCGAGGTCATTTCATTTGCCTTCGAGCAAATTCCGGCAGACCAGGTTACAGACGAGCAGGTGCAGGCGGCGTACGACTGGATGGTGGCCGCCGGGATGTCCGACTCCGTAACGCAACCATATTGCGATGCCGTTTTTACCGCCAGAAAGACCGCGCAGAGCATTCTGGCAGCAAAGACGGAAGCCGAAGCGCGTGCCCAGCAGGATGCGGCGCACAGCTCGGACTACTATATGGAAACCGACTACTACACGGACGACATCCCAAATATATGGGGCGGCTACGTAGAGTACAGCGAGAGCTGGAATGGCAGCGATTACATAGTGAGCATCCACATGTCGGGCAATCCCAACCTGGAACTGGCAAGCATTCACAGGTATCCGATTCCAGGCGGGAGCAAGGATAGCCTCGGGACCACGGATTACCCAATCGCTTTCAGCGTGGATTCCGATGGATACAGGTATTCAATCAAAGCGAAACCCTGGGCGTACTTGCTCAAAGATGGTAGCGAGGGTTATGGAATCTCGGATGATATGCGAAGCCAGTTGATTGCGCTATCCACAGGCAATATCATTTCGGCATCGTCGGTATCATCGCACACCGACCAGCAGCTGATAGATGCCTCCACGAGCTACATGAAAAAGACCCTGGGGGCCACGTTCAAGTTGAAGCCCCAAGATCAAGGACAGGGGCAGTAGCTGATGCAAGGGAGATATCCGGAGCAGAGACGGCAACTGGCGCTGGGATGATGCCGGTTATCCGAGACAGTAACTTGCGCAGAGACAGTAACAGCTTCTCGGAGACACCAATCTAGATCACAAAGTCCATCGGCGGTTCGTAGTGGTCGAGAATCTCCTGCAGTGTCATATTCTCCAAGCAGCGGGTGATGGCGCCTTCCAGGCTTTCCCATACGTAGGTGGTGATGTTGTATCCCTCGAGCTCTTCCTGTGGAACCGGGTAGAACCCGCCCTCGGTGAGAGTTAGCACCTCGGCCACGCTAATCAGAGCCGGGTCTCTCACCAGCTGATATCCGCCCTGATAGCCACGCGAAATCCTGAGCATTCCAGACGGATAAAGGAGAGACACTATACGCTCCAGATATTTTTTTGAGATTCCCTGCCTCTTTGCTATGTCCTTCAGAGGTATATAGCCCTCGTCCCTATGCTGTGCAAGGTCTAGAAGGAACCGCAACGCATATCTGCCCTTGGTTGAAACCAGCATCGGACCTCCCCTGCTCGATAGCGAATTCCATGCCAATAAGTCTACTAAATAGGTAGATTATATCACAATGCCAACTGATTCACGTACCAAATAACGTATATTTGCCGGTAAAACAGCATGTTTCTTTCAGGCCATTCTTTTATTGACGGTGCTCACGTAGACGATGACCCCATAACTGCCAAGAAGAAAGAACCCCGTTATGATGCATTAATAAACCGTTAAGATGCTCTGTTATTGGCCATCAATGCTCGCCGGATGCTACCGAGCTATCCTATCTCGTCGAAGATCTTCTGAGCGTTCTCGGAAATCGTCTGCTCGATCTCCTCCGCGGACATCTTGCACTTCTTGTCCTTGTCCTTGACTTCCTGAATGCCCGACAGCGACTCCGAAAGCCTGAACTGCTGCTCCACGAACGTGTAGTCCTGTCCTTCGTTCTCGGGGTCGTCGGTTTCGAGCAGCATCTTCTCCACGGGAATGAGCTTTAGATACTCCTTGCCCTTGCCAGTCTGCGACATCATGGGGTTGATCGAGAAATAGCATCCGGCTTTGATGGCATCGTGCAGGTCTTCCACAGAGCACGAGAACCAGTGCATGATGCAGATGTTGTTGTCGAGAGCGCCTGCGCTCTTAAGCGTATCGAGAACGGTTGCCGCAGACTTTATCGCATGAAGCGAAACCACTTTGCCACCACTTTTCGCAAGCATTCGAGCTATGTTCTCGAAATCCTCAACCTGGGAATCGCATGTGGTGATGAACCTACGCCCAAAATCCAAACCAACTTCCCCAATGTAGTTGGTGCGCTCGAACAACGATTCGAACTTCTCCATCTGCGCGTCATGCAGGTCTGGATCGTCGTCCACATACCACGGATGCAGGCCAAGGCCCACACGCACGTTATCGAATCCCGCAAACCTGGCAACAGCCGGCTCATAACCTTCTGGCACCACCGTATTGCAGAACAGCATGGATCCGGCCTCTTTCGCAGCCTTGGCTACCTCTTCTCCGTTGCCCATAAAGTCTAGATGGCAATGCATATCATGTATGGGAATGCTCACAGTTATCTCCCCCAACACCTTCTCCAGCTATGCTGGGTCTTATGGCGAACAGAACATAAGGCAGCTCGATTATTTGCCGGCCCTACCGTTTGGCGGCCCGCTCATATGGCCACTCAAGCATATTGCGATTCGGATATACCGGTCCAAATACCGGATAAGCGCTGTCTAGCAGCACCAGACAACGAATTCGCACCTATTACATGAATAAAGGTTATCGCATTCGCAAGATGCATCTCAAGTTTTGTTGTAGCCTAGGTATGTGGAAGATACCCTGAGTCGATGGGTATAGGCAAAGCGTTGCGGCGGTGATTTTCATGGATGCATGCATAATAATGACCACATTCGAAAACGAGGCGCAGGCAAAGCCTGTTATAAGCAGGCTCATTACCGACAAGCTCGTGGCATGCGTACAAACCACGGAGATAAAGAGCCACTATACCTGGAACGATGAGGTTCACCACGACAGCGAGCTGCTAGTGATGCTGAAGACCACGAAGGCTCTGTCCGACAACGTTGAGAGGGTGCTGGAAGACATCCATCCTTACGACACACCGGAAATAATGTGCATAGACGCAAGTACGTCTGCCGGATACGGCGCATGGATGAAAAGCGTCACCCGCGACGATTAGCACGGGCGACGCTTTCATTTCGTAGGTAATACTTCTCATGGGCAATGTTTGCACAGGCGTGAAGGTGGCACTTTGCACGAGCAGCGCTTTGAGATGACAGCGCTATGACATCCCCTAGCTCTCCCTAACCTTTCCGATTACGAGCGACACCGCGAATATGGCCACACCGAACAGCAGGCAAATGCCGACGTTCCCCATAAGTGGTGCTACCGAATCCATTGTCACGGACGGTAGACTGGCAGCATTCTCGAAGGCGTTTGCAAACCAATAGCACGGAAGGAACTTCGACACCTCGAGAACTCCACTTGGCATCATGCTCAAGGGAATCCAAACCCCGCTGAAGAACGCCATGACCATGCCACCGATGTTCGCAACCACGTTGGACACCGACTCCGAAGCCCCTAGCTGCCCGATGAGGAAGCCTATCGACACCGAAACCAGGGAGTATGCCAGCAAGCTGAGCAGCATGACCCCAACCTGCACCGGCGACGTTGCAAGGGAATCTCCTGCGAAGAGCAATAGCCCCAAAACCACGATCCAAGCCCAGCAGATAATCCCCACCATAAGGCATGCTAGGAATTGCATTATGCTTCTGCCCACGCCGCTCAAGGGCGAGTAGAACATCCTGGACTTCACAGGCTTGTCGTTTAGCTTGAGCATGAGAAGCGAAACGCAGACCGTTATAGAGGCAAACAGCGGGTACACGGAGAATTCGCCATATGCCTTGAATGACTCGAGCACAGGCTGGGCTTCGGTATAGGCAACCTCCACGTTTGCGGTATGCGAGACGGTATCGTTGGTTTTGGCTATAGCTTGAGCCTGATCAGCGTTACCATAGCGAGCATATTCATAGGCCGTCTTCAGGTACTGGGTAACCTTCACATCCATAAGATAACCGCTGGCACCGGAATAGCTAATCACGGTCTGCAGCTTTGGAACCTCGCTGCAAGTGGCAGCCGACTCCATGAAACTCTCCCCATATCCCTGGGGAATTATCACGATGTAGCTGGCCGTATCCTTGGCAGTTGCATCTTGCAGCGCCATCGTGTCGTCTAAGATCTCCACCAAAGTGGAGTTGTCCGCAATGTAGCCGCAGACTCCCTGCGAGATAACGCTGCCATCGCGATCGATCACGGCAGCTGTGGGCAGGTTTCGCTTTACCGTTGTAGATGCTTCATCCGAGGAAGGGGCGGCAACCGCAACCCCCATCAAACTCAAGAGCAAGAGATATATGAGGAGATAGGTTCTATGCCCCCACACGATCCTCATAGCGGTTTTGAAAACGCTCATACCATCTGCCTCCTCATCCTAACGATGGCTGCCGCCATGAACACCACGGCCATGACGATCAGCGCCATGCAGCTGCCCCCAAACGGAGCAAGCGTGTCGTAATACATGAGCGAATAGAACAGGTTTGTGGTTTGCCAAAGTGGGTTTATTGACTGTAGAACCGGCGCCGACTGCGTAATATAATCGGCCAGACTCTGGGCAGCGGGGCCGTATAGGCCCACGAACAGGCACAGCAGGCACGATATAGCGGCAACTATGGCAACCGGTATCTTTGGGAATGTTCCGAGAAATGCCCCGATGCTGCACGACATCGCGCTCGCCACAGCGATTCCCACGATACAGAGCCCATCGCGTCCGCCGAAATCGACCGATATCACGTATCTCATGAACAAAAACGAGATCATGAGCGAGCAGAAGGCGCAAATCCAACTGCCCACGAGCACACCGAGGATAACCTTCGACCTTGGGATGGAAGCCATGGTGCGCCTGGCCCCCAACGAACCATCGCTAGGTTGCACGCTCTTGGCAGCCATCATCGAAAACGACATGGCCATGCCGCATGCCATTGCCAGCAGGGCGAAGTAATACCTGGCGGAGGAATCCGGAGCATGGTTTGTAATCGCAAGATCCTGGGTCCACTGGTTGGCCGACCATTTCATTATCTCGGAGTTCTCGAAGTTGTCATACGAAAGCCCAGAGAGCATCGAGACGAACTCTGGAGACGTGCTCATCAGGGTGTTCACCTGCGAATAGGTTTGAACATATGAGTCGAGCATGCTCGATATGACTTCGGTGCCAATGCTGCCGTTGGCCTTTGGAGACACGTAGAGGGTTGGTGTTCCGGACGAATCGACCACGATGTAGCTATCGATCTGCGAATCTTGCAGGGCCTCCTGCGCGGCATCGACGGACTCGTACCACACCGGATCTATAATCTTGGCTTCGGAGTCATCCGTCAACTGAGATGCAGCGCCCTCCGCTGACTGCGATGCGGTGCCCTCCGTTGGTTGCGCTTCGGAGCTTGCCTTCGTTGAGTCGGAGCTCTCTCCCACCGCAGCGGAACCCTCCTCAGATGCCGCATTTGAGCTCCTGCCCGAAACCGAATCAATCATGCTCACGAACGGCATCGCATTCTCAAAATTCTGATCCTTCACGATTCCAACCTGCTGCGCGGTGTAGGTCTCGGCATTTTCCATTCCGCTGAACATCACGTAGAACAGGCACGACATGAAGATCACGAAGAGTATGGGCCATATGATGTTGGCCTTTTCCCGCAAAAGCGAGATAACCGTGTATTTGATAATCGACAACATCTGAAAATCACCGTATCCTATGCCTCGTCGCGAAGTTCCTTGCCGGTAATTTCCAAGAACACATCGTTTAGGGTTGGAGGCTCGGAATAAACCCTCCCGAA
>CADBOM010000018.1 GCA_902796325.1 uncultured Coriobacteriaceae bacterium
CGCGTATGCAAGCAGGGCGCAAATTCATGCAAAGAGCTAGAACTCTCTGAATTCCACGCCCTGCACCTTGGCATCCTCTATGGTCATGATTGCCACGCTCCGCTTGGACCCTCCCCTAGGGCGGCTTGCGGAACCCGGATTCACCAGAACCTTCCCGGCCCTCTGCACGAGCTTTGGAATATGAGTGTGCCCATGGACGAACACGTCTATGCCATCTTCTGGAAAATGAAGGTCCTGTGGAAAATGGGTGACCCTGAATCTGAGGCCACCGATCAGCGGCTCGGCTTTAGGATCTAGAAATTGGTTGAGGTTCGCATAGTCGTTGTTCCCGAGAACTGCAATAACGGGGGCAATGGCTTGCAGCTCGTAGATAACCGACAGATTATCCACATCCCCGGCGTGGATAATCTTGTCCACGCCATCGAAAATCTGCAGAACGCTGTCGTGCAAGAATCCATGGGTATCCGAAATCAAACCAACCTGCATGATCGAGCAGCCCGCCAATCTACATATTGGATTCCCGGCGCTTGCGCTCGAGCATCTGGGTGAGAGCGTCTACGGAAGCAGAGCTATCCGTCATGATCTTCGTAACCAGCTCCGCCATCTGCTCCGGGGTTTTATCGGACTTGTCGTTTAGCCACAGCTCGAGAACGCTTGCAAATCCACCAGCCGTGAAGGTGTACATGTAATCGATGTCATTAAAGGAGCTTTGGAGGTTGGAGAGCTTCTCGGCATCTTTGATTTCTTCCGTGAAGATGTTCTTCCTGATCAGCTCGACCACATATCCAACGAACTGGCGATCGCCGCTGTCTCCGAACAGCCTACTGTAGAACTCCTTGTTCTCGTAGAAGAAGGTGAAGATCACGAGGAACTTGTCGTACACAGGATTGTTGCCAGAATCTTTATCATTGGTGCTAGCGATGACCTTGGTGAGATACTCCGAGGTCTCGACTCTCACGGCCGCCATCATATCGTCGATAGATTTGTAGTGGAGATAGAAAGTCCCTCTATTAACCCCGGCTCTCTGGGTGAGCTCGCTTACGGAAATCATGCTCAGGGGCTTCTCTGACAGCAGGTCTACCAACGCCCTCTTCAGCGCTTCCCTTGTCCTTACAGCTCTCTTGTCCATATCAACCGTTCCGTTCTTTCAAAAAAACTAGGGACCAGGCACCCCATCAAACGCACGGCGAGGCCCGTCCCTTCAACTTTCAAATTACAGCGCATGTAACATTTCGAGCGGAAATGGGGCACGCTCCCCCATTTCCGATTTTCAGATTATACCGTGTACATACGTGGGGGAACGTTCAACTCAGCTTGAACTTTGTAAAAAATTTTTAACGTTTGGCCATTTTAAATTCATCGTCTTTAGACTTCATTAATGGACATATTGAAGCACTTCGTCGACAATTGCCTGAAGGTTTATTGGACGGCTTTCTCTTGCTAGGATGTTGTTGCCATTAAGGGCGAACGCTAGCGCCCGCTAGATTCAAAATCGAGATACCCTAGAGTTTCGCTAGCGAAATGCGCAAGGGAGGTGCGCCAGCGCAATGCGCCGTGCAATCCCACCCATATCAAGCCCCATACAGAACCTGCTAGTATCAAAATTCACGATGTTAGGAGTACTCCCCATATGCTAGATGTGATATCGGTTGAGAACATGCGTAAAAGCGACGCGCACACGATAGAAACCATGACCTCCAGCATCGAAATCATGGGCAGGGCAGCAGAGGGAATCTACGCCTCCACAACATGGGAAGGCCACACGTCCATAGTAGTTGGCAGTGGCAACAACGGTGGAGACGGATTTGCCCTTGCCTGCCTCCTGGCAAGAGATGGGCACAGCTGCAGTGTGCACATGATCAAGGACAAGGCTTCCAAATCTGGGGCACACTATCGCGAACTTGCCGAATCGGCGGGTGTCCCGGTGGCTCTATTCGACAAGTCGGACCAAGCTCTAAAGTCATCATCCACCTTCGTCGACTGCATATTCGGAACCGGATTCCACGGAACTCCAAACGGGGTTTCGGCCGAAGCCATCGAATGCATCAATTCAAGCGATGCCAAGGTCGTGAGCGCAGACATCAACAGTGGTCTGAACGGCGAGAACGGCGACGCAGTGCTCGCAGTAAAATCAGACATCACGGTGTCTATCGGATACTTCAAAAACGGGATGTTCCTCCACGATGCCGCCAGATACATCGGGCGTCTTGTGAACGTGGAGATAGGGATAGAGCTTCTGGGAACCGAGAACAGGCTGGCCGTGGACGATGCGGAGTTCGAGCACATACTCGACTTGTGCGACGTAAAGCCAATAACGCTATCGGAACACGAGGTTTCAGAGCTAGAGATAGAAGAGGGCATTGTAGCCACGGGCGCGGGCAACGGCTCGGACGCGAATGCAGAGCCCACCACAATCTGCAAAACGAAAGCCCTTTCGGCTGCGCTTGGAGCTCCATTGCTAGTACGAGGGCAATCGACAGTATATCTAGCTGATAAGGACAGCGTGGTTTTCTACAAGCCAGACTGGGTCGTTGCATAGGGCCCGATGCGCGGGATGCCATTGCATAGAGTGCTTGTTGCGCAGGGTGCCGTTGCATAGGGGCAATTTCATTCTATTTACACACAGACATCGCTCGCATTGAGTATGATTGTTGGAGAAACTCTTGGAAAATCCAGCATAGGGGGGCGAGCCATGAGCAGCGCAAAACTTGACGAGACGCTCAAAGAATATGTGAAGAAGTTCGGCGAGGGATTGAGCTTCGGATATCATTCGGTTCCCGAGGAAAAGCTGATAGAGCTTCTGGAGAAAGCCATCGAAACAGGTACGCCCCTGCCAGATGTGAGCGACGAGTTCACAAAATAGCGCGGAGGCATCAAAAAATGGGGAGCAGCTCGATCTTGAGCCGCTCCCCATCATCATGCTTGCGTCAAAAATTCGAGTTTTGAAATTCGAACCTTGGAACACTCGTTCCATCGCTGCAAACTACAAACCTTATGCCTCGGTCATCCACAGGCCGTGCTTGTTACAATATGCATAAGCTGCCTCGAGGGTCTCGCCCTCAACCAGTGCGAAGGTTGCCTGCGGCTTATCGCCAGGCTTCAGAGCCTTGCGCTGTCCACCGTTCTGGGTCTTGATGTAGATCCACATGATGTAGTGGTCATCTGCCATCGGGTGCTCGACCTCTCCAACAGTAACGGTTACGGTGTTGCCGTCGACAGCGATAACGGGAGCATGCTTCTCCTTAGCAGCGCCGCTGGAATTGGGGACGAGCTCTTCCATTGGGTCGCCGCAGCAGATGGTGGGGGTGTCGTACTGGTTCTCGATTACACCGATGATCTTTCCGCACTTGTTGCACTTGAAGAATTTAACCTGCTTCATATCAAGCTCCTTCCGCGCCCTTTTCTCAGAGCGCTGCAAATCCGTCTCCAATAGCGCACAGTCTTGCGTTCCATGAAGCGCGCCTTATCCTAGGATTAGTATACATCCTTGCATTTGCGGCTACTCGCTAAACTACAGTAGTTTGTAGTATTTTGATGAAGTGCTTATGACGAAGATTTGACTTCGAGAAACCTTGGAGGTTCTGATGAGAGCGGTTGACCCCCGCACGTCGAGCTCGCTTTTGAATTCTGTTGCCAACTTGCTGGACACGGCGTTTCCAGAAGACGAGAAAGTGCCAATGGAGATGCTGGTTTCGATGTGCGATGCAGATGGAGCGCATCTAGACGCATTTGTAGCAGACCCCGGTGATGGCACTGCAGAACCTGGAGATTTCCTAGGTTTCAGCATGTGGATAAGCGATGGCAAGAAATGCTACATACTGTATCTCGCCGTTGATGCAAATCGCAGGTCTGGCGGAATCGGAAGTCGCATGCTCGCAGATATCGCATCGAGGTGCGACAACGTTCCAACGGTGCTCGAAGCCGAAAGCGTGCACGCCGAGTGCGATAACCTGGAGCAGAGGCTTTCGCGGCAGAAGTTCTACGAGAGAAACGGGTTCACGGTTGCCCCGTACAGATCCATCGAATATGGGGTCCTGTACGACATAATGCAGAAGGCGCAGGTGTCCCCGGAAGAATACATCGAGCTAAAAGGCTTGCTATTCAGCGACCTGGCAGAGCATACCGAGATAATCTGGCCGCAGTAGCCCAATGTCGTCAGGCAAAAAGAGTCGAGCGAGAGAATGCGGATCCACATCGGCTGCACGCCCATAGAACGCAAACATAGAGAAGCGCCCGTCCCCAGCACTGGGAGACGGGCGCTATCGTTTTCATCTATCTTCTGCAGTTGCGAGTTTTACATCTGCAGCCACCAGTCTTCGCGACCTGAGTTCACCGGCCCTGGCAACTACGCATCCGTGGAGTTGCGGCCGCCGATCTGGAAGTCCTCCTGATGCTCGAACATGTACCTCACGGTTATCGGGTCGTCGCCGGTGAGCTTCTTGAAATCGTCGGTCCAATCGCTCATCTTGCCCTCGCGAATGGCCTGGCCAAAGGTAACCATTCCATCAGACGAGAACGGGGCCTCGGAATTCTCCTGGAACACTCCATCGGTGGTGCGGGGAACTCCCATGGCATCGAACACCAGGTAGTTCTCCTCGTCGGAAATCTCCTTGTAGCTAATGTCGTTTCCGGTAACCTCGTTGCCAATCTGGATGAACTTCGAAATCGTCATGGCCTCGGCACCATTCACGCACACAACCTGATGATGCAGGTCCTTGTACATGGCGTATGCGGCTGCCTTAGCGCAATCCTTGCGCGAGATGTAGGCCATCAAGCCGTCGCCCTGGTTGTTCTTGAGAACATGGTCGCCCTTCACATGGGTGTAGTAGTTGGTGATCATGGCCTCGGCGTACTGCGAGTTGCGCAGGAACACGTAATCCAGCCCAACTTCCTGGATGTAGCGCTCGGTCCAGATATGATCGGCACGCTCGACACTTGGATTGGTGTCGTCTGCAGCGTTTACCACGGAGGTGTAGACAATCTGCTTCACGCCGGCTTCCTTGCAGGCATCCACAACGTTCTTGTGGGCAGCCTTGCGCTTGGGGCCAACGAACGGCATCGAGATAAGGAGCAGCTTGTCTCCGCCCTCGAAAGCCTCGGGAAGGCCCTCGTATTTGTTGAAGTCTACGATGCGAGTCTCGATTCCCTTGTCCTCGTACTGCTTGAGCTTAGCCGGATTGGATCCGCAGAAGATAAGTTTGTCCGCCGGAACCAGGGTCTGGATGACGCGAGCAGCCTCGGCTCCAAGATTTCCACCTACTCCGGTGAAGATCAACTTGCCCATTACGTTACCGTCCTCTCGAAATACCGTTTGATGGCGCAGACCACCGCGCGCTGCAGCTCCTACGCCTGATAGCCCGACACATGATGAATTTGAACAGCGAAACACCGTTCTGCTAGGTCACAATAGCGCACGCGAGTATTAAATGCGCTAAACACCGCAAATCGGCAATTCTCAACATGCATCATTTACATTAGTAATTTAACTTATGCAAGCATTGAGTGCCTTTAAACTCAAATTCTCAGTCTCATTCGAAGCGCATGGGTAAATAACGCGAGACAAAAACCGCGCTATCGTGCCTGATACGCCATCGTGCATGATACCGTGGTTGGGCGCAGGCAGCGGGCATGCAAGCGCATAGACAAATTGCAAGATCCAAAAAGTTAAGGCCCCATAAACCAGGAGGCGCGAAGACCATGAAAACGACAGAACTCCATAAGCCAAAAGCCGTGGTTTTCGACATGGACGGGGTGCTGTTGGACTCCGAGAGGCTGGTTATCGAAGGTTGGGAAGAGGTTGGCAGAAAGCACGGCCTGGAAGACGTGCTCGAATTGGTTAAAAGAACCACCGGATCAAACCCTCAAGCCCGCAAGGCAGAGTTCGTTAAGAAGTACGGTACCAGCATCACATTCGAGAAGATTCAGCACGAGCTGGGGAAATCCTTCCAATCGAAGCTGGTGGACGGCAAGGTTCCCACGATGCCGGGTGTAAACGACATTCTGCAGCTTCTCGAAAACCTTGAAATTCCGATGGGCGTGGCGTCGTCTAGCCCGAGAAGATACGTTGTGCCGGAACTCGAAGACAACGGGCTGCTGCAGTATTTCGATAAGGTGATTACCGGCGACATGATAGAGAAGAGCAAGCCGGAGCCAGATATTTACCTAGAAGCGTGCCTCCAACTTGGAGTCGACCCGTCGGCTGCCATGGCAATAGAAGACTCCTACAACGGGATCAGGTCTGCACATGCCGCTGGAATGAGGCCAATCATGATTCCAGACCAGATGGAGGCAACGGAAGAGATGCACGAGCTTTCGGAAGCCGTGCTGCCATCGCTTCTCGACCTTGCGAGTTATATAGATAAGCTGCACTAGACAGCTTCCGTGGTGAGCACCCGCACATAATCCCCGCTATATCTCCCCTTTGTGGATTTGACAACGCAAGTTGCCCGTGAATCAAACTTCATGATGTTAGAGTTGTATCCACTGCCAACTCGCCGGTTGGGTTAGCCCTTGGAACCAGCGCATAAACCGGCATCCATCAAAGGCGGGCCGCTGCACAGCGTACTCACAAACCCGCCGCACACTATCGGGAGGACATAGTGGATTTCAACGACGTGTTAAGCGCGATAGACAGCTTCGTGTGGGGCGTTCCCCTCATGGTGCTGATCCTCGCGGGTGGCATCTTGCTCACCATTCGCCTCAGGGGACTGCAGTTCAGGCACCTGGGCAAAGCCCTGAAGTACATGCTTAAAAACGAGAAGACCGATTCCGGTGAGGTTAGTAGCTTCGGCGCACTGTGCACAGCTCTTTCCGCAACCGTGGGAACCGGAAACATCGTTGGAGTTGGCACCGCCATCATCGCAGGCGGCCCCGGAGCCATGTTCTGGATGTGGATAGCTGCCCTCTTTGGAATGGCAACCAAATTTTCCGAGGGACTGCTTGCAATCAAGTTCCGCAGCGTCAACAAGAAAACCGGCCACGTCTTGGGAGGCCCGTTCTACTACATCGAGCGTGGACTTGGCCCCAAGTTCAAGTGGTTGGCCAAGATCTTCGCATTCTTCGGATGCTGCGTTGGCCTCTTCGGCATTGGAACCTTCACCCAGGTGAATTCGATTTGCTCGGCAATCGTTAACTTCTTCGATGCCGATAAGGTGAATACCGTGAGCCTCTTTGGCAACAATTACTCGATCGCCACGATCATCGGCGGAATCATTCTCACCATCGTGGTGGGCCTGGTTCTCATCGGCGGCCTCAAGCGCATCGCCGCGGTATCCGAGAAAGTAATCCCAACCATGGTGGTCATCTACCTAGTCATCTCGATCATGGTCTTGGTTTGCAACGTGACCCTCATTCCCGAAGCGTTCATCGAGATCTTCGAGGGAGCATTCGGACTCCGCGCATTCGGCGGCGGAATGGTTGGTTCCATGCTCATAGCCATGCAGATGGGCGTGGCAAGGGGAATCTTCTCCAACGAGGCTGGACTTGGATCCGCACCTATCGCAGCTGCAGCCGCGCAGACCAAGGAGCCCACGAGGCAGGGCCTGGTTTCCATGACCGGAACCTTCCTCGACACCATCATCGTTTGCTCCATGACCGGACTCGCAATCGTAATGAGTGGGGCTTGGCAGATTCCGGGACTCGAGGGCGCCGCGGTTTCCACCACGGCATTCCAGATCGGCCTTCCGTTCCTCCCCGGTGAGGTTGTGGCGTTCGTTATCATGCTGTGCCTCGTGCTGTTCGGCTTCACCACGATCCTCGGATGGGACTACTACTCCGAGCGCTGCCTAGAGTACCTCACCAACGGCCGCATGAAGGCCGTCAAGGTTTTCCGCTGGCTCTACATCGCCGCTGTGTTCATTGGCCCGTACATGACCGTCTCGGCAGTTTGGACCATCGCCGACATCTTCAACGGACTCATGGCAATCCCCAACATGGTTGCCCTGATAGCGCTTAGCGGAGTGATCTCCCGCGAGGCCAAGAGCTACTTCAAGAGGCTCAAGGACGGTGGGGACGAGGACCACATGGCACCAAGGCCTCCCGAGAAGGACTGGAAGGTCCCAATGCCCACCGGCGATTACTTCGGAGGGGTGGAAGACGTATCCGCCACTGCAATCGTTTCGAGCAACGAGGCTTGGAGCCCCGTGGTGATCGACTCGGAGAGCGCCTGCGAGAACATGTCGGCTTGGATGCGCCTAGCTCAATGGCTGCGCTTGCCAAAGCGGAGCACACGGGCACGGGCGGCTGGAACCATTGGATGCGCCGTCTCAAACAGCAGGAGCGGTACCTTCGTGGCGCTGGCATAGCAGTCATGACGCGGAGCTGGCATAGCACAGGGCCCAGCGCAGTGCAGTACTTAGCAACCGCGCAATACGATATGAGTTTCAACGCCGCATCGGGGCAAACCCGGTGCGGCGTTGTTGCTTTACCGCCCATTCGTATTCACGTCTAACGATGCTGCGCATGTGATATGATTTGATGTAAACATGGAGGTAACATCATGCAGATATCAAGCAGATTCACCATTGCTGTGCAGGTTCTCACCTGCATCGAGGTGCTGAAGGATCAGATGCCGCTCAACAGCGAGACCATCGCCGGAAGCGTGGGAGTGAACCCAGTGGCCATACGCAACATCTTCGGAAAGCTCAAGAAAGCCGGACTCATCAACGTGCAGCGCGGGGGCAACGGTGGAGTTTCGCTTGCAAAGCCGTTGAATGAAATCACGTTGCTTGACGTGTACAGAGCCGTCGACAGCATCGATAACCAAGAGCTGTTCCGGTTCCACGAAAATCCAAATGCCTCATGCCCTGTTGGACGGAACATCCA
>CADBOM010000019.1 GCA_902796325.1 uncultured Coriobacteriaceae bacterium
AGCCCGGTTGATTTGAATAGAGTTGCCAAGAGGTTTACTGCAACAATCAAACAATATATCCTAGATGATGTAATAGATTGGTAACAATACAACCGAATAGAACATGACCTTACGTGAAGACTGTCTCTGGCGATGGCCGGGGAGCAGGCGTTTGGATGAGGGAAGCCGGTTGGAGTCCGGAGCATCGTTTTAACGTTGCCGTAAGTGCATGATGGTTGCCAGCCCGTTGGCGCGAGCCAGTCATTGGAAGCAGTAATTGAATGCTTCTGAGAAGGCAGGGTGGTAATCGTGGCGTGATGATGGTGTGCAGCGCTGGGAAGCTGCAAGCCGCGCCATAGTGCACAAGCTCGGAAGACCTATGTGAGTTGGAAGCGTCAGCCTTAAATATCCTTCGCACGAGATGTGCGGCGCATCTTGGGATATGGTTGCTTCAACACGAGGCCATGGCTTTTATAGCTATGGCTTTTTATTTTGCCCTCGCCATCCTGTGCTGTTGGTTTGCCCGGTGTTTTAGTCCCGGCTTCTCGCCCAGCCTTCGCGCTGACCATGTTTTGGAAAGGAGGGTGTTTCCAAGGTTGGGGCGTGGGGTCGCCAGATAGCGATTTCACATGGTTAAAGCAAGAGAGATAGGGGAACGATGGCAACAAGTACTAGTTTTCTCAAAAAAGCATGGATATGCGTGCTATCCGTTCTGCTGGCCTTATCGACAACGATAGGTTCGTTGCCGCTCACAGCCATGGCAGAGGATCAGACGCCTGAGCAAGCCGCTGCTCAGTACATCCAAGACAAGATCATCAATGGGAAGGACTCTTCCGGTGACCCTGTGAACATATTCGGATCGTTCACGCAGGGTTGCCAGCGTTCGGACGATGGTCTTACTTACAACATCGCATATGAGTATCAGAGGAATTCCTACTCTGATCCAAGCGAGATAACTTATCTGAGGATGAACACGACCACCTCGGTATTCGATACCACGCAGTACAAGTTCGTTTGGACGTCGGATGGTACGGTTATAACTCCACGCAAGACTGCTGTTTCAAACACGAGGTTCGATTTCACCCGTCCAACCGCTGACCAGGATACGGCGGCAGGTAGCATAACGCTGTCGCTGTATTCGACCGACACGACGGACGATGCCGTTAGCTCTGGAACCGCAACTCCTCTGGCTTCGCAGACGTTTGCTGTGAACATTCTCCCGGCACCAAAAACCTACAACGTGACGTTCGTGGGCATCGATAGCGTGAACAACAAGGCGGTGCCCGACTTCAGCGTTAAGGTCAATAAGGGAGATAGCCCTTACTTGAACAGCGTCGATGCGAATTCCGACGGTAGCTTCACGCTGCGCGGCGATGCCTTCTATACGATTACTGCTACGGGTACGGACTACGAGCAATACTCGAAGTATCCGTGGACGCCATCGGAAGATGGAACCGTGCGCCTGCCAATGGTTGCGAAGCAGTACAAGTACGTGACGTTTAACCCGGTTAACGCATCCGATAACTCCGAGGCCGTTGCCAACGCAAAGGTTACCGTGAAGAAGGACTACACCACCATCAGCGCCGAGACGTCCGGGGACCATGCTGGAGCATACAAGCTTGAAGTGGGTAAGAGCTACACCGTAAGTGCCACGGCCGACGGCTACGAGGACTACAGCGGCACTCTCTCGGTAACGAGCGACACTCCCGAAACCAGCGACATCGCGATGGTCAAACTCGTTTACCACTACGTTACGATAAGCCCTGTTAACTCGTCGGACGGGTCTGCCGTGTCCGGTGCCACCGTTACCGTGAAGCAGGGATACTATGACACCGTCGATCCCGAGACCACGGGCGACCATGCCGGCTCATACAAGCTTGCCGAGGGAGTATCCTACGACATCACCATCGCAGCAGATGGCTATGCCGATTACAGCGAGGACAGCTACACGATACCCAGTGGAAGCGACGAGGCTTACACCTATACGGCCAAGCTCGATCCAATCCACTATTGCGTGACCACCGTAAAGGTCGTTAATGCCTATGGCGAGGAAATCCCCGGTGCTGCCATAACCGTGAGGAGCGGTGGCAAGTATGGCACCAAGATAGCCCCAGAGCTCGATGGAACATACAAGCTGGACTCGCGCTACAACGCATATTGCGAGGCAACTGCCGCCACCTATGAGAAGACTGGCGTCTCGGTTACCGCCAATAGCGACGACACCCAGACCGTGACCATCACGATGCACAAGAATATCTCCAAGTACTACACCACCATCACTCCGGTTGATGCTGCCACGGGTCAGGAGATTAGCGGAGCAACCATCACGGTTACCTATGAAGAGGAAGATTATTGGGGAGATTCCGAGACCAAGACCGTGAGCCAGAATGCCAACGGCACCTATTCGCTCCAGAAGAACACCGAGTTCACGATTACCGTGACCGCTCCCAACTACAACCAGACAGTTGAGAAGTTCACCCCGAGCGGCGAAGAGGACACCATTACCAAGACGATTTCGATGTCTCATGCGCAGAGCGTTGCCAAGTTCAACGTAACCGACAAGGATTCTGGTGCTGCGATCGAGAACGCCGCGATTGTGGTGAAGAAGGGCAGCGATGTTGTTGCTCCCGAGGCTGATGGCAGCTACAAGCTGGATGCTGGCAGCGAGTACACGTATACGGTTTCTGCCGACACCTATGTGGATGCCACCGGCACGGTTAACATCAGCGCCGACAAGACCATCGACGTGCAGATGAGCCACGTTACCTTCCAAACCTACAACATCACGATTGCTCCCACCGATAATGCTAGCGGAGCTGCTATTGCCGGCGCCAAGGTTACCGTGACTTACATGGACGAGGATGAGTGGGGAGACGATGTTGAGGAGACGGTGAACCCGTCGTCCGACGGATCCTATAGCCTGTCCAGATACATCGAGTACACGATTGCCGTGACGGCTGACGGCTACAATCCCGTTAAGATGACCTACAAGCCAGATGGATATCCTCAGGCACAGACCCTTACCGTTGGAATGGACATTCTTACGGCCGATCAGAAGAAGGTAAACGTTGCCGTGGCGGCCTTCGATGCCGAGCTTGGTGCTCTGCGTCCTCATTACGGAACCGACACCAACATCAACGATTTTGCCCTTGGCAAGATTAAGGCCCACACCGACCTCGACACCGATGGTCTCACGGTTTCCCTCGTGAACGCTGCGGATTCAACCTATATCGCGCAGGACGGTACCATCAACTACAACCAGTCGGAGCTGGACAACTACGGCATCAACGTGAAGAACGTCGACTGCGTGTTCAAGGTCACTTGCGGAGACGCTTCGGCTACCACTGCTTCTAGAACTGCAACGATCGGATGGGATGTCCCGTACTTCCAGCAGAACATGCAGGCAGAGGCCGACCAGGTAACCGAGAGCTCGATACTTGGCAGCAATGCCAGCGCAAGCGAGGTAACCTCCGACCTTTCGCTCCCAAGGAGCACCGGAACCAATGCTAGGAAGGTTTGGTCGGAAATCGAGTGGACCAGCTCCAACCCCGACGTAATCGGTGTTCAGATTACCGATGGCACTGGCATCAACACTGCGGCTGTGGGCAAGGTTAACCGCACTGGCAAGGACGAGACCGTAACTCTCACGGCTACCTTCAAGGCCAATGACACCGTGCTCAACTCCTATGTTGAGAATCAGGCTGACTTCGGGACTATCACCAAGACCTTCACCGTAACCGTTAAGGCCGATCCCGAGAAGGTGGTTACCCCGGAGAAGCTGCAGTCGTTGCTCGACCAGTATTATCCGGAAAGCGCCATCACGATTTTCGGCAGCGACCCGGCGGAGCCAGTGGATCCTGCAGCAGTGACCACCGATATTCAGCTGCCCAGGTATACCAAGATCAAGAATGCCGACGGAAACTACGTATTCAAGAATGGCGAGATCACGGTTACGTCTGGAGATCCCGACACGATTGCGATCAACGGATATCGCGGCGAGGTGGATCGTTTCCAAAATGCCGTTGACACACCGGTTACGCTCACCGTCACGCTCACGCGCGATGGTGTGACCGCATCAAAGGACATAGTCCTCAACGTGAAGCCCGTTACCGACGAGGAGCTCGATCAAGAGCTCGCCATGATGCAGGTAGCGAAGGACAATTACTTCGCCGGCATCAACGACAACCGTTATAAGAACGAGAAGTCGATCACCGGCGACCTTCACCCGTTCCAGGAGATGAACCTGGATGCGGATGGAAACGCCACGTTCGCATACAGCGTGTCCGATATGACGGGCCAGGGAATCATTCCCGACGGATACTTCGATGACCCATGGGCCATGGAGCAGGCTGGTTACAACAAGTTCAAGTCGTCCGATACGAGCATCATCTCGCACGAGGCGCTCGTTGTGACCCCGGCAAAGGATTCCAAACACGTTACAGTAACCTCGTGGCTGTCCAGCGAGAAATTCGGCAAGTTCGCACCAAAGCATGCGGACAACGCAAAGCTGCAGCAGCTGTACAGGCAAGAGGTTTCGGCCAACCTAGTGGTTGTTGGCACGGAGGCAGTGCCTCAGGCCGATGAGTGGGTGCGCGTATCTGGCGATACCCGTTACGACACGATGGCTGAGGTTGTGAAAACCGGCAACTTCGAAGGCAGCGACACCGTTATCATCGCTTCTGGAAAGAACTTCCCGGATGCCCTCTCTGCAAGCGGACTGGCCGGACTGTACAACGCGCCGATCATCCTGGTTAACGACCAGCTGGCAGGCTCGCAGGCCGAAGCTCTGCTCGACCAGATCAAGCCTGCAAACGCCATAATCGTTGGCGGCAGCATGTCTGTGAGCGACAGCATTGCCCTCGAGATCGCCAACAAGGGCATCAACGTGAGCAGGTCGTTCGGAGAGATGAGGTACGACACCTCGGTCCAGATCTACAAGGATGCCATTGCCAACGGAAAGCAGTGGGGTGACACGGCAATCCTGGTTAGCGGAAACAACTACCCAGACGCTCTGTCCATCGCTCCGTTTGCATATGCTGCAAAGGCTCCCGTCTTCCTGACAAACTTCGACAATGGCCTTAGCAGTGACACCGCCGCCGCTCTGGCCAACTTCGATAAGATCGTGATCGTGGGAGGAGAGAAGTCCGTGCCGCAGGTCGTTGAAAACCAGCTGAAGGCAACAAGCGGAGCGTCCATTGTGAGACTTGCTGGAGAAGACAGGTACCAGACCTGCAGCAAGGTCAACGCTTGGGAGACCGGAATGGATAGCGATGCCGCATTCGCACCCTCGGTGACGATGTCTTGGAACACCACCGCGGTAGCATCTGCCGAGAACTATCCGGATTCCCTTGTGTCTTCGCCAACGCTTGGCAAGGCCGGTGGAGTGCTTGTGCTGGCAGATGGGTCGGCACTTGGCCACTACAACATCGACAACACCATCAAGTCCAATATCGACACGATTGGAAACGCCTACATATTTGGCGGACCTGCCGCTGTTTCCAACGAAATTAAGGCAGAGCTTGATGGAATGCTTGGATAAGCACTGATAGACGGGTCGCATTGGGCGGAGCAGTTGGGCGAGCACAGCCCAAGTGGAGTTTTTTAGATGGCGACGCTGGCAGGAATCCAAGGACTTGAGCCCCAAGGGCCTGCATGACCCGGTATGGCGAGGTTGGCATTCGCAAAGGATGTCAGCCTCGCCTTCTTTCTTAGACGACGCAACTATGGTTCCATGTAGTGTCATTGGATGTGCAAATAACCGCTTTTGTCCAAACTAGCGGTGCAAAAGCCGGTAAATGAGATAGGATATGCATCCGCGGGTGAAACAATTCGGAAATATTTCTTTTATGCGCTGTTACGGCTGTATGCGCCGCTTCGGCTGCGCATCGCGAAAGACAAAGCATCCGGTTGTTCCACGTGTTCCAGAATTGCAAGAACTTTCTTCGGGGAGTAGCGATGACTCCAGACCAAATAATCTCGGTATGCGTCTTCATCGGCGTAATGGCCCTTATCGTGTCTAACAAGGTCCATCAAACGCTTGCGGCATTGATAGGCGCTGTTGTGGTTATGGTCTTGGGGGTTATGCCGCTAGATGCCAGCGTTGCATCCATCGACTTCAATGCCCTCGGTCTTCTCATCGGAATGATGATGTTCGTGACCGTGGTTAAATCGTGCGGGATATTCGAATTCATAGCCGTTAAGGCCGCACAGCTCGCAAAGGGCAGCCCGTGGCTGATAATGGTGTACTTCGTGCTTATCTCGGCCATCCTATCGTCATTGCTCGACAACGTGACCACGGTCCTGCTCATAGGTCCCATGACTCTCATGGTGTGCAAGATACTCGACGTAGACCCGGTCCCGTACTTTCTAACCGAGATAGTGGCGTCTAACGTGGGAGGTACCGCAACGCTTATCGGAGACCCGCCAAACGTGATCATTGGCTCTCAGGCGGGGCTCTCGTTCTTCGACTTTCTAAACTACAACGGTCCTGCCATCGCCTTGGTATTGGCTGCGATAATCATCTTCTACAGGTTCAAGTATGGGCGCAATATGCGCGTTAGCGAGAGCGCCCGTGCCAAGATCATGGCGCTCGACGCATCGGCTGTGGTAAAGGACGCCAAGCTACTCAAAATCAGCGTGGTAATGGTCGTGCTCACGGTGATCGGGTTCATCGGTGCCAACGCTCTTGGATTGGAATCGTCGGTCATCGCGCTCGTTGCGGCAACGATCATAATCATCCTCGGCAAGTTCAACATTGAGGAGGCTCTTGAGGGCGTTGAGTGGGGCACGATTGCGTTTTTGGTCGGACTGTTCGTGGTAGTAGGAGCTCTCAACGATACCGGGGTAATCTCGATAGTCGCGCAAGCCCTGCTCGACCTCGTCCAGGGCAACACTGCCTTGGCAATGATTGCAATCCTATGGATTTCGGCCCTGTTCTCGGCTTTGCTCAACAACATTCCTTTCGTAGCCACGGCTATTCCGATCGTCTTGGCAATACAGGCAACCGGAATGGATGTATTCCCGCTGTGGTGGGCAATGTCGCTTGGAGTTTGCCTGGGAGGCAATGGAACGCTCATTGGAGCTTCGGCAAACGTCGTGCTGTGCGCAATTAGCGACAAGGAAGGCTATCCCATCAGCTTCGGTAAGTTCTTCAAAGAATGCTTCCCGGTGATGATTCTCACCGTAGTCGTTTCCATGGTATACCTGCTGATCCGATTCTAGAGCCCAGCCCGCGCTTCTCGATTCCAGAGTTTGCCGCTATTCGCGTTTGGGGTCGCTTTTACATTACAGCCAGTTCGTCGGTTATCTTGTTGACCGAAGGTTTTCTTGTTGATAGACTCTTTTAGTCGAACGTGACATCGGGCCGTTAGCTCAGCTGGCAGAGCAGGGGACTTTTAATCCCAAGGTCATGGGTTCGAACCCCATACGGCCCACCATGAAAATTGCAGGTTAGAATGCAAAGCCGGAAGCCCTTACGGGTTGCCGGCTTTTTGATTTGTGCAAAATAGCGCGAAGATAGATGAGGCCGGCAAACCAGATATTGGATTGCCGGCCTCGAGCAAAAGAGTGGAACACTCGGTTCCATTAACATATGGGAAGCCTTCTTTCACGAGGTGAAGAGGCTTCGACGCATCTGGTGGAGCTGATTTGGACGCTTTGCCGTCGGCATATGGATTATGTGCCAGATGATCATGTGTCAACTCGGAAGTAGGGCAACCAACATCACCAGCATCGCAACAATATGATATTACCAAATATAAGACTATGTCTAATATTTTTCTGCCAAACTGACTGCTTATGGATCGGTCGCACGTGGAAGTAGCTCTTGATAGCAAACATCATTGATTTAGGCAGGAACAAGCGGGATTTTTAAATTCAAGCGGACGGAAACGATTCAAGTGGATAAATAACGGCGATGCAATAATTTTTAGTTCGATATAATGCGCGCTCGTCTAATGATGATGCTGGTTTGCAGAAATTGTGAAGTATTTGTGATTACACGGTTGTACCATCAATCACTAGTTGCGTTCTTGCTGCCATGTCCGATTGGGTGGCGCTGGCGCTATGTTTGAAGTGTTTGGAAACTGTTTGGAAGGGATGCTCTATATGGAGGTAAATTCTGAGGATTTGAAGCCAATCTCCGATGACATCAAGTCTGTGAATCCTGCTTGTCTCTCGCCGGCTCAAACCGAAGCCAAGGCCGGAACTGTGGGCAAGGGCAAGGCGGAGATGTCGGTAGGTAGGATGATTCCACTGTCGATTCTCGCCGGACTGTTCATCGGATGCGGTGCACTGTTCATGCTGTTCGTGAAGTCTGACACCACGCTTTCCTTTGCTGCTTCTCAGGTTCTCGGAGGACTATGCTTCTCCCTCGGACTTATCTGCGTCATCGTTGCCGGTGCCGAGCTGTTCACAGGAAACTGTCTGATGGTCATCGGCGCTATCGAGAAGAAGTTCAGCTGGAGCGGTGTTATCAAGAACTGGGTTGTGGTTTGGATCTTCAACTTCGTGGGATCCCTGCTCCTGGTGTTCATCGTGTTCTTCGCAAATCTCCAGGGTATGAACGATGGTGGCGTTGGACAGGCTATGATGAACACTGCGGTTGCCAAGATCAACATGTCTTGGGGAACGATCTTCTTCCGTGGAATCGTCTGCAACTTCCTGGTTTGCCTTGCAGTTTGGATGGGCTTCTCCGGAAAGAGCGTGATCGACAAGATCTTCACCTGCATTTTCCCGGTTATGGCATTCGTTGCCGTGGGCGCAGAGCACTGCGTTGCAAACATGTTCTTCCTGCCCATGGGACTTGCAGTTAAATCTGCTGGCGTGATTGCTTCTACGAACGCTCACATCGATGTTCTGACCCTGGGTGGCGTGTTCTACAACATCTCCGCCGCAACGGTTGGAAACATCGTTGGAGGCGCCATCTTGGTGGGAGTTCTCTATTGGTGGGCATACCACAAGAAGAAGACCGCCGAGGCTGCAAAATAGCTGCTAATCCAGCAGCGGGAAAAGCCGTCGATCTAAGCTGTCGGCTCACAACTCGATCAACAGAAAGTGGCGCTCCCAAACGGGAACGCCACTTTTTTGATAGCTTTTTATCGGGAGCTCGAAAGTTGCCCGCCGGGTTGAAGCCAGCCGGGTTGAAGTTGTCCTTCGGTGTTTGAAGCTGCCCGTCGGATTGAAGTTGCCAATTGGTTTGAAGCTGCCTGTCGGGTCTAAGTCGCCGGCTGGCTATGGCGATGCTAGAGGTTGGCTGCTCGAGATTAGAATCACTCGACATTTCCCATGGTCTCGTTGCTGTAAACTCCCATAGCCGCGGGATCTACAGGGAGATTGGCGGCAGTTGCAAGCTGGTCTAGGGCCTCGGTTGCTATGGAGACGATGCTCTCCTCGTGGATGAAATCGGTAGCGCTTGAATCGAACAGCATATTGGCGGACGCCGGGAACTCGTCGTCTGCATCCCAGAAGTTTATGCGGATGGGGATGCATTCGAACGCCTTGAGCTCGAAACCCGTGCTGGAGATTCTCTTGCCGCGAATCTTCTGCACTGCCTCCTCCAGCTTGTTCTCGTGGCCTGCAAACGTGTAGGCCAGCGCATCCAGCACGCCTCGCTTGAAGGCCGGGTCAAAGGGTGCGGTATTCCTGAGCTCTCTGAATGCAACCCAATCTCCCTTGATGCGAGCTAGGGGAGAGCTGAAGTAGAAGAGCGTGTAGACGTTCCCC
>CADBOM010000020.1 GCA_902796325.1 uncultured Coriobacteriaceae bacterium
GGTTTTGCTCACCATGGGAACGCTGGCCTTCTCGTGAACCGTGAGGTTGGTGCCGCCAAGCAGCATGAACACAGGAGACGTGGCAGCTATGGACGGCGTGCTTGAGCCGCTGCCGCCGCTTGCATTCTCGCTGGTAGTTACAAGGTACCATCCCTCGGGTAAGTTGGCGGAAGCCTCGGATGCCTTGAACGTGGCGTCGGGCGCAATGCCCGCCAATGCCTTGGACAGCTGCATGCCGAGCGAACCAGCGGGGAGAATGGTGGACGAGTTGGTGCCCGACCCACCGGTGCCGCCATTGTCGCCGTTGTCGCCGTTGATGTGCAGGTTTATGTACTCTGCGGCGTCCTGCGCAGTGGAAACATCGGTGTCCGTGGCACCGTTTGCCTTTAAAACGGGCACAACGGCATCGCGCACGGCGTCGCTTGACCAGGCAATGTTGCTTGCAGTGCCATCGCTATTGACGTCGCAGGAGAAAACCTTGCATGCCTGGTAGGTTGCGCTCTCGTTTCCCTCGGATGGCGTCACGGTGATAGTAGCCGCCATGGCAGGTGATACGCAGGTGAGAGAGACCATGGCGATGGCCATCACAATTGCGAAGGCCCTCGCGAACCTGGCAAATGCGCTTGCAGAAGAACGTCCATGGCGACAAAGTTCCCCCGAATCGCCCTGTAGCTGCGAATCCCGAAATGTGCCCGAATCACCCTTCGATGTCCGAAGCAAGTGCTCTCGCACTCCTTGCGTGTATCTCCCGCTCATTGTCATCATCATCCCCTGCTGGCGCAGCCCACGTTCGCGCCCAAGATTTTCTGGTTCTGGAATGTTCTACACATCATACCTAATTTAACATCGCGCTATTGTATCAGAGAGCCCGTTCCTCGAGCGTTCCACTTGCTCGGGTCTTGCGCTCCTCGAACACGCTGCTATCGGTCCGAGCCGGTAACGATAGCGTAGTATGCCGAGGAATGTCACCACCGAATCGCTGTGCTTCAAACCGGTGGAGTCTAGAGCACATCCTTACATGAAGAAAACATGTTTTCTCAAGCTCGCAAGCAACAGCTAGTCTTTCCTGTCAGTAAATTGTAAAGCTTGCTTTACAAAACATAGAGGCCTTGCTACATTGAACTTGAAACGAAGGCAAGAGGTGGAGCCGGCAGAGGAGAAGCAATGGCCAATACGATGTTCAACGTCAGGATTGATGAATCATTAAAGCGCCAGGGCGACGCAGTGCTGCGTGACGCCGGCATAACAGCCTCGGCGGCGATCAGGGCATTCTACCAACACATTGCCGCCACCAAGACCATCCCCAGTTACATATACTCGCCGGAAGGCAACGCGGCAAAAGTGCGTAGGGCCGAGGCGTTGGAGCGCATAGCCTCACGCGGAGATAACGCGTTTTCGCAGCTGGGCGACTCCGAATTCGACGCATTGGTATCAAAGATGTTGGACGAGCGCTATGAGTAGCATGGTCTCTGCTCGTGAGCTCGAGCAAGCTCTAACCGAGCAAACATCGTTCTTGCTCGACACGAACGTACTGATAGACCTCGCGTGCAACCGCACGGGGTTTGGATATTGCGCGTCCAAGCTGCTTGGCCAGTTGGTCGAGGGAGAGTATTGGCTCTATGTGTGCCCCCTGAGCCTCAAGGACGCATACTACATTGCATGCAAGGCTTACGACGAGGCAAGCGCCCGTGAGTTCATACGCGATTTGTTGGAAATAGTGAAGTGCGTGCCCGTCAATCAAGATGTTGTCCGCAGCGCTGCCTATTCCACAGAGCCGGATTTTGAAGACGGGATCGTAAGGGCGTGCGCAGAAGCGCAAAGGGTAGATTACGTAATTTCCCGCGATAAAGATGCATTTGATGAATCGGCAGTGAGGAAGGTCGATCCCGCGCTGCTCGCAAGCGTGCTGAATAATATGGCAGATCGAGAGCATAAACGCGACGACTTGGACTTGGACGATGATTGAGATAGGCGAAATGGCGAGCAAAGCATCGTTCTAGCGGCAAGCTGCTTGGCTTTAGCACCAACTCCACGTCGGCATTCATAATCCGCGGCTTCTACCTGCTACCGCGCAATACTATCCAATGAAAACCACGTCGTTGTGATACTCGATGAATTCCCTAGCCGGCGGCATTGCCTTTGGCTCCACGATTTGCTCGCCCTCGAACCTGAACAGCCACTCCATATTCGGGACATCGCGCTTGAGCTTGGATGATAGGACCACCTTGTGATTGCAATCGATGGTCATGAGCCCCTTGTCGAACGCCCTATCGTGCAAAGCATTGAGCAGCAAGCCGTTGCTGCCGGTAAGCCGCTCGGTTTTGGGATCGGCGTCTTTCCATGGCTTGATGTGGCTTGCAACCAGCAGCGCCGGAACCGCGATTCCTGTGATGCAGCACCGCTCGGAGTAGTTCTTCATGAGGGTGTTCCTGAAGTACTGCTGGTTCACACGCTCGCTGCGCACAACCTCGTGCACCTTGCCCTCCGGGACATCTCCCTCTCCCTCGGGAACATCGCCCACAACTGCATAGCTGATTTCCGGGCTAAGCGTGCCGGCGCCCACCGTTTTCTCTAGCAGTTTGAAGCCCTCTTCAATCAGGGCGTCGCCCTTTACCTCGAACTCCTCCCATATGAGGGCATCGAGCTTGCTGCCGTGGGGCATGCCAACTTTGCCCGATCCAACACGATTCATGTCGTGGGCGGCGATGTTCCAAGCTTTCATAGCAACCGCATTGGGCGTTCTGCCGATAGCATTGGCAAGTGCAATTACGTCGGCGCCGGTGTCGTCGATTTCATTGGAAGGAAGCATGTAATAGAGCACAAAGGCCATGAGGGTTTCGTCGTGGGTCCAGTTTCTACGATTCTCCCCTGCCATGGTATCCACCTCCCGGTTAGAATGCTGCTGCAACAAATGCGGATGTGCTATAGCGCCCACACTTGCTTGCGTTTACGCCATTCTACCAGGGTCACAAGTTGAAAAGAGGAAGAGCAGCAGGGCCGCTGTTAGCACCAGTGCTTGGCAACATTCACAAGCACCCGATCTGATACTCTCCTGCACGCTCCCTTAGAAAAGACTCACCAAGTACTGCTCTATAGTGCCAACATCTTTGGTTTCAGATCCATGGAAAGCCAGGGCCACACCCTTCTCGCGGCTGTAGATGACGTTCTGGGCATTCATACCGGCCTTCCCCACGAAGGAGGAGTTTTCGATCGGGTAGATGTCGTACCTGTTTGCCTCGGCCTCTCGCACGAAATCCTCAGACAGAATTCGCCTGCCTTCCCAAACGCCATCGTTCATGTAAAGCCAAGCGATCTTCACCATGTCCTCGGTGCGCATGAAAGCCCCCGAAGAGCCGATGGTGTAGCCCTTGGGACATCTCGAGAAAGCCACATTTCTGCATCGAAGCGGGTCCAGCAGCTCCTGCTGCAAAAATTCGTCGGCTTTCATGCCCGTTACCGCCGTCACGACTCTCGAGAGCAGATAATGCGGAACATCCGTGTAAACCCGTTTGCTGCCAGGCTCCATCGTTGGCGGATTATCTATGATCATCTTCAGGTAGTCGTCGGTTGGATACGCGGCGGTGTCGTCACGGTCGATATCGATTACGCCCTGCTCGATCCCCATCGAATGCATCATGGCGTTCTTGATTGTCACTTTGTCCCATGCCGCATCGTATGCCCGGTCATACCCCTTGGACTCGCTGCCCAGGTATTTCATGATGGGGTCGTCCGTTGTGAGCAAGTTTCTGTCGGCCAAAATCCCAATTGCCGTAACGGTCATCAGCTTGGTGACAGAAAAGCAGTCGTTGAAAAGGTTGCACTTGCGAATCTGGAGATACTCTTCTCGGTCTTCCGTTTTTATGGCGACGTCGTAGATGTTGAAGTGATTTTCCAACACAAAATCTTTGAACGACTCGAGTTCCTTCATTCGCTTCACTCAATCTTTCTGCATGCGGCAGCTGGCCGGAAGTGCTTGCCAGCAAGTTTCGAGACCCCAGTTACTGTCAGCTTGTGGGATGCCTCACCGCCGTGTGGGAACGCCACATCAAACGCTGCAGCCAACGCTACAGCCTGTTTGCGCTTGGCAGCCCAGCTTCATCCGGCTGGCCGAATCCTATTCAGCCTGCTGAAGTCCCTCACAATCCCAGCAGCTGCCTCACAATCCCAGCAGCTGCCTCTTCTTGGCGTCGAACTCATGCTGGGTGATGATCCCGTCATCCAAAAGCGACTTGTACTTGCGAATCTCCTCCGCTGGATCAGCCACCGGGCCGGCAGCGCCAGCCTGCGCGGCATTCGCGGCAGGCGCTGCAGCGTGTGTGGGTGCGTAGGCGACGCTCCCCTCGGCGCCCTGCGGGCCGGTGCCCGTAGCGCCCGCAACGGCAGCGCCATAGCCATCCCTATTGGAATCGATTATCACCTGAAGCTCCGACATAATATCCTGAGCTTCCTTCGCAATAGCCTTGTACGAAAGGCTGCTCTTCTTCGTCTCCGTGGTAATGAGGTACATGTAGAACGCCGGATAGTCGGCTGCCCCCCTAACGGTGATCTTCAGCGTCATCTCGTTGCAAATTTCATCCTGCTTGTGACGGGTGGTGGCGCCAACTATGGCTCCAGCCTCGCCAAACAAGATGCCACCAACAACAGCGCGGCCAAGTCCGCTCTTCGCCACGCTCTTCCCGTCTTCTATAAGCTCGAAGTCCAAAATCTGATCGTAACCGAGCACCGTGTAGACTTTCGGGCTGTATACGATGTGCGTGTGACTCGATAGAATCATCCGCCGGTTCACGTCGTCGAACTGAGCCATCTCGCTGATCTTCAGCGTTGGCTGGAATGACTCGACCTGCGCGATCTCCTCCTGCTTCGCGGCAATCAGGCTCTTGAGGTCGGCAAGGCTCATGTTCTTGTTGTCCCTTAAAACCTTGGACTCCAAATCGTCAGCGCCCATCTCCTTCGCGCAGTTCTTGCAAATGTAGCCGTTGGCAAGCGTGACCTTGCTGGACAATGTCCCAATCTTGTTACCGCAGATCATGCAGAATTTTTGCGCCATGAGAATGCTCCCTACTACCTCGTTGATGTCAGGTAAAGCCGCAACCACAAATGCAGCGGTCAGGTTTAAGGTTCTGTTTGCCATTATAGTATTTATTTCAAGGTTCATAATTTTAAGTGGGCTGAATCTGGTATGTAAGTCTTCCGCCGCGCCATCGTTGTCACTGAGTTGGTCGTCCGATCATCCACTCCCGCCGTCACCCATCAAACGCGCATGCAGTATCTCGCGCTCCGCACGATTTTCCGGCATATCCAGCAGATTCATGTACTCCAGAGATGTTTGCACGGGCGGGTCCGACTCCCCCATCAAGCTTAACGTCATCACCTGCTCGCAGCGAACCGCTAACGCCCATGCAACATTGTCCAACTGTTGCATGGTCGCGCAATCACGTGCTGTAACCGGAATCACCTGCAGGCCAAGCGATTGCAGGTCGCGCATTCGACGCCGATCGATTGCAAGCTTCTCCGCAATGGCATCGCCTTTCTGCATATGCGGTGTGGCCCCGCTCCGCAGGGCAAGAATCTGCAGCGGGTCAAAATGAAAGGAATTGCTCTCATACTCGATGTCCGCATAAGCCGACTGAATAAAAATGTCCGGATGATACGCATCGCGCTCGAAACGGAACCGCAGCTCGGCAGGCACATCCAAACGCGGATTGAGGGCCGATACCGGAAACCCGTAACCGCCATGCTCCATCGGAATGCTCAGCATAAGCGCCAGTTTGGTTTCCATAGGGGAAGCGGACCCTTCGAGCGCGATGTCCAGCGCCTTTTCGAGCGTCTTGCGGCCACGTATGCGCGTAAAAGCGCACATCATTGCACGTATGCGCTCGATTGTCGTTACCGGTGCAATCGAGTACCGCGTTCTGAACTCACCATCCTGTTGGATTGGCCACGGTAGCTGCGGAGGCAAGGAGTATGTGCCGGTCAACTCCATGATCACACGTGCGAGTGCAATTGCGTCGACACGAGCCGCCATCTGCACCACCGTGAGCTCGGGAGATGCGAAACTCAAATTTGCATCCACCTGGATTAGCGCACGCGACGGCAAGCTCCTTGGCAGCATTCGAGCACGGACTGTCTTGCGGGTGTGCCGGCTTCGCTCGTCGAAAATCCCCAGCACAAGCGGGCTGTCTGCAGTGAACCGACCAACGTCTCCGAACTGCGAGAGGTCAACGCGCCTGTTAACCTCAGCGGCGTCGAATTGGAACCCGGCGCTCTCTAGAGTGTCATCCATCAGATGTGGGAAATTCGGGTGGTGCGGGTACCTGCCGTTGGATACGTCGCGGCGCATACTTTTCTGGCGGCGAAGACGTTGTACCGGAATCGATGTATGACTTTCGCATGGCACGCAATCGTCACCCTGCTGCCCTGGAAGACGAACTTCCCGCTCCGGCAGGTCCACCGAAGGCAGCCAATAGCTAGACTCCCCCGATGCATCGCATCTAATCGCGCGAATGATACGCAGCGCGGCCGATTCCACCACAATGTGCATGCCATATCCTCCGTGTAGCCATCTGACACCGGCAAAACCGGCCTGAAACGATTATCTCCAAGGCATCTAACAGGGAGTTATGCGTGTTTTTAACTCGTTCTTACTCGTTTCAGGCCGGTTTCTAAAGAGCAACCGGCTCATGCGCGAGTAGCCCCATTCGCAAACACCGAGGTCAGAGGGCCACTTTTTTGGTGCCGATTTAGCCCGGTGGGATTTTTTGCCCCAAAAACACCGCTTCTGACCGGCGGTTTTGCAAGTGCCGATACCACATCCGTGGCGATACCGCACTTTTTGGGTGATTTTGAATCGGGCATGTTACCCCTACGAAAACGCAAACAGGCCGCCAGATGGCATCTGGCGGCCTCGAATTTTCAACGATATTTTGCGTTGGAGCTGTCCAGGCTCTAGAAGGGTTGCCCGTGCTGCTCATGAGTCAGCGGCATGCCATGCTAGGACTGCCGAGATTGCCCAGGCCTACCTACAAACGCATGCGCAGTACCAAAGTACGGCCCCATTTGTCGGAGAACTTCATGAAAACACGCGAACGTATGCATGGCACGATACCGATAAAGCGATATTCTTGTACGTGAGGCCGCAAAACATGTTCGCATCCGAGCACATACCCGGAGCAATATCGAACCCTGCAAGCTCCTTTGACATGAGTATCTTCGAGAATATCGCCAAGGACGCGACAGTGGTTGTATATTGCGTGCACGGGATTGCGTCGATGCAGGTTGCCGACTACATGGAGAGCATAGGGTATGCAGATGTGTACTCGCTTGCCGGCGGATACAAATCGTGGCTGAAATAGCAATCACGACTGCATTGTTGAGCCACCGTTAGCTCCGCCTCCATCAAATGGTTCTCAACCCACTTCACGTGTAGCGCCGTGCCGCGCGCATGGCCTCGTCCACGTAGCCGCCTCCGAAAAGCACCACGTGATGCATTAGAGGAGCCAGCTGGTGCAGCGGCACACGCTCGCGCCAGCCATCGGACAGAGGCGACACCTCGTCGTACGCCGAAAGCACTTCGTTCAAGAAGGGGTAGCCAAATAGCTGTAGCATGGCCAAATCTGTCTCGGCATGACCGCCATGGGCGAGCGGGTCGATGAGCGTGGCGCCGGTTGGTCCGCCGTCGTAGAGAACGTTGCCAGCCCAGAGGTCGCCGTGCAAGCGGGCGCAAGTAACCTTGCCGCCCGATGAGGCACTCGGCGAGGTGCCCGATGAGGCGCCCGATGAAGCGATAGCCTGCTCCACCAGAGCGGGCTGAGGAGTGTCGAAGTCGCCACGTTCCAAACGTGAGCACACACGCTCGAGAACGCGGGTTTCCGAAGACCCAATGGTTCCTATGTCGCGCGCCTGGCGGGCGTAGGCGCGTATGCGAAATTCCGCGTAGTAGGCACCCCAAGTGCCGGGTATGCTTGCTACGCTGGGCGTACCGACATTACCGGATGCACCGGGTGTACCGAACGCACTCCCGCAAGGCACCACCGGAGTGATCGAGTGCCGCAAAACGTATCCCGAGCCCCAGGCAAAGGCCCAACCATCGGGCGGACATCCAAACCACGGGGCACCCGCGGCATGCATGCGAGCAAGCCCGGCACCTATGAGCCGGGCTCCCTCGCGCGAAGGCGATGTTCCACGTACGCGCTCCTCAGTCAGCGTTCCTGCATCGACGGCAAAAACGCGCGTCGCCCTGATGCCACCACCCGACATAGCATCTCCAAGCCAACGCAGGGCAGCGGCTTCGCAGCGCATGTCCTCTCCCGCCGACGACGCATGCTTGGTAAACAACTGGTCTTCAGAGTCCGAACCCATGGACGAAGTTCCTTCCATATTTGTAATGCTGCCAGCTCACTCAGAACGTCGCACGGTTAATGAATCCGCGCAGCTCGCGGGCATCCTCCTCGTCGATGTTGGGGATCGTGTGGTCCAGCAGAAGCAGCGCGTTTGCCTGGTCCTTAGGAATCAGGGCGTCGAAGCGCACGATGTCGGTGTCATGCGAGCAGTTCACGTATGTCTCGCATGTGAGTCCTGCAACGAACGTGCGAATTTCCTCCGCGGTCTCCACCTCGGTCTCGGGCGCCCACGCGCCTGCCGCGATGTCGTCGGCCAGCTGCCAACCCTTGCTGGGCGTGAGGGTCATGATGAGGATGCGCTGCGGTGCCGCAGCAGAGAACACCCTAGCGGCGGCTTCCGCGTTCTCCTGTCCTTTGCTCGCACCGGCGATTCCCGCCAGATAGAAAAATGTGAAGCGGATGCCGGCAGCGTGCAGACGCTGCCCTTGCTCCACGATGTCGGCCGCGGTATGGCCCTTCTCCATGAAGGCGAGAGCTGGATCGTAGCCGGTCTCGGCACCAATCGTAACGTCGTCCACTCCGAGGGCGGCGAGCTCCGCCAGCTCCTCGTCGGTCTTGGCCTTGATGTCGAGGATGCGGCAGAATCCGCCGAACGTCTTCACCGAGGGCATGACCTTGCGCACCTCGGTGAAAATCTCCGCAAGGCGCTCGTTAGAAAGCGCAAAGGGATTGCCTCCGGTCAGGTAGATGCGCAACGGAGGCATAACACTTGTGCGGGATATCTCGTCGATGTCCTCAAGGATTTCGCTCATGGGCGATGCCGAGAAGGGCACCCCGTGGTATATGGTGCAGAAATGGCATTTGCCGTGAGTGCAGCCGCGGGCAATTTGCAACTGCGGGCATGCCTGATCTTGCACTGGTCGGTGCTGCGGTTTGTCGATATGCATAGTGGCCAGCCTCCTTGGGTTGCCCTTGCACGGGCGCAGGCTGAGCGAGGCATATGCCCCGCTCAGCAGATTCGAATAAAAAGAAAATTCGATTGCCCTAAGTATGCTCCTTTGGCTAGACCATTTTGACCCAAAAAGCGCGTTCAAACGATGCTGTAATGCAAATTCGACTGCTACTCTGCTGCTTGATCACCAGCGGAAAAGCCTCAGCAGAGCAGCCAGCCCTAGTAGAGCTTGTCGTCGTCCCAGCTGATCTCAGGCATGGAATTCAAGAAATCGATGATGCCCTTGGCATCCCTCTTCATCGTGAGGGGGTTAACATGGGGCAGGTCCTCGAACCTTATCTCGTCTACTTCCAGCATCTTCTTGAGGCACATCACCAGTCAACGGATGTCATATTGTCCCTGGTAGAGCGGCAAAACCTTGCGGTCAATACCGGTAAGGCCATATGCCGCAATCATGGCAGTGCGCACGCTGGTTTCCACCGTGAACACAACATCGCCATCGAGCTCCACATATTGACCGATAAATGCGTAGTTTTGGCTGCCCTCGGGAATGACCCTGGGCCTATCCCCATGGCTCGAGCGCGGCATGAACTGGCTTGTTATATACGGCATCATGGAGAGCGATACGTAAACGTGGCCCGCAAGCCTGTCGTACCAATCAAGCATTCCGAAATGGTAGAGGAATTCCTGCAGAACCTCGTCTCCCGTGCACTCGCACATGGGCTTCTTTATGTAGTCACCCGGACGCTCGCCCCACAATCCATCGAACCAGAAGCAATCCTCGTCGTCAGCTTGGTTGGCAAAGTACTTGTCGTAGAAGGCAACCGAGATATCCCATGACGAGTCCATGACGGAGATTGCTCCGGTGGAGCTGTCCTTGGGGTAGCCATAGCGTTCGCGCACTGTTGCGCAGAATTCCTTGCAGCCCTTTACGGTAACGAACGCGCTCATCCACTTTGTCTTGTCGATATCCGTGGTGAACTTCTCCGGATGACCGAACTTCTCATCACGGCTGGCGAGCTTCTCCCACACGGAGAAGAACCCCTTCTGCTCCCCGCGGTTGGTCTGCACGGGATGGGTATTGTCGCCGAAGGTGCTGTTCTGGGTCATGCTGCCGAGAGTGGAGATAACCATGTCCTGCGGGCGCACATCCTGCGCGAAGTCCTGACCACCAGCAACCCCAACGATACGCGTTACCAAAGTGCAGGCGTCATCCATCTCAAGGTCTGTCACCGTGGCATCGGATACAAACCTTACGCCACGCTCGCTCAACCAGTGCAGGATGGGGTCGATTATCGAATCGAATTCGTTGTACTTCGTGTGCAGAATTCCATCCAAGCGCTCCATACGGGGCTGGAACTGGATGAATCGCACCATGTAGCGCTTCATCTCAATCATGGAATGGTAGTCCTTGAACGCGAGCATGGTGTGGAAGCACTCCCATGTGGGATTTGACTTGAATTCCTCGAACTCCTCGCCAAAGAACTCCTCGATCGTCATCCCGTTCATCTGCTCCTCTGGCATGGCGATCATCTGCGCCATCTTCTTCGAGAGCTTCGGGCTCATCTTGAACCTGGAGATGCCGTCCCATATCTGGCCCTGGTTAACGATCACGCGAGCCTTTGAGTCGATGCGATCGGACTTGTTAACGTCCACGGTCTCTTCCGTTATGGTGCGTCCGGGAGTGTAGAGCGACGGAACCTTGTTGCAGAGGTACCACAGACACTCCATGTATGGCTCCAACTCGCGCTCACCACGGCAACGATACTGGCCCTCGCCCACTTTCACGCCATCCATCGAGCCACCCAACACTGGAAGCTGGTCGTAGATCGTCACATTGCCGCCTGGAACGTAGCAATCGTCTATGAGAAACACGGCGCTTGCAAGTCCCGCGATGCCTCCTCCAACTATATATGCACGTCTGTCCTCAATGCCTTCCGGCTTGTGCGCGCGTACATTATCGAACTGCTTCATCGTGCCCACTCCTTATCTTATTAGCGTATCTTTTGTATGTTTATTGACACTTGGTACGATAATGAGAATACTGACAGCTATGAAACGGTACAACGTACAAATTTCGTACTTTCGTTACGTTAATTGACTAAAGTAAATAACTATCTACGGAGAATCTGGCATGGATAAACCCATGGAAAAGAGCAGGAAAAAGACCGACCTCAGGGTGATTAAAACCCGCAAGGCGCTAACCGAAGCGCTCTACGACCTGCTATGCGAGAAGAGTCTGGGAGACATAACGGTCACGGAGCTCTGCGAGAGAGCCATGGTGCGCAAGGCAACCTTCTACAAGCATTTTGCATGCAAGGAGGATCTGCTGACGTACATGGTTTCGGAATTGCAACGCGTCTCGCTAGAGGAGAATACCATCGGCTACGATGAGGCAGATCCACACAGCTACTACATTGGAGCGTTTCGTTACTTCATGGACTTTCTAGACAGTAACCAGGCGTTTGTGAAAAGCGTGCTGCATAGCAACGCTAGTTCCGTGGTAATGGAAATCTTGAGCAACCAGGTGGAGCGCGACATCAGCGAGCACCTTCAGGGCGAGGCTCTGGACACGGTGTCGAAGGCGCCGGATATGCTCGCGGCCATGTATGCAGGTTCTATAGTAGGCTGCGGAAAATGGTGGATCGAGCAGTCGGAGCAACCGAGCATCGACGAGGTCGTAGACCGCTTCGCAGAACTCATAAGGCGTCTGTGACACACGGCTATCTTGCGAGAACGCAGCAGGTAAGATGGTAGCTGCGCTATATGTAAGCGTGAGCGATGGCAGAGAATCTGTCTAGGTCGTTGGATGATAAGAGAGCCAGAAGCCAGACGAGTGCATTGCCTTATGTCCTGCAGGCTTTAACCAATCTTCAGGGCATTGGCATTTGTTTGGACTATCCAAGAGCAAGCTTGCTGACCAGACCAGATCAGATCAGCAGGCTTGCGAACGAGAACACCGAGAATCGCAGGATTATCGCAAGCACAAGCCCCACGGAATATCCGAACAAGGCTCCCACGCCAGCCCGGTGCGAGCTCATGGGCCTGGATTTACGCCATGCCAGGTACAGGATGAACCCGAGTATCGGAATCAGAAACCCGAGGACAGACCAGCCAAAGCTGCTCGAGTCCTTATGGACGGGAAGGGAGTATTGCACGGCCCCGTTCTGAGGCAGTCCGCAATTGGGGCAGAACCTGGTGCCTGCTTCCGGCAATTGCGCATTGCAGTATTTGCAGGTGGCCAATGCTCTTCTCCCCTTCCCGTCTTGTTACGCCTGAGTTTTTGATTGATTGTTGCTGGGCTATCAGTACCGCGATGCATCGTTTCATACGGGGCAGCAACACAGGCTGACAGCAACACAGGGTTGCGCCACAGCCCTACAGCGAAGCTCCGCAAGATCCGCAGAACCTCTGACCTGGCTCAACATGTGCCCCGCACTTGGGGCATGAGCCCGAGCTAGCAAGAGAGGTGCCGCACTCTGGGCAGAACTTCATTCCGGCGGGAACAAGCGCACCGCAGCTGGGGCACGTGTTGCCCATGGGAGAACCGCAGGATCCGCAGAACTTGGTGCCCTCGGGATTCTGAGCGCCGTACTTGGGGCATGTGGCCTTGCCAGCTGGTGCAGGAGCGGACATGCCAACCTCGAACGTCTGGCCTCCGGTGGCGAGGAAGCGCTCGATGAAATCGAAGATCTCCTTCGGGAGCTTCGTGGCCTGGTAGGCTCCAATACCTGCGGTAACAGCGAGCGGTGCGAACAGGACCGCGCCAACAACGCCTGCGCCCACCTTGTCCGACCATTTGCCGTGGCCAATCTGCACGTTCACCATCGAACCCGTCGGCATGAGCTGCACCTGGGTTGCCTGGTCCATGCCGGAAATCTTCTTCCAGCCGTCACTCTCGGTTTTTGCCTGGATAAAATATCCCTCTGGAACAGGGGTTCCCTCAACCACCATGTTCTTCTTGTTGCGAAGGAATCCCTCGATGCCGTGCGCAACCTGATCCACCGTCATGCCGGCGGGGAGTTGATAAGTCTTTGCCTCCATGCCCGTTCCTTTCGTCGATGCCGCATAAATAAAACAAGGGCCCTCGCTCAACTTCTCGTTAAACGCGAGAGGCCCCTTCATTTAGGGCAAAGAGTACCCCCATTACAGTCGAGCCGAGGCCAGTACGGCAGTCCCGCCAACATGCGGAGCCGCCTGGCTTACGATTGCGCCATGTCCTGAC
>CADBOM010000021.1 GCA_902796325.1 uncultured Coriobacteriaceae bacterium
ACGCTGGTTACGCGTGCAGCGTCTCCCAGAACGTCGGCGGCTGCCTTGCGCGGGAATTGACCCGGTGCCGTCCACAGCGCGATCTGAGTGCTTCCTGTGCGCGACGAGGCCCTTATTCCAACTCTCTTGAGGTCGTAGGAGTCTGCCTTGAGGTAACGGAGGGCTCCCGCGATGGATTTTGGGTCAGAAGCATGGCTCTTAGACAACAGCATGCAGCTGTCGATGGGCACGATTTCGTCGCTTTGCTGCGCGTGGTAGCCCAGCTTCATCTTGCCGCTCTCGAAAGTTGGAACCAGCTCGATCTTATTGCGGTACTTCCATTGCCTGGCAGATGGCATGATGTCTCTAACCAGGGACTCCACGCTCTCGATCTTGCCGATATGCCCCAGCGAGTCGAGGATGAACTGCTGCTTCCACTTAAGCTGGGTTTCGTAATCCATGGCTTGCCATCCGCAGCCACCGCATATGCCGGCGTAAGGGCACTGCTCGTTCACCCTGTTGGGAGATGGCTCGCAGATGCTTACTATCTTGGCGTTGTCGTACTTTGGATGCTCGGATACAGTTTCTATCTCTACCTTATCGCCCGGAATTCCACCTGCAACGAACACGGTTTTCCCAGATGGTAAAGCGGCGATGCCGTCACCACCATAAGCGAGCTTCTTTACTTCTACTATAATTGACAATCGCAAACTCTCCTTTTACCATAGCTGCTATGTATGTAAATTGAGCTCCTCGCAATGGCAGGGACAAAACCGTTTGCCCTGCAGCAATGCAGTGCCAATGGCGAATGTTTTGGTTGGTAGGGGAAGGCTATGAGGGTGGAAAGCCCAAAATTGGATATCCGCTTTCCCGTTCCATCAAAAGCCATCAAAGGGTAGCATATATTTGCATATTGTATGCGATTTGGGTTCGCATGTGTAAAACCGAGGTTTGATAGGAGTAGGAAAATGGCAGCACAGGTTAATGTTGATGAGTGCGTAGGATGCAGCGCTTGCGTGGACGCTTGCCCAGCAGGAGCCATCGAGATGAACGATGACAACGTGGCACAGGTCAACGAGGACGATTGCGTAAATTGCGGCGCTTGCGTGGACGCTTGCCCGAACGAGGCAATCGAGCTCTAAGTTCTATCTGAGCCCGAACGGGAGCTCCGCAATACATTTGCCTGGAGCTCTCGAACTTTCGCGAAAGAAAACCCGCCCGGCATCGAATGCCCGGCGGGTTTTTCTTTTAGCTCCATGCGGATGCTTTGATTTGCGGTTTCGAGCTGCAGGGCTTTGAGCAGCATGGCTTCAAACTGTGCGGTTTCGAGCTATTGTCCCCGATTACTGGTGATCTTTTCCGTCTCCTAGAAGCCCCTTTATCTCGGGTTGACTTTCCTTCTTGGAGAACAGCCTTCTGAAAGCTCTCGCTATCGATGCGAATGGTCCGTGCGGTTCTTCTTGCTTTGCAACTGTGACAGTGCTCTGCATCTGAGCCTTTCCATCGGGGCTAACCTGATTCTCCGTGCTGGTTTGAACAAAAGTTTGCTCTTGAAACTGGCTTCCTGCGTTGCTGCTCGTGCTTTTGGATTGGCTTGCCCTCTGTTGATTCTGGTTCTGAGCCTGGGGATCGGTGCTCGGCCCGGGCTGCTGCGGATGCGCTTGGGGCTCTGCGGCTGCCGCACCTACGGATTCTGCGGTTGGAGAGGACTCGGCTTCGGCAGGCTCCGCCTCGTTAGGCTGCACTGCAGTCTCGGGCTCGGTTGTTGCAGGCGCGACTGCAACGGGTGTGGCTGCTGCTGCAGCGGACGCCTCATCGGCTTCGTCGCCCGAGTCTTCCGAGGCTCCATCGGGGCTTTCTGCCAAATCGGCCTCTTCCGGCTCGCTAGCCTGCTCGGGTGCTGCATCTGCAGCCGTGTCGGCCGCCACGGGCTCAGCTGCTGCGAGCGCCGCCGTGGGCATCGCTACCGGTATCGCCGCGGTCTTGTTCGCATCGGTGGCCTCTTCGGGCTCGCTGTCTGCGCTGTCCTTAACCGCCTCGTCCATGAAGTACTGCTGCGAGTCGATGGGAATGGTTCCATCGGGCGGGTTGATCTTCACGTAGCGGCTGTTGGGCAGGAGCTTGCGAGCGCGCAAGGTGTCGGAGAGCATGATCTCGAACATATGGAGCACGCGCTTCTTGGTGTCCGGATCTTTAACCGGGAATCCTATCTCGACCCTGTGCTCGGTGTTCCTCGTCATCATGTCGGCCGACGCCAGGTAAACCTTGGCCTCGTCTCCCTTGCCAAAGCAATATATACGGGAATGCTCCAGCAGCCTGCCCACGATGCTGATCACGGAAACGTTGTCGGTCTTGCCCGGAACTCCTGGCAGCAGGCAGCAGATTCCCCTAACCACCAGCTGCACCTTAACGCCGGCTTGCGAAGCCTCCGAAATCTTGTGAATGAGGTCGATGTCCGTAACCGAGTTGCACTTAATCGCCACATAGCCGCGATAGCCTTTGTTGGCCCTCTCGATTTGCTCGTCAAACAGCTTCATCAGAGTTGGTTTGAACGAAACCGGCGAAACCAGCAGGTCCTTGTACTTGCCCTCGAGGTTCCCCAGCTGCATGTTGTTGAAGAACTCCTGGCCGTCGGCGCCAATGCCCTTGTCCGCGGTCATAAGCGAGATGTCCGTGTACTGCTTTGCGGTCTTCTCGTTGTAGTTTCCGGTCGAGAGCTGGGTGAAGTGCTCCAGAGTATCGCCGTTTCTGCGGGTAATCTGGCAAATCTTGGAGTGAACCTTGTATCCCTCGAAGCCATACAGGATGGTGCAGCCAGCTTCTTCGAACCTCTCTGCCCATTCGATGTTGTTCTCTTCATCGAACCTCGCGCGAAGCTCGAGCAGCGCCACGACTTTCTTCCCATTGTCTGCGGCTTCGATAAGGTGTTCGGCAATCTTGGAGAGTGAAGCCATCCTGTAAAGCGTGATCTTTATGGCCACGACATCTGGATCGGTTGCCGCTTCCTTTAGCAAGTCGAGGAACGGGTCCATGCTGTCGTATGGATAGGACAGCATGATGTCGTGTTCGCGAATTTGGTCGAACATCGATCTGTTCCTGTCGATGCTCTTGGGGTACACGGGAGTGTAGGGCTTGTACAGCAGCTCCTGGGTTTGCTCCGGCGACAGCATCTTCTCGATCTTGTACACGTACGAAAGGTCGATCGGAGACTCTATGTTGTAGGTTTGGGCTTCGGTTAGGTCCAGATGTTCGCAGAAGAACTTCCTGAGCTCCGGGCTTAGGTCGCCTTCGGAAGTTAGCCTCACGGGCGCAAGTCTCTTACGCCGTTTAAGGATCTTCTTCATATGCATGCGGTAGTCTTCGTCGTCGTCGTAAATCTCGTCGTCGGGGTTGATGTCGGCGTTTCTGGTAACCGAGATGATCGACGCTTCCAAAACGTCGTACATATCGAAGACTTCAGCGGCGAAGTGCTGGATAATCTCCTCGGACAGCGCATATCTCACGCCCTTGCCGGGAATTCTGCAGATTCTCGGCGCGAGGTCTGGAATTGGGATAATGCCAACCAGCGGCTCGTCCCCAGCGGGATTGACCTCTGCGGGCTCTGCTTTGGTTTCCTTGTCTTCCTTGGCAGAATTCTTGCCGTTTTTCTTCTTCTTTTTCTTCTTCTTGTCGCTGGAATCTTTGGGCTCCTCGACTTCTTTGATGTCTTTGGGCTCCTCGACCGCCACATTGCCATTGGCAAGATTGGCAATTATCTCGTCTTCCTGCGGGGTTCCGGGAATGTGCAGCCTTGCCACAACGTATAGCTGACCGTTCTGCAGATGGGGGAATGGGTGCAGGGGGTCGATGATTTGCGGAGACAGCACCGGAAGGATGTTCTTGCGGGCAAAATCGGCAACGAAATCCGACTGTTCGTTGCTCATGTCCGTCCAGGTGTAGCGCCTGACGTTGTGGCTCCACAGCTGGCTTTCAATGTTGGCGAACACGAAGTCCCTGAGGTCTTCGAGCGGCGTGCATGCGCGATAGATTGCGTCTAGCTGCTGCTGGGCCGTCATGTTTGACTTGTTGTCAACGACGTCTTGCTTGAGCAAGGCCAAGTCGTGCAGTCCTCCGACTCTCACCATGAAGAACTCGGACAGATTGCTCTGGTAGATTGCCACGAACTTAAGTCTTTCGAAAAGCGGTGTTTGCGGATCCTCGCCAACTTGCAGAACCCTTTTGTTGAAGTCAAGCCAGGAAAGCTCCCTGTTTTGCGTGTACCTCATGGCCTTTCACCTCTCATTATTTCTACATGCTCGGCTTTCGCGATAACGGTGGGTTGTCCATCAAGCAATTTAGCCAGGCAAATTATCTATTGCTGCTACTACGCATTGCTATGCAATGCCACACGGGTATCAAGCTATTTTCGCATTAAAACGCGCTCGATGAGATATCCTTCCCTCAGTCCATGTTTGGTTACGTTTACTTCGATTGCGTTCACCATATCCATGAGAGTGGTGATGGCAACGAGTCCTGGAACTACTGTGTGAACTCGGTCGGGGCATGTTTTCAAGATCATGTTGAGAGTGCCCTTGTAGTCGATGGCGAGGTTGGAGATTATGCCCTCCAGCTGCTCGCGAGTTGCGGAGTTCACGTCGGTGTCTCCGGAGAGTGCGTTTGCAAGCTTTACCGATGCTCGGGCGCTTCCACCAAGTGCAAGCATCTTGGGATATGGCTCGTCGTCGAAGAGCTCTGCCTTTTCAATCTCCTTGGTTACGAAAGCCCTGATTTTCTCCTGCTCGCCTCTGGTTGGCAGGATGTCCGACACATATCCGAGATATAGGTTCAAAGATCCGAAGGTCAGGCTTGTAGAGTCGATTTCCGACCCATCGGATGTGGTTGAGATTTCCGTAGACCCGCCTCCCATGTCTACCAGAACGCCACGTCCCGGACCAACTTGGTTTTGGCATCCCCTGTATCCAAGATGAGCTTCGTCTTTTGCCGACAGCAGGTCGATCTTGACGTGCGCCTTTCTCTGGATTTGCTCGAGTGCCTCTTTGGAATTCTCGATGTTCCTCAGGATTGCCGTGGCAAACACCGAAATCGTGGTGAGGTTCATGGAGGATGCGGCCTCCATGTGCCTGTCCAGAGCGTTCACGGCTCTATCGATTCCGGCCTGCGTGAGCCGTCCGTCCTCGACGTAGCTTATGAGGCCGGCCATTATCTTCTTGTTCCATATGGTCTTGATGTCGAGCGACCCCTCTTTCAAGACGGTCACATCGAACACCATGAGCCTTACGGAGTTCGAACCCATGTCAATGACAGCATGCAGCATTTTCTAATCGTTCCCTTAGTTCAAAGCATCCCCAAGATAATTTGCGGCGGCCGTACGCGAGTGCAAAAGCGCCGCAAGGTGTGATAAGTTTTAACCGTGCCCCCTTAGCTCAGGGGATAGAGCGTCTGCCTCCGGAGCAGAAAGTCGTTGGTTCGAATCCTACAGGGGGCACCAATAATTTTTCTTGCCCGGCATGTGGTGTAGGTGGCTCCTCTCCAAAAACGCGAAGATCGAGTGGTGCGGCAAGTGCAAACGCAATCGCAGCCGCATGCAATCACGGCAAAACCCCAATTGATTCTATAGAGGGATTGTAAATTCGACGTAAAGTCGAGCGATGCACCTCCGTATTTCCGGTGTCCGAAGCGTTTTTTCAAGCAAGCTGCTGCTTGCGGCTTCGTAGCTGTCCAAAAGTTTAATCGCATTGTTCCAATTACATTCTAGCTATTGGAAAATTCCTAGCGGTGCTCGGCTGCTTCAATTTTTGAGCTATTTAAAAAATTGGGAACTGAAAATCGGTCATTTAATCAAGATGCGCGGGAAATGCGGGCAGTCGCAGGTGCAAGCCGCCGCTTTCGGTATACTGTCTTTTACCTTGGGAAAAAGTATTATTATTCTAGGTTAGACTCTGATATTTAAACGGAGGATAAGAACGATAAGGGGAGCCAAGCGGCTCTCAAGCCATAAACGAAGCAGATGGAGGTTTGGTACCATGAGTCTGTACACCCCGGAATACAAGCCAACTGGAGACGAGATTGCAGTTATAGAGACCAGCAAGGGAACCATCAAGGTTCAACTTGCCGGCAAGGATGCTCCAATCCACGTTGGAAATTTCGTAGAGCTGGCAAACAAGGGCTTCTACGATGGTCTTAGGTTCCATAGATATGTAGAGGGCTTCGTGATTCAGGGCGGCTGCCCCAACACTCGTGGTCTTACCGCCGAGCAGGTTGTGTCTGGCAATTACAGCGGACCAAGGGCCGGTACCGGAAATCCCGGTTACAGCATTCACGAGGAATTCACAACCAACCCTCATAATGAGCACAACGATGGAACCCTGGCAATGGCAAGGAGTGCCAGCCCCAATTCTGCGGGCTCTCAGTTCTACTTCTGCCTTGGTCCGCAGCCGTTCCTCGACGATGGCTACACCGTGTTCGGCGACACCATCGAGGGTCTCGATGTAATCCACAGCTTGCGTGCTGGCGACGAGATTGTCTCCGTCACCATCGAGAACCTGGCCTAACTCGATTTCCCGCGCAGGGCACGGGTTGTATCGGGAACTTAAAAGATAGGACAAAGCTTTGCTTAACCGAGATTTGCTAGAGCAGGCCAAAGCCGCATATGATTCCGGAAACTATGCCGGAGCGCTTCGTGGCTACTATACCTGCCTGAAGGAAAACGATGGAACCTTCGAGCCTGGAGAAGCCGGACTCGTGTATCACATGCTGGGCAACTGCCTGATCAAGATGCGCAGCTTCCCAGATGCCGTGAATGCATATAACAAGGCCATGCTCGATGAAGACTACGAGAACATCACCGCGGTTCACTCTAATTGCGGCCTTGCTCTCACGAGCCTCGGAAGGTACAAGGAGGCAATCGAGCAGTTCGAGACGGTGCTCAAGGATCCCACCTACAAGACCCCATACAAAACGTATAGCGGTCTTGGCAATGCATATATGAAGCTGGGAGATTTCGCGTCTGCTGGCACCGCTTTCAGAAACGCTGCGGTTGACGACAGAAATCCTGCTCCCGTAAAGGCCCTGCTAAACCTCGGTGTTTGCTTCATGGGGCTTAACAGGCCGGCCGATGCCATAGCAACCTACAAGGCCATATTCGAGTTCAATCCAGATCAGGAGACCTTGGACAAAACCTACGCCAACATGGGCCAGGCCTATGTTGCCATGGGTGAGAACGAGAAGGCCGTGGAAGCTTTCCAGAAGGCACTTGAAGACGATGGCTACCAGCTGTCCGATGCCGCCCAGGCAGATTTCCTCAAGGCCTCTACCTCCCACGACAAGATAGACGACAGCGGAATCGACGTTCTGGGCGATGTTACGGATGCCGGGGCCTATCAGCCCCAGGCAACCGCGGTTTACAACGAGACCCCGTTCGTTGGAGATCTTGGCGAAGAAGAACTGGGAGACGGAATTCCCTCTGCAAACGATACCGGGTTCTTTACCCTTCCAGATGACGGCCCGGATGATCTTGAGGTCCTGCTCAACCAGAGCAACACCAAGAAGAAGCGCAAGGGCGGAAAGGTGGCGCTGGTTATCGTGATCATCCTCGTGGTGATCATCGCCGCGGCAGGCGTGCTGTTCTGGCAGGGATTTGGCTATCCTTCGCAGGAAACCGCTATCGAGACCCTGATGTCCGAGAACGCGGCGGGCGAAGATGTGTCCAACGCTTGGATTTCCACCTCGTCTGAAGAAGATACCAATCACATCAACAAGATCATGAATTCCGTTGCCAAGAGCGATGATTACACAATCGACTACATGGACAAGGGAACCCTCACGTCGGACGCAATGGTAACGGTTACCCTGCCCGAGGGCGGCAAGGTGCGCTACGAGATAACCCTTTCCAGGGACTTCTCGAGTTTCACCAGCTGGATTGGATGGAAGGTCAGCAGCATCGAGCTGGCATTCCCGTCGGCGCAGGAGATGTACGATTCTGCAACTGCTGCTGCCGATTCGTCGTCTGACGCCAGCTCGACTACGACATCGACGGATTCCAGCTCGGCCGACCAGTCGTCTACCTCGGAGTCCACGGAAGCCGCAGGTGCTGCGGAATCTACCAGCGCCAGCAGCACCACCCAGCAATAACCTTACGAATCAGGCCTCTTTTTACGGAGAAGTGCAGACGTGTCTTTTCTAGATAATTTCTTCAACCAATGGGGAAGCGAGATGGCCATCGACCTCGGCACAGCCAACACGCTTGTGGCTATTCCGGGCGAGGGCATCGTGCTAAACGAGCCATCGGTTGTGGCTATAGATGCAAATAGCAACAGGGTGCTCGCCGTTGGGTACGAGGCCAGGGAGATGATTGGCCGAAATCCGGGCAATATCATCGTGGAGCGTCCTCTTTCGGATGGAGTTATCGCCGATTACGACGTAACGGAAGCGATGCTCAGCTACTTCATCAACAAGGCCAACCCAAGAAGGCATATATGGACGCCCAAGCCCAGGATCGTGATCTGCATTCCCTGCGGCGTTACCTCCGTTGAGAAGAGGGCGGTGTTCGAGGCCACGATTCAGGCAGGTGCCAGGCAGGCTTTCCTTTTGGAAGAGCCAATGGCGGCTGCAATTGGCGCTGGTCTTCCAGTAGACGAGCCCACGGGATCTATGGTGGTGGATATTGGAGGCGGTACCACCGAGATTGCCGTTATTTCCCTTGGAGGAATAGTTGCCTTCAGGTCGCTGCGCGTGGCGGGCAACGAGCTTGACGACGCGGTGATGAGGCATGTGCGCGATGTCTATGGTCTCCATATTGGCAACCGCACGGCAGAAGACATCAAGATAGCCATTGGTTCGGCCATGCCGATTTCGACCGGAGAGCTCGACATGGAGATTTCCGGCCGCGACATTACCACCAACCTGCCGAGGACAGAGGTAGTGCAGTCGGAGGATATCCGCGACGGCATCAGGGCTCCATTGCAGGAAATCGTGGTTGCCATAAAAGACGCCTTCAACGAAACCGATCCAGACCTTGCGGCGGACATTATCAGGAACGGAGTGCTGCTCACTGGGGGAGGCGCGTTGCTCAAGATGCTCGACGTGCTTCTAACACAGGAACTGGAGGTACCGGTATACGTTTCCGACACCGCGTTCTCCAACGTGGTGGAAGGCTGCGCCCGCGCTCTAGAGAATCCAGAAGCCCTGCGCAGGTCCTACACTCAGAAATAGCCAGCAATATTCAGTATGCCCCAGCTCAACACACCACAGAAGCCCAATAGGTTCTCATCCACCGTCGTGCTGATCATCACCATCGTCATTTCGATGGTGTTGCTAACCGCGTGGTCAAACGAGGGCGACAGCGGGTTCGTACACGGTACGCGCAATGTTGTGGCCACGATTGCCTCGCCGTTCCAGTACGTTGGCTCCGTCATATCCTATCCGTTCCGCGCCATCAGCAACGGCTTTACCAATGCAGGTGCGTCCACGGAGGATCTTCTCACGCTCCAACAGGAAAACGAGGAGCTAAAGGCCCAAGTTGCGCAGGATCAGGAACTCCAGCAGGAAAACGAGAGGCTAACCGCACTGCTTGGAATCTCGTCCAGGTACAACGTCAAGACCACTGGCGCCAGGGTGATTTCGCAAAGCATCGACTCGTGGAACCGCACCATCGTTATAGACAAGGGCTCGTCTAGCGGACTTACCGTTGGAATGCCGGTGATGAATTCGAGCGGGATTATCGGGCAGGTCGAGAGCGTTTCGGCTAACACCGCCACCGTGCGGCTAATCACCGACGAGATCAGCGGGGTCTCGGCATATCTGCAGAACAGCCGCGCTGAGGGTGTCGTAAACGGGTCCGTTGACGGGCTTTTGAGAATGGAGTTCGTCCCAAGCACAACCAACGTTACCTTGGGCGAAGCAGTGATCACGTCGGGAATGGGCGGTGTCTACCCTGCCGGCATGGTCGTGGGATATGTCTCGAGGATAGAGGGCGCATCCACCGACACCTACAGGACGATCATCGTGCAACCAGCCGCAAATGTTGAAGCCAACGAGGAAGTCGTGGTTCTCATTGGCGGCGAGGCTTCCGTCACGGTATCCGAGGCGGATAGCTCCAGCGCGGGATCTGCTAGCGCTGCGGGTGCTACTGGCGCAACTGCCACCGGTGAGGACACGACAAGCTCGACAAGCGGGTCAGACACCGCAAGTGCTGACGCGAGCAGCTCTGCGAGTGCTGGCGGCAGCTCTGGTTCCGGCTCGTCTAGCGGCTCTTCATCATCTCAGGGAGGTGAGTAACCATGCCAAGTCGTGGCAATCTGACTATAGGGGATACAGGTGAATCCGGAGTATCTAGCGGGAGGCTCGCCGCATATGCTGGCGTGGCCCTTCTCCTCCAGATTATCTTGGCCCCAAACATGTCCATCGGTGGAATATCCCCGAACTTCCTTATCTTGGCGCTTATTCCCATGGCGGTTTACGGCAGCAGAACGTCTGCCACTCTTTGGGGGTTCGTGCTGGGTCTCTTGTTCGACCTTCTGGGGAGCGGCCCCGTGGGTGTGATGGCCCTTGTGATGGCGGTCACCGGATACGCGGTTTCGGTGGCATCCAGCAGCGCTATGGACATAAGCAACATAGTGAGCTGGATCATCGTGGCGGCTGTAACTTGCGTGCTTGCCAACCTGGCATTCTGCATCGTGGTGTCAATTTTGGGGTATGAGGCGGATTTCCTTGGGTCGATAGTGTTCCGCGTTATCCCCTGGACGCTTTACAACATAGTGATAGCGCTCATCGAATGGCCTGTTCTAAAGAGGGTGTTCGACGTTGGCGGAGGTGCTGGGTATATGCCAGCCAGCCGGATAAAGTTCTAGTCTTGCCAATCCAAATCCCGCTGCCAGCTGGTTTAGCCGGCCGAGCAATCCCGGTTTCAGGGTCTTGGGGTTTGGGGTTGGCTCTTGGGTTTTACGGACATGGGCCTTGGCTTCTAGCCATTATTTGTGGCATTAGAGAAACGCTTACGGCATTAGAGAAACAACGAAGACGGTAAATCAATGACTACGACGACACTTGTGATAATCATAGCGGCGGTGGCTGTGGCCATCGCAGTCGTGGCCATTGTCATGGTAAGACGCAGCAAGGGCCCTCTCAAGGTCGATAGGGTACTTGATAAGAATGTCGACCAGATAAAGAACCCTCCAAAGCATCAGAAGGAGAAGGTCTCGGCCGACGACACGAATCGCTCCATAACAAAGGGCAGAACCAACATCTTCGGGGGCATCGCCGTCGTGATCTTGGGAGTCCTAGCGGTTAGAGCTTGGTCGATGCAGGTTTTGGAAGGGTCCAAGTACTCCAGCGAAGCCGAGAGCAACATGACCTCCAACGTGAGCATCCAGGCTCGCCGTGGCAGGCTGCTCGACCGCAAGGGACGCGAACTTGTTACCAACAGGGCATCCCGCACCGTGGTTGGAAAAGCCGACCTCGCAAACGAACCCAAGGTGGTGCGCAGGCTTTCGCTCGTGCTCGGAATTCCTGATCGTGCCATAAGGGCGCGTCTCATGGATACCAACGCTGGAACTCAATCCGATAGGACCATCGCCAGCGATGTATCGATGCGCGCGATCTCGTTCATAAAGGAAAACCCGACGGTTTTTCCAGGGGTTTCCGTGGAGACCAAAACCACCCGCTCATACACATATGGAACGGTCGGAGCCCATGTTCTTGGCTACACGGGAGTGATCTCTCAAGAAGAACTCCAAAACCAGGCGCAGGGTTCGAATTATGAATCCGGCGACGTTGTGGGTAAGGCCGGGGCCGAGGCGGCATTCGAGAATTTGCTGCAGGGCACCAAGGGAACCAAGAGCTACAAGGTGGATTCTCAGGGCAATGTTTTGGGAGTGGTTGGAGAAATCGATCCAGATGACGGCAACGACGTCGAGCTCACGATAGACCTGGATGTCCAGCAGGCGGCTGAGACCGCCCTCGCCGATGCCCTCGCAACCTCCAGAAGGTCTGGCCACACCGAGGCCAACTGCGGGGCAATCGTGGCAATAGACGTTAAAACCGGCGGAATAGTGGCCATGGCAAGCGCCCCTTCGTTCAATCCCAACGATTTCGTAGGTGGAATATCTGCAGAGATGTGGGATTCCATGAATAGCGACGATTCGGGATATCCCATGACCAACAGGGCGATTTCCGGCCAGTATCCTGCAGCTTCCACGTATAAGGCGTTCACGGGTTTGGCTGGTTTATCCTACGGGCTGATAGACGCCAACACCTCCTATGCATGTGGCGGTACCTGGACTGGGTTCGGCAGCGATTATCCCAAGAAGTGCTGGAACCTCAATGGTCATGGTTACGAGAACATCTACAGGGCCATTGCAGACTCCTGCGACATCTACTTCTATGACGTTGCAAAGGATTTCTACAACACGGACGATGCCCATCCAGATGCTCTGCAGAATTACCTCAGGTCGTGGGGATTTGGCTCGAACACCGGAATCGATATTTCGGGAGAGCTTCCCGGAAGGGTGCCCGACGCTGCTTGGAAAAAGGAGCGCTACGGAGATACCCAGGATGGAATCTGGGTGCCAGGCGACCTTGCCAACATGGTGATTGGCCAGGGCGACGTCTTGGTCTCGCCCATCCAGATGGCCGTTGGTTATGCGGGGCTTGCCACCGGCAAGCTGCTGAAGCCCCATGTGCTCTACCAGGTTTTGAACTCCAACGGGCAGGTGGTTATTCCGGAGACTGTTACGAACAGCGACTTTGCCCCGGAGTTCACCGAACAGAATATCCAGATAATCAGGGATGCGCTGCGTTTGGTGGTTACAAACGGCGGCGCTACCAGCGTTTTCTCGGGGTTCCCGGTTGCGGTTGCAGCTAAGTCCGGTACGGGCGAGGCTGGCGGAAACCGAGACGATTACGCGTGGTTCTGCGCGTATGCTCCGTTCGATGACCCGCAGTATGCGGTGTCTTGCGTTTTGGAAAGAGGCGGCGGTGGTACGTCTATGGCAGGTCCTCCAGTGAGGAAGGTCCTGGCCCAGCTTATGGGAGTTTCCGGCGATACGGCCACATCCGTTGCGGATACAGGGGATCGATGATATGTCTGTAGTTCCTCAAATGGAAAGGCCTGTGAGCAATACCTCTAGGTGGTTTCGCAGGTTCTTTGGAAAGATGAACGTTCCGTTCATGTCGGTGTTCAGTCTGCTGGTTATCTTCGGACTGATCATCGTGTGGGCCGCCACGCTCGAAAGCGAAGAGTACTCGTTCGCACGCCAGCTAGCCGGAGTGGGAGCTGGCATAGTAGTGCTGCTGATCTTGTGGAAAGTGGACTACTCCGTGCTGTCGCAGGCTGTGGTGCCGCTTCTGATCATCGACGTTGTTCTCATATTGTCTCCGCACCTGCCTGGCATTGGATATACATCGCATGGAGCAACCTCGTGGGTGAACCTCGGAATTAGGTTTCAGCCAGGAGAACTGGCAAAAATCGTGACTATATTGCTAATGGCGGCGGTTGTGTCAAGGTACCAGGGGAGAATCGATGACCCCAAGGAGTTCTTCAGGTGCGTCATCATCCTGCTCATTCCGTTCGTGTGCGTTATGACGCAGCCGGACCTTGGAACTGGATTGGTCTACCTGGTGATTGGCGCAGCCATCTTGTTCGTTGGAGGAGCCAACCGACGGCTCATATTAATAAGCACCGCCATTTTGGTTGGGCTCATAGCCCTCGTGTTCATAACCGATCCTATTCTCGACAACATCGTTGGGCATGACGTGTTTCTGAAGGATTACCAGAAGAACAGAATCCTGGTGTTCCTAGACGACAGCATCGACCCCACCGGCGTTGGATACAACCTGAAGCAGGCCAAGATCGCCATCGGATCTGGAGGGGTTCTTGGCAAGGGGCTCGGAAACGCAACGCAGTCTTCCCTCGGCTTCTTGCCGGAGGCTCCCACCGACTTCGTGTTCTGCACGGTTGCCGAGCAGCTTGGACTCATCGGCGTTCTAATATTGCTCGGCCTCTATGGCGCACTGTTCTACAACGCAATCAAGATGATCAACAGCGTCGAGAGCTTCTTCGGAAAAATGATCATGGTGGGAATCTGCGGAATGTGGCTCTTCCAGGTTCTCGAGAACATCGGAATGTGCTGTGGCCTCATGCCCATCACGGGAATTCCGCTCCCGTTCATAAGCTATGGATCGTCGTTTATGATCATCAACTTCGCATGCGTGGGACTCATGTGCTCCATTTGGTCTAGAGACCGCAAGCAGCAATCTAAATCTGCAGAGTTAAAGGGCAAGGAGAAGCTGCGTTCCATGCCGCGTTTGCCGCAAGTTTGATGCTTGATATTGGCAATCAGCAGAGTGTCGTTAAGGCTTCGATTAGATTTTTGAAGAATCCAAGAAGGCTGTCATCAGAATATATAAAGGCGCACCTGTGTTATTCTGATTGCATTCGAAGTTCGTTTCGGGAGGCTTAAAGTCATGCCAAATATGCCTAAGATAAACATCGATTCTGTTGTCGACAAAGTGCTTCAGGTCGACGACGCTGCCGAAGAAATCCACGATATCAATCTCGCCATTCTGATTGACGAGAGCGTGTCGCCCGAGTTCATCACCTATGCGAGGGATGCTTTTTCGCCCAAGAACGAGTACGTTCACCTTCATGTCGAGTCGTTCTACAACGAGCCGGCAGATGTAGATGAGAACACGGACTTGGCCATCGTCATCGCGAATGGCTCTCCGTGGACTGGAGCCACTGCTGCTATCGCAAAGTCCAAGAACGTGCAGGTGGTGGTTGTTGCAGAGCATCTCGACATCGTGATTTCAAGGTCCGAGGCAACCGAATTCGAGCTCGATCACGACAACCTTATAGCCGCCGAGATTATTAGCGACGAGTACCTTCCGTTCTTGAAAGCGGTCAAGGAGACTGGCTCTGCGGTAACGGGCGCTGTTAACGGATGCGTCGATTTGCTGGGCCGTCAGATCCCCATGAAGTTTTTCGGCAAGGAGCTGGTATCGCAGACGTTCGACTTTGACTTGCCGGATCCCAATAAAGAAGTGGATTACGACGACGTGTTCGACGCGCTTGCAAAATGGGTTATCAAGAATTGCCCGTCTTGCAGTGCCACTTTCACCGACGCGTTTGAATTTGCCCGTCCAGCTCAGGTGAAGTCCGTGGCTTTCAGAACCGCGAACGAAAACGCAGTTACGGCAGCGATATTCTTCCTGCCTGGCGCGGATCTTCCGGTAATGACCCTCAACCAGATAAAGATGCTAATTCAAATCGAGAGGGCCTACGACTACAGCCTCGATAGGCAAACCCTGATAGAAGTAGCCGCAGTCGTGGGGTCCGGTTTTGCATCTCGAACCGTGGCAAGGTGGCTTTGCAGGAAGGCTCCCGTTTTCGGTTGGCTCATAAAGGTTGGGCTTGGGTATGTTGTGACTCTGATTCTTGGGCATTTCATCAATCTTTATGCCAAGGATGGGCGTAAGCTTCCAATGCCGATAGAACTTCCGTTTGTGAAAAAGGAACAGCCAGAAGGTTACGAGCCAACTGGAAATGCAGTGGTGGTAGACATTGAAGAATAATGGCGAGCGCTCGTTGTGGGCGCGGGTCGAGCCGCTCCTACTGAAGTGCGAGCGTCCGACCAGATATATAGATAGCGAATTCGGGGCAGTTCACGACCCAGATGCGAGCTACAGGTTCGTTCTCATCTATCCAGACGTTTACGAGGTTGGGCTGCCAAATCAGGGACACGCAATTCTGTATAGGATCATCAACTCAATGGATGGTGCCTGTGCCGAGCGCGCCTACGTTCCTTGGACCGACATGGCCCAGTGCATGCGCGAGGAGAACATCCCGCTGTATTCGTTGGAGTCGTTCGAGCCCCTGCTTAATTCCGATGTTGTTGGGTTTACCCTGCAGCATGAGCTGTGCTACACCAATATACTCGAGGCCCTCGATCTTGCTGGAATTCCGTTCCTTGCCAAGGACAGAGCAGACGATTGCCCGCTTGTGGTTGCCGGTGGTCCCGTGGTTTACAACTGCGAGCCCATGGCTCCCGTCTTCGACGCCGTTATGGTGGGCGAGGGCGAAGAGGTTATTACCGAGTTCGTCCATACCCATATGGAAATGCGGGATAAGGGTTGCACCCGTGCTCAGATTGTAAGGGAACTGGCCAATATCCCCGGGGTTTACGTGCCGTCGCTTTATGATGAGGAGCCCGGCTCCAACCCAACCATCGTGCATCCTGCGGTCGATGGCGTGCCTGCGGTAGTCGAGAAAAGAGTGCTGGCCAACTTCGACGAACAGTCTCCCCAGGCCATCCCCATCGTTCCGTTTGGCGAGCTGGTTCACGACCGTCTGGCCGTCGAAATCTTAAGGGGCTGTTCTCGTGGCTGCAGGTTCTGCCAAGCGGGAATGACTTATCGTCCTGTGAGGGAGAGGCCGGCTGATTCCATCGTGGCGGCAACTCTAGATGGCCTGGAGAGAACCGGGTACGACGAGGTGTCCCTTACGTCTCTCTCTTCAACCGACCATTCTCAGATAGAAGAAGTGCTGAGAAGGCTGGATGCCGCAGTGGACGGCAAGGGTGTCCAGGTGTCCCTGCCATCGCAAAGGCTAGATGGCTTCGGGGTAAAGATGGCCCATCTTGCAGCAGGAAGCAAGAAGGGCGGCCTCACGTTTGCTCCCGAGGCCGGCACCCAGAGGCTTCGCGACATAATAAACAAAAACGTTACCGAAGACGATCTATTTGAGGCGATAAGCGCTGCATTCGATGCTGGATGGAGAAGGCTCAAGCTCTACTTCATGCTGGGTCTTCCGTTCGAGACCGACGAAGATGTCTTGGGAATCGTTAGCCTGGCTAACAGGGCATATGCGTATGCCAAGGATTGTGTTCCAGACAAAGAGCGCGGCAACGTGAGACTCACGATTTCGTGCTCCATCTTCGTGCCAAAGCCGCAGACTCCATTTCAGTGGTGCGGCCAGGTAACCATGGAAGAGGCCCAGCGCAAGGTTGACCTCATTCGCAACGGGCACCTGCACAAGGGCATCGACTTTAACTGGCACGATCCAAGGACATCGCTTATCGAGGGCGTGTTCTCGCGCGGTGGCAGGGAGCTTTACCCATTGGTGCAGCGTGCTTGGGAGAATGGATGCACTTTCGACGCTTGGAGCGACAAGTTCGACATGGATTCGTGGATGTCTGCTGCAGACGAGCTTGGAATCGACATGCAGCAGATTGCCAGCAAGGAATTCGAGATTGGCGCTCCTCTGCCCTGGGACCATATATCCGCGGGCGTGAACCAGAAGTTCCTCGCACTCGAGTACAAGCGTGCCCGCAATGGAGAGCTAACTCCAGATTGCACTTTCGAGAGCTGTACCGGGTGTGGCGTGTGCCAAGACCTTGGAGTGGACATATCGTTGGGAGGCAGCCGTGGATGAAGATCGCTTTAGGCTGAGGATAAGGTATCAGAAAGCCGGGCGCCTCAAATACCTCTCCCATCTCGAGACGATAAGGTGCCTCGAGCGCTGCATACGTCGCGCTGGACTGCCGTTCATGGTGAGCCAAGGGTTCTCGCCACATATGAGAACTGCATTTGGTTGGGCCTTGCCCGTTGGGGTGGCCGGGTTGGACGAATATGTCGATGTGCTGATATCCGAGTACATCGAGATTCCCGTAGTCCTCTCCATGTTCGACGGCGTGATGCCTCTGGGCATGGAAATTCTCGATGCCTGGTATGTGGACCCGAGGAGTAAATCGCTGGAAGAGACCTTCCCGTATTCTCGCTACGAGTTTGTGATCGAGGCTTGTCCGGTGGAGACGGCGGCAGGCAATCAGGATTTGGAAAACGAGGGTTCCAACGGAGCTTCTTCCGAGAATGGTGATTTTCTCGAGAGGCTTGAAAATGGACTCGATGTCGTGCTCGAGCGCGGCCAGATGGTCGTGCACCGCAAGAAGAAGGACAAGATAGTTGTCTTCGACAAGCTGCTATGCGGAAAACCAGAATTGTCTTATATGCAAGATGGCTCCGTGAAAATGGAGATGACCACCTTCACGGAAGGAAAAGGGTCGCTTAGGCCAGACCTTTTCGTGGCCGAGATTCTGCGCGAGGTTCCCGGTGCCCGCGTGAGGTCTATTTCTAGGGTCGAGCAAAGGTCGGCTTAGAAAGATGGGCTTAGCAAGATGAACCTGGCAAGGCCAACTTTGCAGCCCGCTTTTCTATGGTTGCCCGGCTGTCCGTCTCGCCGAGATAGGCCGGTTAACCGCAAAAAGTGATGATAGACTTTTCTGGTGTTTTCGTGTATGCATTTATGTGCGCTTGAGCGTGGTGTTTTTTGCTGCATCGAACGGAAGCCCTGCAGAAGAGACCTTCGTTTTATGAAAGCCACGATGGCGCCATTTATACCAAAACGGTTATGTAAAACGACAAAAGGAGTGAGTTAGTTGCTATCAGCTGAAGAGCAGCTCAAGATCATATCCAGCGGTGCAGAGAACATTGTGCCGCTCGACGGGCTTAAGAAGAAGCTCGAGAAAGGCGTGCCGCTGCGCATCAAGCTTGGCGTCGACCCAACTGCACCAGATCTGCACGTTGGCCATGCGGTGCCCCTGCGCAAACTTCGCCAGTTCCAGGATCTTGGCCATCAGGTGGTTCTGATCATCGGCGACGCAACTGCCACCATCGGAGATCCAACCGGCCGTAACTCCACAAGGCCTCCGCTTACCTCCGAGCAGGTGAAGCAGAACGCCGCCACCTACGTGGCCCAGGCCGAGAAGATCCTCGATATGGACAAGACCGAGCTCAAGTGGAATTCCGAGTGGATCAACGCCCTCGATCTTCCTGGACTGCTTAGCCTCATGAGCAATTTCACGGTTGCGAGAATTCTGGAGCGCGACGACTTCAACAACAGGTACACCAACCATCAGCCAATCGCTCTTCACGAATTCCTGTACCCAACTCTTCAGGCGTACGACTCCGTGTGCGTTAAGGCCGATGTTGAGATTGGCGGTAACGACCAGCTGTTCAATCTGCTTGCTGGTCGCGAGCTCATGGAGAAGATGGGAATGGAGCCCCAGGTTTGCCTGACCCTGCCGCTTCTCGAGGGAACCGACGGCGTTCACAAGATGTCGAAGAGCTACGGCAACTACATTGGCCTTACCGACGAGCCGGCCGATATGTTTGGAAAGGTCATGTCGATTCCAGACGAGCTCATGATCAAGTACTACAGGCTTGCATCTACCGTTGACGTTGACAAGATCGAGGAGCTGGAGAAGGGCCTTGCAGACGGCACGGTTCATCCCAACAAGGCAAAGCGCGCTCTTGCCCGCAACATCGTTGCCATCTACCACAGCGAAGACGACGCTCAGAAGGCAGAAGAGGAATTCGACAAGCTGTTCAAGGCTCACGAGATTCCAGACGACGTGGAGGAGTATGCCGTTGAGTTCAAGCTCAACGATGATGGTCTCGTCTACCTTCCGGCTCTCATGAACCAGCTCGGCATGGTTGGAAGCGCATCCGAGGGAAGGCGCATGATCGACAACGGCGGCGTTAAGGTTAACAGCGAGCCATTGGCGCCCAAGACCTATAACATGGCTCCGACGGTTCTCGATGGCGCCGTGATTCAAGTGGGCAAGCGCAAGTTCGCCAAGGTTGTGTCCAAGTAGCATCGGCAGCGATTGCTGGCAGGCGAGGGGAAGAACCCCAGCGGATTCGCGAACATACCGCTCAAAACCGCCCAAAGATATCGCCGTTTGCACCGTTGAATAGGGTTTTTATGACCGCGAGCGGTGCAAATGGCTATTGAGTGGTAGAATCGATTTTCCCAGCGTTTGACTAACGATATTCGCGCTGATAAGATACACGTTCGTGTCTGACTTTTAAATATTGAAGGGTATTAGTAACTATGTATGCTGTGATTCTTACAGGTGGCAAGCAGTACAAGGTTTCCGAAGGTGATGTCATCGATATCGAGAAACTCGACGCCGAGATCGGCGATTCGGTCGATTTCGATGTGCTCTTCATCTGCGACGGATCCAAGATCATCATCGACAAGGATGAGCTTGCAAAGGCAAAGGTTAGCGGCGAGGTTCTCGATCAGTTCAAGGGCCAGAAGCAGCTGGTGTTCAAGTTCAAGAAGCGCAAGAACTACAAGAAGCTCCGTGGTCATCGCCAGCAGCTCACCAAGGTAAAGATTACCAGCCTGTCTGCCTAAGCTGCAGCAGCTGCTTTGAGGATATCTAAGGTTTAAATTTTCTAGGTGGGAGGCCAACTATGGCACATAAAAAAGGACTCGGCTCTTCGCGTAATGGCCGTGATTCCGCTGCAAAGCGCCTTGGAGTAAAGCGTTTCGCTGGACAGACCGTAACTACCGGCACCATCCTCGTTCGTCAGCGTGGAACCCATTTCCATCCTGGTCAGAACGTCGGACGTGGAAAGGACGATACCCTGTTCGCCCTTACCGATGGCGTTGTCGATTTTACCAAGGGTCAGAGGCGCGAGGTTCACGTCCGTCCGACCGAGCAGGCTTAATTTGGCCAACCAGCTCGTTGGCAAGCTTAAGCTTTAGGTAGAGCGCGAAAATATTTCGAATTATTCGGAGAGCCTAGCCTAGCGGCGTTTAGCACGCATAGGCTGGGCTTTTCGTGTATTGATTGCGGCTGCGAATCGGCCAAATATCAACGCACTTCTTATCGAGAACCCGTACAGTGATTTCGTCCAGTTAGATTTCTAGGAGGATGGCCAGTTGTTCACAGACCAATCCCATATTTACGTCAAGGCAGGCGATGGCGGAGCCGGATGCATGTCGTTTAGAAGGGAAGCCCATGTGCCCAAGGGTGGGCCAGACGGTGGAGATGGCGGCAAAGGCGGAGACGTTGTCCTCGTGGCAGACCGCGCTGTGTCGTCCCTAATCGATTACAGATTCAAGCACCACTTCAAGGCCGAGCGCGGGACCCATGGCAAGGGCTCCAAGATGAATGGCGCAGATGGCGAAGACCTTGTGCTCAAGGTTCCGCTTGGGACCATCGTTCGCGAATACGATGAGACAACCAAGCAAGCGGGTAACATGATTGCCGACCTCACCGAGCATGGCGAGAGAATCGTGGTTGCAGAGGGAGGGCACGGCGGATTGGGCAACACCCATTTTGTTACCCCCACCCGCAGGGCACCTGCGTTTGCCGAGCTGGGCGAGCCAGCCGAGGAGCGCTGGATCGAGCTTGAGATGAAGCTCATGGCAGACGCTGCCCTCGTTGGAATGCCAAGTGCCGGCAAGTCGTCGATCATTGCCAAGATGAGTGCTGCCAGGCCAAAGATCGCCGATTACCCGTTTACAACCTTGGTCCCAAACCTCGGAATGGTGAGGTCGGACGACTACAGCTTCGTCGTGGCCGACGTGCCCGGACTCATCGAGGGCGCGGCATCGGGCAAGGGCCTGGGCCATGAATTCCTAAAGCATATCGAGCGCACGGCCCTTATCATCCACGTGGTTGACATGACCGGATCGTACGAGCAGCGCGACCCTGTGGAGGACTACAAGATCATCAACAACGAGCTCAAGCTCTACGCGGAGGAGCTGTACGAGCGTCCGCAGATCGTGGTTGCGAACAAGATCGACGTTCGCGGGCACGAGGACGATATAAAGCGCTTGGAGGAGCAGGTAAGGCTGGATGCCATCGAGCGCGCGGGCGGAGATGAATTTGCCGATAGCGTGCAGGCGGCCAAGGTGTTCAAGGTGTCCGCTCTCACCGGAGAGGGAATTCCCAGCCTGATAGCCGCCGTGGCCCAGAAGGTGCACGAGCTTAGGTCGGCTGTTCCAGACAATGCGAACGTGCAGTACGAGCAGGTGTGGGAGCACAAGCGCCACGAGCGCAATCAGCGGTACCACATCGATAATCTCGGCGGCGGAGTGTTCAGGGTCGAGGGCAAGACCGTGGAGCGTGTTATCATTCAGACCGATTGGGATAACGACGAGGCCATCATTCACATGCAGCACAGGCTGCATAGGATGGGTGTTGACAAGGCCCTCCACGACACCGGTGCGAGAACTGGCGACGAGATTAGGATCTTGGGCAGGTCGTTCGAATATCAGAGCACCGAATGGTCCGACGACGACGGAGAGCTTCCGGAAGTGGAGTGGGTCGACTAATGGGTTCCAAGGATAGCGGGAACAACAGCAACAGCGGCAGTGTCAGCAACGGCAACAGCAACGGCGCCAGCGATAACAAGCAGGCTCTAGTGGCTCCGCACGGCATCAAGCGCGTGGTAATAAAGATCGGAACCTCTACGCTAATCGACGAGAAGCGCAGGCTAAAGGTTGCGTTTCTTTACGATTTGGCTCGACAGGTCGAAGAGCTGCGCAACAAGGGAATCGAAGTCGTGGTGGTTACCTCGGGAGCCATCGGAGTTGGGCTTAGAAGGCTTCGCATAAACGAGAGGCCCAAGGACATCCCAACGCTGCAGGCTGCCGCAGCCATCGGGCAGGTGGAGCTTGCCAGCAGATACGATCAGGCGTTCTACCACTACGGGATACAGCTGGCACAGGTTCTCCTAACCAGATACGAAACCGCTGGACGCGAATCGTACCTGCATGCTCGCGACACCCTGACCAGGCTTCTCGAGCTTGGCATCGTGCCTCTGGTAAACGAGAACGACACCGTGGCAGTAGACGAAATCAAGTTCGGAGATAACGACACGCTGGCAACCCTTGTTGCAGCGATTGTAGATGCCGACCTCGTGATATTGCTCTCGGACATCGAGGGACTTTACACGGCAGATCCGCGCACGTCCGAGGATGCCGAGCTTCTGGAGCGCGTTGGCGACCTCACGGACGATCTCTACAAGGCAGCTGGAGGTGCTGGAAGTGCCTATGGCTCCGGCGGAATGATCACCAAGATCAAGGCTGCAAGGGTGCTCATGGCCGCCAACATCCCGATGGTGATTTGCCAGGGCAGCAGGCCAAACGTGATCCACGACGTGATTTTGGGCGACGAGCATGTTGGAACCCTGTTCGATTCCGACGACAAGAGCCACCATGCAAACGCCAAGAAGCTGTGGATTGCCCTCGGAGCAAAGCCAAAGGGCAGCGTTGTGGTTGACGATGGTGCGGCAACCGCGCTGGTGGATAATGGCAGCTCGCTTCTGCCCGTTGGAATCAAGAGCGTCAGCGGCGAATTCGAGCCGGGAGATTCCGTGAACATCCTCAATTCGGACAACATGGTTATCGGCCGAGGTCTGGCGCGAATGGGCTGCGAAGATGTGGAGAAGGTGCATGGCATGAACTCCCGTGCCATCGCTGACGATCCGCAGCTTAAGGATCTTTCCGACCAAGTGGTGATCCACCGAGACGAAATGGTAGTTTTCTAAGATGCTGATTTCACCTCGTATAGACAGGGAGATAGAGACGAATCCACGCCCGATGCGCCTTGGCATCATGGGCGGAACGTTCGATCCCATTCACTTCGGGCATCTCATCTGCGCCGAGCAGGCAAGAGAGCAGTTCGACCTCGACTACGTGGTATTCATGCCCACCGGCAATCCGGTGTTCAAGCTCGATCGACACGTGAGCGATGCCGAGGACCGCTACAACATGGTGGTTATCGCCACCCGCAAGAACCCCATGTTCGACGTGAGCCGTATGGAAATCGACCGTGGCGGAATCACGTACACATCCGACACCTTGCAGGAGATGGAGCAGAAGGTTCCAAAGGGAACCGAGCTGTTCTTCATCACCGGAGCCGACGCGATAATCAGCGTGCTCAAGTGGAAGAACTCCGACCTTATAATCAAGCTCGCGCACTTCGTGGCTGCCACGCGACCCGGCTACGACTACTCCGAGCTGCAGGAGAAGGTGGAGAACAGCCCGGAAATGCGCGGCAGGGTGTCGTTTTTCGAGGTTCCCGGACTTGCGATTTCGTCCACCGACCTTCGCGAGAGGGTTCGCGCCGGCAAGTCGATCACGTATATGACACCGGTATCGGTTGCCAGCTACATCAAATCCCACAGACTTTACATTGACGATTGCGATTGATTGAAAGAAGCGTTCGAATTATAGCCATGGCAAAAAAAGACGAGCAGGAAAAGCACGAAGATCACGGTAAGCACGATAAGCGAGGAAAGCACGATAAGCAGAGCGAGGCTTCCGAGCAGGGTAAAAGCGCAAGCGCAGGAAGCGGCTCAGAGCAGGGTAAAAGCGCAAGCGCAGGAAGCGGCTCAGAGCAGGGTAAAAATGCGAAAAACGGCGCCGAGCAGGTCATAAAAGACTTCGACAACTTCATATTCAGACCAACCGACATTCCTGAAACCCCGATTGCGCAGCTTGTAGAAGAGCTTTCGGAGGGGTTATCTACCGAAGATGCGGCATTCATGATGGAAGCCGCAACGGAGCTGCGCGAGAGGCTCGCCCCAAAGCGGTTTGCACATTCCATCAGCGTTTCCAGAACTGCGAAGAAGCTGGCCCAGCTCTACGGATCGGACGTGTCCTTGTGCACGAGAGCGGGTTTGGTGCACGATTGGGACAAGTGCTACAGAGGTCAAGCTGTATTCGATAGAGCCGTCGAGATGGGCATAGAGCTGGGCAAAGGCTACGAGCATATGGAGGCTCTGTTCCACTCGATTACGGGTGCAAAGGCGCTGGAGAGAAGATTTCCTGGCATCGACCACAGGATTTTGCAGGCAGTGGCCAGGCACACTTCCGGTGCTGTGGATATGAGCGACGTTGATATGATCGTTTACATTTCCGATATGATCGAGCCGCTGCGCACATACGAATCGCTCGATAGCCTTAGGGAGCTAGTGGGGAAGGTTGACCTGCGGGGGCTTTTCTCGGCTTGCTTTAAGGCAACCATCGAGCATCTAATCCAAAATCGCAGGTACCTACACCCGGATTCCGCCGCTATCTGGAACGAGTATGTTGCAGTTGCCCGTGGCAAGAGCAAGAAGTAGAAAATCGCGCGGGAAGTCGAGCTACTCCAGA
>CADBOM010000022.1 GCA_902796325.1 uncultured Coriobacteriaceae bacterium
CCCATTACAGTCTGAATTGCGCCGAATAAGACCTCTCGGCGCTCGGAGCCGGGGACCCCTTAGGATGTAGACAGCCCTGAGGGGCCGCCGGTCAGGTCGCCCTCGGATGGCCGTCTGCCCCTGCCCCGTAGAGGGCCCGGGGGGTGTTGCCACCGGGGGCGATGCCATCTTGACGACTGATAGGAAACTGCCGGGCTCCCTCGAAAGCGCCACGGCCAGGTAATGTGGGTGTCGCGCGGATGGCCTCCGACCGGCCGACGATACGGAGGATACCATGTCAGCGATCAGGACGAACGGCAAAAGCGTGCTCGGGTTGGACGTCGGGAAGAAATCGCACTGGGCGTGCCTGGTCACGCCCGAGGGCGAGGTCGCGGCCAACCGGCCGGTCGCCAACGACGAGGGGGAGCTCGCCGAGCTGTTCGCCTCGGTGCCGGAGGGCACGCTCGTGGTGGTCGACCAGAAGCGCAACATCGGCGCGCTGCCGCTGCGCATGGCCAGGTCCGCCGGCCTGGAGGTCGCCTATCTGCCCGGGATAGCCGCGCACCAGGCTGCGAGGATGTTCGCCGGCGACGCCAAGACCGACGAGAGGGACGCCCTGGTCATAGCCAAGACCGCGATGGGGATCCCCGACTCGCTGCTGCCCGTGCCCGAGCCCGACGAGGCGCGGGACGCCGCCAGGGCCATGGCGGCCGCCAGGGACTACGCGGTCGAGTGCGCCACGCGGGACAAGAACCGGCTGCGCAGCGTCCTGCTCGAGTCCTGCCCCGCCTTCGAGGCCGAGTGCGACCTGTCCGACGCGGCCACGCTGTCGGCCATGGCCGCGATCGGGGGGCCCTGGGCGATGCTCGACGCGGGGGCCGCCTCGGTTTCCGCGTGCGCGCGGGGCGTATCCAGGCGCTCGCTCGAGGCGGCGCTCGAGACCGCCGGTTCGTGCACAAGGCCTCCCGAGGTGATGGTCGCCGCCGAGAACCCGCAGGTCAGGATGCTCGCGAGGCGCATATCCGACGCAACGGGCGAGGCCGCGAGGCTCGACGGCGAGATCGCGGGGCTGCTGGAGGGGGACGACACATACCGCTGCCTGCAGACGGTCCCCGGCATCGGCCCCAGGACGGCGTCCGAGCTCGTGATATCGATCGACATAGACGAGTTCCCCGACCACGACCACCTCGCGTCGTACTGCGGGGTCGCTCCGCGCAACAGGCGATCGGGCACCTCCATATCGTCGGTGACGGCCTCCCGCCAGGGGAACAAGCGGCTGAAGAACCTGCTCATCTTCTCGTGCAACTCCCTGTGCAGGAGCAAGGGCAGGTTCGGCGACTACTACAGGAGGTGCAGGGACCGGGGCATGTGCCACGGCGAGGCTCTCAAGGCGACGGCGCGCAAGCGATTGAAGGTTATCTACGCGATCATGCGCGACAGGGTGCCGTACTCGGAGTAGCCGATGCCAAATCGGAGAAGAGCGGACGCCCCCTCGGAGAGGGGGCCTGCGGAAGCATGCCCAAAATTAGCCGAGCGATTGCGGAATTGCGCTTGACAAAACTATAGGAACACCCCCCGCTTATCTCGCCTCTCCCGCTTCTCACCTGCCGGGTTTCCTCCACATAGTGGGTATGGCGCATGTCCGTAATCTAAAACCGCAACAAACCTCGAGCCAAAAAACGGCTCGCAGGGCCAATGCCCAGCGAGCCGTTAATCTAATGGCGCTTCATGTGCCACAAGCACTTCAATCATCCAACGCGCCTCAAGTGCATCGTGGGTGCTCCAAAATCTACTTAACCTCGGGATCATCCTCGTCATCCGGGAACAAGCCCTCGCGCTTGATGTCGTAGACCTGCTTCTTCAGGTCTTCGCTCTCCCTATCCAAACGGCTGAGGTCGTCAAACAAATCGGGCTTCTCCTCCTTAAGCTTCTGTTTGAAGTCCTCGGACTCCAATGCAAACTCGCCGATATCGTTGACCACGAAATCCCTGCGCCTGTTGTGCTCTGCAATCTGAGCCTTGAGCTTGACGTACTTTCCCGTGCGTTCCGCTGCATGCGCAGCCTTCGACATGGCATCCTCGGCCTTATCGAAAACATCGCCCGCCATATCGAACGCGTCGCTGGCCTTGCCTATCAGTCCCATGGCAAACCTCCTGAATTCTTATGGACGTTTATTCCAAACAGTCGGTGATATACCAAACCATCCCAAACTCCAGGCTGGCAGCAGCTAAGAAGAAAGCAGCTACGCAACAGTCATGGAGAGGGCGTTAGAGTCCCAGCGCCTTCTTAAGTGCCGAAACCCTTCTTCTCGAAACCGGAATCTGAACATCGGTGCCGGTGAGGGTCAAGAGCAGCGTTCCTCCGTTAACAGGAGCAACCTCCTCCACGCAGGCAAGGTTTACCAGGTATCCCCTGTGAACTCTGAAGAATCCGTGAAGTTCGAGCTTACTCTCCAGCTGTGCCAGTGACACCGTGGACAGATACCTGTCGGTTGCGGTGTGCAGGTACGAATAGTCGTCCTTGGCCATGATGTACAGAATCTTGTCGGTGGAGATGAGCAGCTTCTTTCCGCCCTTCTCAACCGGAATTCTCTCTGCAGGCGAATTCTTGTTAACCATCGAAACGTGGTTCTTAACCTTCTCGATAGCCTGGCGGAGTCGATCTTCCTCCACTGGCTTCACGAGGTAATCCACCGCGTTAACGCCGAAAGCCTCAACTGCATGCTCGCTGTATGCGGTAACGAAAACCACCGCTGGCGGGCGAGAAATCTTATTCAGGGCCGATGCAAGCTGAAGGCCGGTAGCGCCTGGCATGTTGATGTCGAGGAACATCACATCGCATCCAGCGTCTTTCAGGTTCTCGATGGCCTCGCGCACATCGGCTGCTTGGGAAACCACTTCAACCTGCCCGGTCTCCTTGAGCATGTATTCAAGCTCGGACCTTGCCGGCGCCTCATCGTCGACAATCATCGCTCTAATCAACTTTTACCTCCTTATTCTCCTGCATCTGCGCCTCCAGCGCCTCGCTCAGGATCTTCATATCGTCTTTACCGGCAGCCTCAGCCGCCTGGTCTTCCGCCTGATCCGGCACGTCCTGCACAGATGTTTCATCTACTTTAGCATTTGCAAGCGTTAAGTACACGGTCGTACCAACATCCAAAGTAGATTCGATTCTTATTCCAGACCCTTCTCCAAAACATCCCTTGAGCCTGTCGTTCACGTTCTTGAGAGCTATTCCAGCTCCATGGGACCTACCCTGCTTGACAGCCACGTCTTTCTGGGATGTGTCCATACCAACTCCGTCGTCGGCAATAGCGATAACCACATCGTCTCCCTGTCTCCTGGCGGATACATCGATGTGAAGAGGCGTGCTTCCGGGCCTCATGGCATGGCCAACCGCGTTCTCCACGATGGGCTGCACGATAAACGATGGAACCTTCAGCTGATCCAACCCCGGCTCCACATCCTTGGTGAGCTGTATTCTCTCGTCTCCAAACCTGGCCTTCTCGAACCCCAGGTACCTTATCGTCTGCGTTAGCTCTTGCTCCAGGGTAATGAGGTCTTGAGAGTTCTCCAGGGTCTTTCGATAGAACACCGCGAACTCCCTCAGCAGTATCCTTGCCTGACGCGGGTCGGTTCTGATCATGGAGGCTATCGTGTTGATGGTGTTGAAGAGGAAGTGCGGGTTTATCTGTGCCTGCAGTGCCCTCAGCTCCATCTTCGCAGCGAGCTCGGTCTTCTCCTCGAGCTCCGAAAGCGCAAGCTGGGTGGAGAGCAGCATTGCAAAGCCGGTGCACGTGGCTATCTGGGTTTCCCCTATATGCTGCTCCTTGGTGTAGTAGATCTTGATTGCGCCGACGATTCTGTCCTGAATTTTCAAAGGCGAGATGATGCTGGCCTTTATCTCCGTGGGCATCTCGTCATCTTCGAGCTCCTCGGCCCTTATGACATATTTGGCTCCGTTCTCAAACCTCTTCTTGGCGTAGGAGATCCTGATGGGGTCACCGCCGTTTTCCCACAGGTCGTCGTAACCAGCATGCCCCAGCACCGTGTCCTCGTCATAGAGCGCCACCGATGCCGCATCCATCGCTGGAAGCAGAATATTGCATACCTCGGTTGCAGATTCCGGGTTCAGGCCCTCCTGCATGAATTTCAAGGTGTCGTTGGAAAGTTCCAGCACCCTGTTGGTTTGGTCTGCGGCAATCCTATCCGGGCTCTTCGAAAACCTGCCCATGTAGAAAGCGCACGCACCCACTCCTGCAGCGCCAACAATGGTGAGAGGCATGCTCAGGATGAGGTATCCCACAACCGTAAGGATCACGAACACCACGACAAGCGCAAGCGACACAATGAAGTTTCGCTTATAGAAGTATCCTCTTGGCACCCTTGTCTGTTTATCTGCGTTGCTCATGGCTAGTCTTCTCTGCTTTACGCGCCTATATTGCCGTCGCTGTTGTTGATGTTGCTCCCGACGATGTTGGCATTGGCGTCGCTGCCATTGATATTGGCATCGACAATATTTCCGCCGTCAACGTTGCCGGTAGGCTCATTGTTTATCGGCTCATTTCCGGCCGGCTCCATAATCTCGCCAGCCTGGCTCGGTTGCGCGGCGTCGTTGCCCTGCATGTCAAATTCTTCAGCATCTCGACCCTGGGAGGTACGCTCCGCATATCCTTTCAAAACGTCTCCGAAAGCCGAGTTTCCAGCTCCCGCTTGCTCGCTTGCCGATGGAGCGGGCTGAGCGTCACGAACTATCGCGTCCCCCTGCCCCGCTTGAGAATCTTCCGAATCTTGTCTCTGGTACCAGGAGCCGTAGTCCACATCGTCGGAAATAGGGTCTACAACAGCGTTCTCGAACACTCCCTTGAGGGCAATGTCGTTTTCGAGCAAAGCGATAACCTCGGGCCACTGCCTTTGGAACTTGAAATAGTTGGAGCAATTGGCCTTTGCGTATTCTGCAGCTTGCTTACGGGTGTGCCAAGCGGCATCGAAATAGCCCTTGCGCTGGCCGCGCCTTCCGATAGACCTAAGCAGGGCCGTCATGAACATGTCCTTGTTAATCGACGAGTCCAGGAAAGGCGCCGGATAAGGCTCGAGGGTTCTCATCTTTATCTGCAGCAAGTCAATCTGAGTGGCAGAGTACTCGAGCTTTCTGTTCTCGTACATCCACCTGTACATGTCCTGCCTGAATTTTCGCGCCTCGTTTCTGGTGGAAGCACCCCTGATGTGCCTGATGTTCCACATGTTGTCGAACCACACCTCTGACCCATACATGCGAACGTTGAGGAGGAAGTCCAGGTCCTCCCCTCTCGGAATCCAAGGGTCGAATGACACGCGCTTGAATGCTTCCCTGTGCAAGGACAGGCATCCGCCATACGCGGTGTTGGAAGACGTTAGCCTTGGACCGTTTATCGCAGAGTCCATCCATTCGTTGAAAAGCTTCTCCTGCTTCCAGAAACGGTCATACCATCTGGATTTTTGCTGAGCGCCGTAGCGGCCCTTCCTATCCACGAAATACCCGGTCTTGATGAGGATCGGGATATCCTTCTGGGTGAGCATTCCCAGGCCATAGCATGCCTTGTCCAGAAACTCTGGATCCTCTACAACCTCGTCGTCGTCGATGAATATGGCCTCCGTGTAGCCCATCGTTGCCGCGTATACCAACCCGAAATTCTTAACGGAACCATATCCCTTGAGGGAGATTCCGCTCGAAAAATCTCCGACGCCGATCTGCAGCATCCTGCTATGGAGCACCTTTTCCTCTGCGATGCCCACTACGGTGATATCAAGCTCGCCGGCATAATGGCCCGCCTCGAACCTCACCTTGCGCACGGCTTCTCTCTCGAGGCCTTCTTCTGCCACCACCAAGATAACAACGGGGGCCTTGTTCTCCATCGCACGCATAGACGACAGGCACCTAACCAAATCTCCCTGCTTGTTAATAGGGGTCATGTGATCGTAGGTCTCGATCAGGCCCGCGCCCTGGTTTCTCTGCTTACCACAAATATATGTTGGAATGATGATTACCGGATTCAATATTTACCTATCTCCAAATCTCGCCACGCAAGCATCGTGCAAATTGCGAGGCGAAAGCAAAAGCTCTTATCGGTTTGACACATCAAGTAAAACGCATGCATACGTTACATGCGTAGAAATTGCCAAATACAAGAATAAACCCCTTATTAACGCGTGACTAGGATTTTCTAAAGACAAGGGGCATGGTTTTCTTTGTCAACGCCACAAGACTAATGCCACAAGATCCATGCCATGGAGGTAGGAATGCAGCTCGTTGCAACAGCCTCATCGAAGCTGGGCCGGCAGCTGACAGAGCAGTTTGACGGGATGGACAATACGAGGCTCAGCCACGCTGAAGTAGCAATTCCCAACTTTTATCGGTGAATATCCAACGCTTACGTAATAATCATGATTGCATGCACCAAACTTTCAGCCGTTTAACTATGGCCATTGCTATAATCACGAGTTAACCGAGCGGCAACAAAAGCCCAGACCATATAAATCTGGGACCGCACGGTTAAGTCAACAAGGAGGAAGACATGGATCCAAACATTGCAGAAGTTGCATCTAGGATTCGCTCGCTTCGCGAGGACCTCGAGCTAACACCAGAAGACATGGCCGAGGCAACGGGCAGAAGCGTGGAGGAATATCTTGCCCAGGAGTCTGGCGAGAAGGACCTCTCGTTCACGTTCCTATACAAATGCGCTGCAAAGCTAGGCGTCGATGTGATTGAGCTCCTTACGGGCGAGAACCCGCATCTTAGGGGTTATTCGCTGGTTCGTTCTGGAGGCGGTCTCTCCATCAAGAGGCGCGCTGGGTTCGAATATCTGCACATCGCCCCCAATTTCGATGGCAAGTTATGCGAGCCATTCAAGGTAACAGCCCCGTATCTCGAAGAAGAGCAGGACAAGCCAATACATCTATCGAGGCACGAGGGCCAGGAGTTCGATTACATCCTCAAAGGGCACATGAAGTTCGCCTACGAAGACCATGTGGAGATTCTCCACGAAGGCGATGCCCTGCTCTACGACTCCGGAAGAGGTCACGGAATGATCGCCATAGACGGCGAGCCGTGCATTTTCCTAGCGGTTGTCATTCACCCTCAGGAAGCAAGCATTTCCTAAGGGGAGTTCTGAGTCAATAAAGCCGCTACAGAAATCCCCCATAACCCATAAAGCCGCGGATCAACGACAACGGAAGCGTTGCTGTAGGGTAGCTATGCGCTTCGAGGATTTGGGAGAAATTTTTTCATGAGAAACATCAATTTGAGATATGTCGAGGAAAAGTACAACGAAGACGGCGTGCTGGTAGATCTCAAGGTAAAGGTTCCCGAGCACTTCAACTTCGCATACGACTGCGTTGACGACATTGCCGAGAACGACCCGGACAGAAGGGCGATGGTCTGGTGCAATCCAGAGGGAGAAGAGCATATCTTCACCTTCGCCGACATGAAGTACTGGTCAGATAAGACCGCCAACATGCTGAAAAGCCACGGCGTCAAGCGCGGCGACATGGTGATGGTAATCGTCCGCCGCCACTATCAGTTCTGGTTCATCGCAACCGCCCTGCACAAACTCGGAGCGGTCATGGTGCCAGCCACGTTCATGTTGAAGGAGCACGACCTCGACTACAGGTTGAAGGCCGGCCACATCGACTACATCATCTGCACGTCGATCGGATTTATCCCAGATGTCGTTGATAACGTTGTAGATGCATGCGGAACCGTGAAGGAGCGCTTCATCGTCAACCCCGCTGGAGGCGGGCTGGGAGACCCCAACGACCCCACCATCGGTGCAGTGCTGAGCGGCCCAGATGGCATTTGCAAGGCATCCATCGAGCGCGAGGGCTGGGTCGATTTCAACACCGAGGTGCTGAATGCCTCCAGCGACTTCGAGAAGGTGGACACCCTGGCCAAGGATCCATTCCTCATGTACTTCTCGTCTGGCACATCCGGAAACCCCAAGATGGTCATGCATAACAGCGGTTATGCAATTGCCCACATTGCAACGGCCAAGTATTGGCACAACGTGGTTTCGGACGGTGGAATTCACTTCACCATCGCAGATACCGGATGGGGCAAGGCCGTATGGGGCAAGTACTATGGGCAATGGCTCATGGAAGCCTGCGTTATGACCTACGACTTCGACAGGTTTAACCCCGCCGAGATACTGAGCCTTATCGAGAAGTATAAAATCACCACCCTTTGCGCACCATGCACCATGTACCGCATGATGATGCTGGAGGGAGTCGATTCCTACGATCTGTCAAGCCTGGTTTACTCAACCACTGCAGGCGAGGCGCTTAACCCCGACCTGTTCGACTCGTGGAAGGAGCACACCGGCCTTACCCTTCATGAGGGATATGGACAGACCGAAACCCCGCTTACCGTGGCTAATCTCGTGAATATGGTTCCGCGCCCGGGATCGATGGGCAGGCCAAACCCCATGTATACGATCGAAATCCACGACGAGGACGACAACAAGGTGCCCGCTGGAACCACCGGAGAAATCTGCATCAAGATGGGCGAATATCCAGGATGGGAGAACTTCAACGGCAATCCTCCTGGAATCATGATGGAATACCATCACGACGAGGAGCGCACCGCCCTTGCAATGAAGAATGGTTGGTACCACACCGGTGACACTGCTTGGGAAGACGAAGACGGCTACCTCTGGTACGTGGGACGCAACGACGACGTTATCAAATCGAGCGGATACCGCATTGGGCCCTTCGAGATCGAGAGCGTTTTGATGGAGCGCGACGAGGTTGCAGAGTGCGCTGTTACCGGAGTGCCCGACCCAGTCAGGGGCTTCGCGGTAAAGGCAACCGTGGTATTGGCCAAGGGTTACGAGCCCTCCGACGAGCTCACGAAGTCGCTCCAGAAATGGTGCAAGGAGGAAACCGCACCGTACAAGTTCCCGAGAATCATCGACTACGTGGATTCCCTGCCCAAGACCGTGAATGGCAAGATCAGAAGAAACGTCATTCGCGATCACGACCTCAAGGTTGCACAGCAGAATGAGGACGTATCGCAAATCGACGGCCTGGAGTAATTGGCAGGTAGCGATTTAAGGTCTTACAAGCAAACGGACCCCGCTTTCAACAAGTGGGGTCCGTTTTTTATTCGAGCGACGGAGCAACGACGACATGCGCCGTCTTGGCGTCGCATCCTAGGCGACCATTTGCACAACGTGGTTTGGACGAATCCTACGATGTGGTTTTGGCGAGACAATTCACACAGCGTTGTAGGTCGCATGGAAAATCACCAGCCAGAGCCATCCAGCCAGAGCCATCCAGCCAGCATCACTCAACTAGTACCATCTTTGATTCGAGGTTATGCAATACCTTCTCTTCGCGAAGATCCTATGGCGCCTCACATAGATATCGGGTTTTCTGCCCGCTCGCGCGAAGATATTCCTGAACCTCATGCTAACCACACCCGCTCGACATCGGCTACGATCGTTTCCCGTTGCCACTACCGTCTTCGCCTGCATCGGCACTGGGAACCACCAAATCGAATGGAATCCTGTTCTGAGCCACCAATTGCTTCGTAGCCATGACGACGAAGGTATTGAAATTCAAACCCAGCGCCTCTAGTTTTTCCACGGCCTCTTTCTTGAGGTCTTCATCCATCCGGATGGTAGTAGTCTTTATCACTTTGCAGTTCCTGTTGCGTTTGAAGTGTGTTTGGTAGTGTATATCTTATTTATGTCTATTAGATGTCTAAATTATATTAAACAGAAATCTATTTGCAATATAAAATCAAGCTCTTTCAATATTTACCTGCCACTGGTTGCAGCGAGTTACGCCCATACGCGGGTTTTCCGAACCGAGAATAGAGAAGGCACCCGCATTGGAGCCCGGTTAGTCGGACGCCAAGGCAGGTGCCTTCGATTCGCAGCAGCTGAGCCATCTACTGTGGTCACGCTATTCGCAGCAGCCGCGCTTATTCTATTGTCGAGCCGAGTCTTTACGCTTTGGGGAGCAGGGTCTCTGCAATCTGAACGGCATTGAGTGCTGCGCCCTTGCGAATCTGATCCATGACCAGCCACATGTTGATGCCATGGGCAACGGTCGGATCCTTGCGGAGCCTTCCAACGTAAACGTCGTCGGAACCAGCCAGCAATCCGGGCATCGGGTACACGTTGTTTGCGGGATCGTCCATCACCGTGACGCCCTGGCCATTCTCCAGCGCCTTGCGGGCATCTTCAATCGAAATCTCATCCTCAAACTCGAGGTTCACAGACTCAGCATGGCAGCGGAGCACCGGAACACGCACACAAGTCGGGGAAACCTCGATGGTGCTGTCGCCGAAGATCTTCTTGGTCTCCACGACCATCTTCCACTCTTCCTTGGTGTAATCATCGTCAAGGAACACATCGATGTGGGGAATGGTGTTGAAGGCAATCTGGTCCGTGAAGGCGCTGATGGTGAGTTCCTCGCCGTCTAGGAACTGGCGGGTCTGGTCGTAAAGCTCTTTCATGGCCTTGGCACCTGCGCCAGAAGCGGCCTGGTAGGTGGAGACAACGACTCTCTTGATCTTGGAGATGTCGTTGAGGGGCTTCATTGCCACAACCATCTCGATCGTAGAGCAATTGGGATTGGCAATGACGCCGTTATGCTTGAAGGCATCCTGCGGATTTACCTCGGGAACTACCAGAGGCACGCCCTCCTCCATCCTGAAGGCCGACGAGTTGTCGATCATGACGGCACCAGCATCGACGACGTACTGGCGCATTTCCTTCGAAACGGAGGAACCAGCCGAGAACAGGGCAATGTCCACGCCCTCGAAGGACTCGGGGGTCATTTCCTGAACCTCGATTTCGCCACCATTGAACGGCAGCTTCTTGCCCGCGCTCCTCGAGCTTGCAAGCGCGATGAACTTGCTTGCGGGGAACTTGCGCTGCTCGAGAACCTTCAGGAACTCTCGTCCAACTGCTCCGGTTGCACCGCAAACTGCAACCACGGGGTTCGCTGGCATCTCTTTGGTCCAAGCCATATTGGTTTCCTCTCGTCTAGCCGCAATGAGCTTGCGGCATTCTTATTAAAAGGGCCATGGGGCCCACCGTTATAAACAGGCTATGAGATTTTACTACTTTAGCGTGTTTGAAATATAAAATGGCGGCCACGTTTCCGCAGCCGCCACATTCATATTGCACTTAGCATGTTGTGCCGAGGCGAGCTTTCCTCGCCACCGCGCACACCTTCCAGCGCCTATCTTCCCTTCTTGGCCTTGGCAGCCAGCTCTTCGCTGGAAAGCTGGGTTTCCTCGAACACGGTGTCGGAATCTAGGCCGAATGCCGTGTGCAGGCACTGCACTGCCTTCTCGGTAAGGCTTCCGTCGATAACCACGGAGAGTCTGATCGACGAAGTGGAGATCAAGGTGATGTTAATGCCGTTCTCGGCAAGGACGCTGAACATCTTGGCGGCGATTCCCGGATTGGTCTTCATACCCGCACCCACGATGGAAATCTTCGAAATCGACTTGTCGATGAGGTAGCTCCTGGCTCCGAGGTCTGCCACCAGCTTGTCGAGCAGGTCCTTCACAAGAGGAAGGTCTTTGAGAGGAGTGGTGAACGACATGTCGGTCATGCCGTTCTCGGACACGTTCTGCACTATCATGTCAACATTTGCACCAACGCTGGCAACGGATGCGAACAGCTGTGCCGCGATGCCCGGGCGATCAGGCACGTCTCGAAGGGTGACCTTTGCCTCGGAATTGTCGTAAGCGATTCCGGTGATTACTGCGGATTCCATATCCGATACCTCCTTGACCAGCGTGCCGGGTTTGTCGCTGAATGCAGAGCGGCAATGAATCACCACGCCAAAGTTCCTTGCAAATTCAACAGAACGCGACTGAAGCACTCCCGATCCGCTGTCGGACAGCTCCAGCATATCTTCGTAATTGATGACATCGAGCCTCTTGGCGCGCGGGCAAATGCGCGGGTCCGCCGTGTACACGCCCTCGACGTCCGTGTATATCTCGCAGAGGTCTGCGCCGGTGGCAGCTGCAACAGCAACGGCCGTGGTATCGGAACCGCCGCGGCCAAGCGTGGTGATATCTCCCGACTTGGTAACCCCTTGGAATCCTGCAACAATGACTATGTAGCCCTTGTTCAGCGCATAGAAAATGCGGTCGGCCTTGATTTCCCTGATCTTGGCCTTCGAATACTCGACGTCGGTAACAATACCGGCCTGCGAACCCGTAAAGGACATCGCCTTGTAGCCTTTGGCCTCAACTGCCATGGCGAGGATTGCCATCGAAATCTGCTCTCCAGCAGACATCAGCACATCCATCTCGCGCCTTGGCGGGTCGGGGTTGATGTTATGAGCAAGGTTTACAAAGTCGTCTGTGGACTTTCCCATCGCGGAGACTACGGCAATTACCTGGTCTCCAGCTTTCTTGTGCTCGATGAGCCTGTCCGCAACCTTTCTGATCCGTTCTTCATTGGCAACGGATGTGCCACCGAACTTCATCACGATCAGAGACATCTCGGAACCATCCTCCAATTAGAGATGTTATCCAAACATACAGTTAGAAATAATACCCAAGATGAGCTTGTTTACCGCCTTCAATTTGCTGTGTTGCCGCAAAGGGACGATAGTTTTTCGAACTGGCCCGTTACTTGGGTTTTCAGACACCTGACCAGCATTAGGGAGCGGGCCCGGGTTAACAATAAGCATCAATCGGCGATGACTGCCTAGGCTAGATGGCTAGTTGGGTTAGAATGAAATGGCTAAACGAAATAGAACCCGGGCACATCCGCCCTCACTACGGCCAGGATGGAGGGGTAGACGTGTCCGGGTTCTTCGTGTAGTCAACGCTATTTCAAATTGGCTCAGATTTGGAACAGCTCTTATATTTGACGTGGTCTAATAATAGCATGTACTTAGAAAATGCGTGCTATTATTTGGAAAAATTTATCGGAAATTTCGAACAGGGGTCGGATATCTATGTGGAGCGGATGCAATCCCAAAGACGAAGACGAGTTGATGGAGTGCGAAGAGCTGGGCAAGAGCCTTAGCAGGATGTCTCAGCCAACCATACTCGCGATACTTGCAGAAGCCGGAACGCCGCTGCACGGGTACAGAATCGTGAAGCTTGCAGCAAACTCCCCGATGTTTGGCGGAAAGAAGCCAGACGCTGCCGGTATATATAGAACGCTCAAGCGTTTGGAGGAGCAGGAGTTCGTAACCTCTTCATGGGACACCCCAGATTCGGGATCAGCCAAGCGCATGTTCGAGCTCACCGATAAGGGACGCCATTGCCTGCGCAGATGGATAGATGCTCTGGCATGCTACAGCGAAACGATTCAGGAGCTCAGGGTAATGGCTTCCGAAGCTCTTGGAATAGAAGTACCGGATACGCCGATTTGCATGCACACGGACTTCGACGTCGATCTGTCCAGCCAGGATTCCAACAGGTAGTCTCTGCGGATCACAGCGAGCAAACCCGACGGATTCCAACGATCAACTCGCCGGCCACTACGGAATCCAGCACATAGCCTTATACGACAGCCAATAAGCCTCATGCGCCCGAAGCATCAAAGATGCTTTGAGCGCATGTTTTTCAATAGCTCGATATTCTCGATGTCCTTGTCCGGAACC
>CADBOM010000023.1 GCA_902796325.1 uncultured Coriobacteriaceae bacterium
AGTGCTCGGATCTGCGGCAATCGCCTTCTTGCTAGAATGCGTCGCGAATTCGCAACAGTCCCAATCTATAATTAGCTTGAGCGATTTGCTTCAAGCGCGGCGAATGCATGTTTGCCGCTGCCTTGATGCATGGTCTTCGCAGCATTCGCAGTGTTATGCGATATGCAAGATATATATGTATTGGGTATTGGGCCGGTTTCGGATAGGAAGGCTGGGATTTCATGGTTTCCCGCATTTACGTTGAGAAGAAGCCCGGATTCGATGTTGAGGCTAAGCAGCTCGAAAACGAACTGCGCATGATACTGGGCATCGAGGGTCTCGAGAAACTCAGACTGCTGAACCGCTACGACGTGGAGGGCATAGACGACGAGCTGTTCGATCGCTGCATTCCCACTGTGTTCAGCGAGCCGCAGAGCGATGTCACGTACAACGAGTTGCCAGAAGCAGATGGCGCCAAGGTGTTTGCCGTGGAGCCTCTTCCCGGCCAGTTTGACCAGCGCTCGGACTCTGCTAGCGAGTGCATCCAGCTCATCAGCCAAGGAGAGCGTCCGGACGTGAAGAACGCCAAGGTCTACTATCTTTGCGGAAACCTGTCCGACGAAGATGTGGAGGCCGTGAAGAACTACGTGATCAACCCCGTGGAGTCCCGCGAAGCCTCGCTCGATACGGTGAGCACGCTCAAGACATCTTATCCAGAGCCAAAGCCGGTCGAGATTCTCGATGGGTTCAACGAGATGAGCGCAGACGAGCTGCAGCAGTTCATCGATCAACGCGGCCTTGCCATGGACCTTGCCGACATCGAGTTTTGCCAGCAGTACTTCACTGGTGAGAAGCGCAACCCAACGATCACGGAAATCAAGATGATCGACACCTACTGGTCGGATCACTGCAGGCACACCACGTTTGGCACCCAACTAACCGACATTCAGATCGACGACGCGGTTGTTCAGCAGGCCTTCGACGAGTACATGCAGATTCGCCACGAGCTGGGGCGCGACGAGAAGCCCGTGTGCCTCATGGACATGGGCACAATCGGCGCCAAGTACCTTAAATCCAAGGGAATTCTGAAGAACCAGGACGAATCCGAGGAGATCAACGCATGCACTGTGAAAATCAAGTGCGACGTTGATGGAGAGCAGCAGGACTGGCTGTTCCTTTTCAAGAACGAGACCCACAACCACCCAACGGAAATCGAGCCGTTCGGAGGCGCTGCAACCTGCATTGGCGGTGCTATTCGCGACCCGCTCTCGGGACGCAGCTACGTGTACCAGGCCATGCGTGTAACGGGCGCAGCAAATCCGCTAGCTCCCGTGTCTGAGACCATCCCGGGCAAGCTGCCCCAGCGCAAGCTCGTTACCACGGCCGCAGCAGGCTACTCATCTTACGGTAACCAAATTGGCCTTGCTACCGGGCAGGTCGACGAGCTGTACCATCCGGGCTATGCTGCAAAGCGCATGGAAATCGGCGCGGTTGTGGCGGCCACCCCGGCCGATCACGTGCGTCGTGAGACCCCAGCTCCCGGAGATGTAATCATTCTCCTCGGCGGACGCACCGGACGCGATGGCATTGGCGGAGCCACCGGATCTTCCAAGGCTCACAACATGGAGAGCCTCGAGGAGTGCGGCGCAGAGGTACAGAAAGGAAATGCGCCAGTTGAGCGCAAGCTGCAGAGGCTGTTCAGGCGCAAGGATGCCTGCCGCCTCATCAAGCGCTGCAACGACTTTGGCGCAGGCGGTGTTTCGGTTGCAATCGGAGAGCTTGCCGACGGCCTCAGCATCAACCTCAACAAGGTACCCAAGAAATACGACGGTCTCGACGGCACCGAACTTGCGATTTCGGAGAGCCAGGAGCGCATGGCTTGCGCAGTTGCCGCGGCCGATGTGGATGAGTTCATCGGATACGCGCACGAGGAGAACCTAGAGGCAACCCCGGTGGCCACGGTTACCGACGATGAGCGTGTGCGCATCTTCTGGAACGGCGACGCCATCGTTGATGTTAGCCGCGAGTTCCTGGCATCGAATGGTGCTCCCAAGCAGATGAAGGTTCACATCGAGGCAGCCGAACCCTATGCACCCAGCTGGGACGGCAACACCTTCAAGGAGCGCATGTTCAGCCTCGAAACCGATCTCAACACCTGCTGCAAGCGTGGCTTGGTAGACCGCTTCGATTCCACAATTGGTGCAGCCACCGTGCTCATGCCGTTTGGCGGCAAATACCAGATGACCCCCAGCATGGCCATGGCGGCAAAGCTCCCGGTCGATGGCGAGACTACAACAGTTAGCGGAATGGCATGGGGCTTCAACCCCTACATCATGGAAAAGAACCAGTTTACCGGCGCATATCTTTCCGTTGTGGAGAGCGTGGCCAAGATGGTCGCGGCAGGCTTCGAGCACAGGAACCTGTATCTTACCTTCCAGGAGTACTTCGAAAAGCTCCGCGACGAGCCCGAGCGTTGGGGCAAACCAGCCGGAGCGGTTCTTGGTGCCCTGATGGCGCAGGTAAACCTCGGCGTTGGGGCAATCGGCGGCAAGGACTCCATGTCTGGCTCGTTCGAAAACCTCGACGTGCCGCCAACTCTCGTGAGCTTCGCAACCGGAGTTGGATCGCTCGACCGCATTACCTCGCCCGAATTCAAGAAGGCCGGCAGTAAGGTCCTCTGCATCCACCCGTTCTATGGAAACGATAGGCTAACCCCCGAAACCAAGGGCCTGCTGGACGTGTTCGACCTCGTGGAGGATCTCATTGCCAGCGGCAAGGCCCTGTCTGTTTCGACCCCTGGTTATGGATGCGCGGCAGATGCCCTGTTCAAGATGACTTTGGGCAACCGCATTGGCCTGAAGATCAACGACGACGTGGATGTGGACACGTTCTTCACTCCCGCATATGGAACCATGCTGGTAGAGCTTGCCGCAGATGCCGAGGTACCGGCATCCACAGACGATCTAACCGTGACGTTCCTTGGCACTACGGTTGAGAGCTACACGTTCAGTGCCGCTGGAGAGACCATCGACCTTGCCGAGCTCGAAGAGGCATGGGAGGAAAAGCTAGAGCCAGTGTTCCCCTATCGTGCCAAGGGCGAGAAGGTGGAGGCCATCTCCTACGACAAGAAGCTTCCGCTCGTCTACGATGGAACAATCGCCAAGCAGCGTGTAATAATCCCCGTGTTCCCAGGCAACAAGTGAGATTACGACTCGGCGCGCGCATTCGAGCGTGCTGGCGCCAAAGCCACGACGTTCGTGATCAACAACCTGAGCCCCGAAGCCGTTGCGCAAAGCACGCAGAAGCTCGTGGAATACATCGACAACAGCCAGATCATCATGATTCCGGGTGGCTTCTCCGGAGGAGACGAGCCCGACGGCTCCGCCAAGTTCATCACCGCGTTCTTCCGTGCTCCTGCGGTTACAGAGGCTGTGCGCAGGCTCCTGAACGAACGCGATGGATTGATCTTGGGAATCTGCAATGGATTCCAGGCTCTCGTGAAGCTGGGTTTGGTTCCGTTTGGAGACATAAAACCAATGGATGCCAATTGCCCGACCCTCACTTTCAACACCATTGGCAGGCATCAGAGCCGCATCGTGCGCACGCGCGTGGCATCCACGCTTTCGCCTTGGTTCAACCACTGCAACGTGGGCGACATTCACACGATGCCGATAAGCCATGGCGAGGGCAGATTCGTTGCCCCGCAGAAGGTGCTCGATGAGCTTGTGGCAAACGGGCAGATTGCAACCCAGTACGTTGGCATCGATGGCATGCCCTCGATGGACATGGATGTGAATCCAAATGGGTCGCTTCTCTCAATCGAGGGAATCACCAGCCCCGACGGAAGGGTTCTTGGAAAGATGGGACATACCGAGCGCAGCGCCAATGGCCTGTACCAGAACATCCCGGATCTGTCGTATCAGCCGCTCATCGAAGGTGGTGTGAGCTACTTCACGGATTAGAGTTTTCGCAAACTCACAGCCAAAGTTGGTCGCGTTTGGGAAGAACATCGGCCAAATACATCGGCCGAGACCATCGAGCGGCGTATCTGGCTATTAGAACGGAAACTTCAGAGAACGTTCGGAGGGGTCGTCTTCATCATTAGAAGACGACCCCTTTTTCGTTGATTAGTATGATGGTAGCTGCACTCAGTTTTATTGACACTTGCTACTCGGTCTTGAGCGTTTCATTCATGCTACCGGTGCGGTATCCATCCAAGTCCATCGCCACATAATTGAACCCTAGCTCGTGCATCTTGGCCACGAAATCCGTGGTTCGGCTTAGCTCGAACAAATCTTCCAGCTCGTCTGCTGGAACCTCTATTCGGGCCATTGCCCCATGCATTCTAACCCTCACCTGCTCAAAGCCTGCATCCAAGAGCATCTGCTCTGCCTGGTCAACCATTGCAAGCTTCTCGCGGGTGATGGTTTCCCCATATGGGAATCGGCTGGTAAGGCATGCAAACGATGGCTTGTCCCATGTTTCCAAGCCAAGCGAAAGCGAAATCACGCGGATATCGTCTTTGCCAAGCCCAACTTCCAGGAGAGGGCTTCTGACACCCATCTCCTCAACAGCAGCTCTGCCAGGCCGATAATCTCCCAAATCGTCTGTGTTCGATCCTTCCGCTACAACGGCTATTCCGCGCTCGTTTGCGATGTCATTGATCTTTCCCAGCAACTCGCGCTTGCAAAGATAGCATCTGTTGGGAGGGTTTTGGGCAAAACCGTCGATTTCCAGCTCCTCGCTGTCGACGATAATCTGCTCGATTCCCTCTTCCTCGCAGAATTCGATGGCCTCGTTTAGCTCCCTAGCTGGGAACGAGCACGACCTGGCGGTTATGGCAATCGCGTTGCTGCCCAGCTCCTCGTGGGCAACCTTGAGCAAAAGCGTGGAATCCACACCGCCCGAAAACGCGATTGCTATACTCCCCATCTCGGCGATGTTGGCTCTAAGCTGGTCGTATTTTTTCTGCAATACGCTAAGAGTCTCGGCATTGCTCATGCCGGATATATTCTGTGACATACGAACCCCTAGATTCCAAG
>CADBOM010000024.1 GCA_902796325.1 uncultured Coriobacteriaceae bacterium
CCCTTGAAAAGCCAGGGACTCACGATGATGTTGAGCGCAGCGGCTCCGGACTTCCTAACGTCTTCTATTCCCTGATGCCGGGTATAGAAGGTGTTAACGCGAAGCCCCAAACGCTCGAGGATGCGCGTGAGTTCCTCGAGGTTGCCCGACCAAAACGGGTCGTGGAATGGGACGATTCCGAAGAGATTGACCAGCTTGGGATCCTTCTCCACGTTCCCGTCTACGACCTGGTCGATGAGGGCATTCCATGCAACCTCGTAGCCAAGGTTGCTGTCTCCGGAGAATCCCGGGGTCTCTATGGGGTAAACCGGATTGCCGGCGCTGCGGAATTCTTCGCTTATCGCGGTAACGTCGTCGCCGATGATCCCGGCGGTGCATCCGGTGAGCACGAAGTAGGCATCGGCATCGATAACCTCAAGCGCCCCCTTGATGGTGCTGCGGAGCTTGTTCTCTCCCCCGAAAACCACCTCGCGCTCAAGCATGTTGGACGATGGCAAAGATACTCCGCTAACAAACGATGCGTCCCTGTTGCCACCTAGGGACTGCTCGGAATACGTGGACTGCATGCAGCATCCCGGACCCGAGTGAAATATAGGGCATACCCTATTGAGGGCCGACAGCGCCGAATTGACACCAGCCAGAACGCAGCCCCCTCGTGGCAGCTCGCAAACCTTTGGCATGATAGCCCTCCTAATCTACGATGTACTTGAACGGATCCTGCTCGTACCAGCTATCCCGGTACGGCAGCTTGATGTGCTTGGACAATTTAACGTTGAAGCCAGGGTTGCTCAGCTGGTCTGCCATCTTGCGGCCCAGGTACACGATTCCGTCGTATCCCATGGTTGGCCTCTTCATATCCAGCACATGGGTCGTTGGAATGCCCAGCTTGGCCGCCCATGTTGGAATTCCTATGAAGACATCGGGCTTCAAGCGGTTGAGCAGGTTGGCCTGCTCGAACGGCTGCATGTTGGCTATGTCCACCACGAAATCCTTGTGGATGGTGTTGAGATACTCGATGTCATCTTGCGCGTACTCGTCGTACGTTGGGGTCTCGAGCCCAACCAGCTCCATCCCGAAGTCCTCCACTAGGGCCGCAGCTGCAAACGACCTTCCGGTTCCGCCGCAGATGAACACCCGCTTGCCCTCCAGGCGGCTGCGTATATCAGCGATCTTGGAGTCTATCCTCTCGTGCTCGGAGGCGATGATCTGCTCGGCAAGGTCTTCCTTGCCAACCGTCTTGGCAATGCCACGCAGCCAGATGTCGGTGTTGCGGGTTCCAATCGGCATCACGGTGTGCGAGTACGGGATCCCGTAGTCACGTTCCAGCTGGGCCATGAACTCGTCGGCAAACACCTTGCAAATAGAAGTCGATGCCTGGGCGGCGGGAATACGGCGGATTTTCTCGAGCGAGCTGAAGAAAGGTATGTAGTTTGCAGTGAGCCCCAAAAGGCCCAGCATTCGCTCCATCTCCTGCTGGTCGCGGTAGCTTATCGATACCGGGGCGAATAGGTTGACGAGCCCATCCTGCGTCTGCGGCTTCTCCTCCTTGGCCAGAATGTACTTGCTTATGGAGATAAACGCCGCATCGAATCCGGACGCGCAGACCTTCGATTTGAAGCCCTCGCAATGAATTGGGATGATTACCTGGTCGGGATACTCGGATTGCAGGTCCTCGGTTATCGCGTCCACATCGTCGCCGATGATCCCGGAGGCGCAAGACGTGAAGATGAACACCAGCTTTGGGTTGTAGCGCTCGACGGCAAGGCTCACGGCCTCCCTAAGCTTTGCCTCTCCACCGAACACCACGCTCTTGGCATCGAGGTTGCTAACTATCACGCGCGGGGTGCGTATGACCTTGCTGCCCCTGTGGGCTTGCCCGACCCTGTACTGGTCGATTGCAAGGCCCGCGCAGCCAACGCAGCCTTGAGGCGAGTGCGCGATGAATACGGAATCTTCGAGCGACATCAACGCTGCCATGCTGTTGATCTGCTGGCATTGGAGCCCCTGGGCAAAGCTGCGGTCGGCTTTCTTCAAGCATTTCTTCTCGAAGTCCGCGTGAACCTTTGCCCCGGTGGATCCAAGGTCGTTGTACCTGAACTCGCGGCTCTCTCGAACCCCCGAATATGTTGTCGTGGTCTTCGGGATAGCCGAAACTGCCCCATCGGCAGCTGTCGTTTCTGTTGGCATCTGTTTTTCTCCCTATCTGAAACCGCCCGTTTAAAAGCGTTTAAATGGGCCTTTGCTTCTCTGAACTACCCGGCCTTCTCGGCCTCGCTTTCAAATACGAATCAGCCATGCGAGAACGTATCCTTGCATGCTATGCGGCCCCCATACAGCTGCTCGCCGTAGTCCTTGCCACCTGGTACGCCTATTGCATCGGCACGGCAATGCTGGCAGTGGCAGAACACGTCGATGTAGAGCTCGGCGCAAAGCCTTGCATACATGAGCTCGCCGCAATCCGGGGCCTTCACATCCTTGAAGTCGCCTTGCGGGATCAATGGAATCACGTTGAACATACGTGCTCCGCGTCTGGCAACTTCACGGGCAACGCTAGCCACATGCTCGTCGTTCACTCCCGGGATGAGCACGAAGTTGACCTTTATCGTGACCCCAGCGTCTGCAAGACGGCTGATTCCCTCGAGCTGGTTGGCGATGAGGATCTTCGCCCCCTCCACACCCGGGATCCATTTGCCGTGATAGTGAATTCCCCTGTTGATCTTGGCCTCTATCTGGGGATCCACGGCGTTCACGGTAACGGTGAGGGAGTCGATGCCAACCTCGAGGATCTGGTCTGCCTTCTCCGCTAGCAGAAGGCCATTCGTGCTCATGCACCTGAACAGCTCTGGGTGGCGCTCCTTCACCAGCTTGAATGTATCGATGGTGTTGTCTCCAACAAGAGAGTCGCCTGGTCCGGCTATGCCTGCAACCGCTATCTCGGGGCAGATGTCGATGGCCTTGTCCAGAACATCCACCGCCTCCTCGGGAGAGAGAATCTTCGATGCCACTCCAGGGCGGTTCTCGTCATCGTTCAGGGCGCGTTCGCAGAAGCGGCACCCGATGTTGCATTTGGCGCACACCGGAAGATGTATGCGCCCGGTTGTTGCCCTATGGTCTCCAAAGCAGGGGTGCGACCTCTTCAGATCGTCGAAGCTGGCCGATCCGCATCTGCTGGCCACCGCAGCTTCGTCGTCGCGCCTGGCTACGGCAACCATGGAGGTTTTGCCGTTGCCATCTTGACCGGGGCGCATCGTGTCCGGCACCCTCTCGTAAGTTTTCTCAACCATGTCATCCCACCTCTCGCTTTTTCAATTGGGCCTTCGTTTGTCTTGGTTAAAAGCCTATGGATTCGGAGTGCAGGGCGGAAGAACAGGCATCGGATGCTCTGTTATCGTCAAAACCTATAACAGGAAACGGTGGACGGTATAACGGCGGTATTTATCAGCGTGACTGAGTGTGGCGAGAGATGGGGTACCGCTTCTTTGAATAACAAGCGGGAACAATAGGCGGGATAGCGTGGCCGCATAGTCGCATAGTCGCATAG
>CADBOM010000025.1 GCA_902796325.1 uncultured Coriobacteriaceae bacterium
ACTCTATGGGGAATCCAGGCCCCACAACCTTCCTGACCGCATCTAGCACGCTTATCGCGAAGCGGCAGCGGTTCTCCAAGCTGCCTCCCCACTCGTCGGCGCGCTTATTGAAGTACGGAGACAGGAACTGGTTGATGAGCCATCCGTGTCCGCCGTGGATGAGAATCTGTTCGAATCCGGCACGCTTGGCCATCTCCGCACAGGTTTGGTAGGTACCGATGATGTGATCGATGAGCTCGGGCGTGAGGCCTCGAACCTCCACGCCATCCGGGCGAACCGTGTCGCTCGGACCCCACTGATGCATCTCGTGCTGGCGCTTCTTATCAATCATGTAGGTTCCGGCAAACATTCCAGAATGCGACAGCTCGATGCCTGGGATGGCGCCATGGCGACGCACCGCATCGGCAGTGTAGGTAGCGCATGCAAGAGAGTTGAGAATCTCGGGGTTCAGGCGGAACGAATGCGAGCCGTCCGTCTCTGGGTCGACCATGATCTCGCTCACGGTTACAAGCCCCGCGCCGCCTTTGGCTCGCAGTTCATAGAACGCGGTGGACTTTGGCCCTATGCAACCATCATCTTCGATGTCGGTCCCGCCCATCGGAGCGGCGAACATGCGGTTTCTGTAAGTTACCCTGCCGATCTTCAACGGCTTGCAAAGGTTCGGATATTTTCTCTCCATTTTTACCCCCAAACTCATGCGCGAAAGCTTTGCTCAAGCTTGTTCTGCCCGTCTTTCGTGAATTCGCTGCTCGTTTTCGTTGGTCTGCACTCGCACTTTGAAGTACTTGCCTTCGGTACTTGACCTTCAACCTACAACCATATTATCCGGTGCAAGCATTCGATATCCCAAAATCATCCATGCAATTATCGATTCAAGCTTCTTACGATTCGCAGGTTAGCACGTCATCTAATACGGTTTCACCATCCGACTGATCAGAATGATACAAATCGGACCGGACATTAATTCAAATGAATCTCACACGATTATCATCCGATGACTATCATATACACAGAAAGCAACCAAGCAGGCTGGGGATGGTGCTATTCGCACCGGGGTTTAACGCCAATTCGCCAGATGCTACCACGCTTGAAGATGGGTACTCAAACCCATCTGAGATGCATGTATATAAGCCCTGAGAGGAGCAATCATGAATGTGAATACCAAATACAACGTGGACGTTCTGGTTTGCGGAGGCGGAGTAGCCGGAGTCTCAGCAGCAGTAACCGCCGCAAGACAGGGAGCAAGGGTTCTGCTGCTGGAGAAACGCGAGTCCATGGGAGGAATAGTAACCAACGGTTACATCACTGGAATTGCCGGCCATGTCGATGGATTCTGCAAGGAATGGGTGGAGAAGCTGGCAGAGACCGGAGATGCCATCATACGCCCGCACCTGCCTGCAATCGAGCCGGAGGCTGCGAAGCTCATGCTGGAGCGCTACCTCATCCAATCGGGCGTTCGCTTCATCTACGGCGCCCATATAGCCGACGTCACGGTGGAAGACAACCGCATCACACAGGTTATCGCCTATACCGTGGGCGGAATGATGATCGTGAGGGCCAACTACGTTATCGACTGCACGGGTGACGCAATCGTGGCTGCAGCTGCCGACGTTCCATGCGAGGTTGGAGGCTTCGAGTTCCTTGGCCTCAACGAGTCGTCTTCCCTGGGTTTCCGCCTTGGATACGTGAATATGAAGGAATACAAGGAAGCCGAGAAGCAGTATTACATCGACACCAAAGACCAGGATCCCGAGAAGCGCCCGATGTTCCTTCAGTACAAGCAGCTGCAGGCAATCGAAGACGGCTTCATTCCCGAAATGTTGGCACCGGGAAGCCTGATCTACCCCATCGTCGGCGACTTCAGCGAAGAGTGCATGGACGTTAACCTCGACTGCACCAACAGCTACTACTGCGAGAACGACAACCCCGAGAACGTTACCAGGCAGATTGTGGACCAGCACAGGAAGGCCATGCTGTTCACGCAGTTCCTGCGCAAGTACGTGCCGGGGTTCGAGAAGGCCAAGGTCGAGCATCTGGGCGACCAGATCGGCACCCGCGAGGGACGCAGGATTGTTGGAGAGTACGTGCTCACCTCCGAGGACATCTGCTCGGCACGCACGTTCGAAGATGGCGTGGTTATCTACGGTGAGCCGTTGGATTCTCACCATCCAACCTGCGTGACCGAGTGCGCGATGCGCCATTATCACTCCCCCTATGAGGTGGACAACGCAATCTGCCGTCCGGAGCAGGATGCAGACAACATCAAGATGCACCCGTTTGCCCCGATGGGAGGCTATGAGGTGAGACAGAACCCGCGCACGTTCTGCGAGATTCCCATGCGCTGCCTTATCGCCAAGGGAGTGGACAACCTATTCGCAGCCGGAAGAGACCTATCCGCAGATTGGCATGCAGTTGGAGGAGTTCGAGTGATCGCCACCAGCATGACCATGGGCCAGGCGGCAGGAAACGCTGCGGCTTACGCAGTAGCTAACGCAATAGACTGCGCCCGCGATGTTGACGGCAAGGAGATTCGCAAGATGCAGATCGAGCAGGATGTCCCGCTGGGCAAGCCGCTCGAGGGCTATTGGAAGAAGAATGCCGAGATGGAGGGAACCACCATCGTTGTTGCAGACATGGCGATGATCCTCGGTAACGACGGAAGAACTTCGTTCGAGGCTTAAAGGCGAGCCAAGTGCAAGTACCCGACCAGGCCGCATGGAAAGCAGCTTGAGCGCCAAGAGCAAACCGCGTAAACAAATCGTCCCCGCAAGCCACAAGGCCTACGGGGACGATTTTTATCTTTGTGATAGCTAGCAACCAACCAACATCGCGACAGCAGCCAATTTGGGGCTGCATCGCGTTGCGGTCCGCTTGATTCTGCAGAGCAGTAGCGGTCTATCTGGGGCTACATCGTGGTAGCAGCCATCCCAACCACGTTGTAGGCGCCATTGTAGATTCCCTGCTCGTTGGCGCTTCTAATCTGGTCGCACATGTCTACGATCAAACTACGCTCTGCCTGGACAGCCTCGATGAAAGACCCCATCTCAACGGAATCGGAGAGCTCGTAGGTTCCATCTCCAACCTCGGCAGCGCGGACGGCACCCCATGCCTCATGGCCTCCAACATGCTTGATCATGATCTTTGGAACCGGGTAGAACGACAGCTCGCTCGGCTTGGTTATAAGCATGTCGCAGCAGCGCATGAGCAGGTTGGTGGTGTACACGGCGGAGAAGATGTCGCTGCTGCAGAACACGTGCGCACCCTTGATGTCTCCATCAAGCGCATCCTCTGCAAAGCGGGCGGCCTCGTCGAAATCGTCGAAATGGTTGATGGCCTGGTACAGCACGGGAACCTGGTGCAGCAGGCTCTCGTACACGTCCTTGTGATCGCCGAAGTTGATCATGAGCACAGCGTTGCCTTCCTCCACCTTCACCATGATCTGCGAGATTATCTTGCGGAACAGGTCCTGCTGCGCTCCTGCGCCTCCGACGGTGAGGAGATAGCGCACGGGCTTTCCAGTGGCAACCCTGTTCTCGCGCCTATCGCAATCGGCATCGATGTTGCTCACTATCTCGTGATCAACATAATGCCCGGTGTAAGCCAGGGAGCCCAGCGGCATGGGCTTCAAAATCTTGGTCTTGTCCATGCCGCGAAGCATCTTGTAGCCAAGGTAAGCGCTTGGAGTTTGAACGGTGTGAATCGACCCCTCGGCCAAATGCAGTGCCATGGGCCAGTTGTCGGGAATGGCATTCACCACATTGGTAAGGCCGGCGTGCACCGCGGCCTGCGAGGGCCAGGCATGGGTTCCGATGAACGGAACATCTTCTGGCAGGTCCTGATACGGGGTAACCATGAGCTCCGAGACCTTCTGGTCGGACGAGTTGTACGAGAGCTTGCGGAAGCCCTCGGAGTTCAGCGGGTCCCATACAACCGAGTTGAACAGTTGGGACTTCTGGCTTATCCTCGAGCCCTTCGAATACAGGTCGTTTTGATACTCGATGATCTTGGAGCAGGTGGTTGTGGGGAACCCGCAGAGGTCGAACCAATACGGGGTGAACCCCATCGCGTGCGCGGCGGATGCCATTGCCATAGCGATCCTGTAGTGACCGTAGCCCATGCGGATGTTGCCTATGACCACAGGCTTCCCATCGGCATCTTCGAACGCACGCGGGGTCTTAGGAGGCACAGGCTGAGATGCAGCGTCGGCATAGATGTCGAATTCCCCTTCTCCCTCGTCTGCCGGCACCACTAGTCTGGTCCCAAAACGCGGTCCGATCACGGGAGCATCCACTGCCTTTATGTGGAACGTCGACCTAGTGTCGTCACCGAACTTCTTCACGAATTTGTTCTTGTTGTCGCATGCCTTGCGGTACGTGGCGGCATCCATTACGTTGCCGAATATTACGGCTGCTTGGTCAACATTTATGCGCATTCTGGTACCTCACTGTCGGTGATTCTCGATTAAGCTATTGCAGCGCTATTTTCGCAACGGCTGTTCCGTAACGAAATCGTTGGCATTCCGTCAATAAATTCCACGTTACCAAACGTATGCTTTGCAACAAAACGTTACCTTTTGTTCTTCATTTTACACGGGAAGTGAGGCTTTTAAGCGATGGTGGAAAATTCTGCTACCTCCGAAGTGGTTCAGGGCGAAGCCACGGATAGCAACGGCAAGAAGCTCGCAAGCAACAAAATCCTCTGGCTGTTCGCTATCGGCCAGCTTGGTTGGTCGATGCTCTCTGGAATCATCTCCAACTGGCTGGTGTACTTCTATCAGCCGGGAGAGACGCTGCTGTCGCAGGGCCAGCAGATTTTCATTACCCAAGGCGCGGTGTTCTTCGGAATCACCATCATCGGAATCATCACGGCATCGGGACGTATCTTCGATGCCTTCACCGACCCGCTGATCGCCTCTTTGTCAGACCGTTGCAAGCACCGTCTGGGACGCAGGGTACCGTTCCTGCGCTACGCAGCCATACCATTCGGCGTGGCCACCGTGCTGGTGTTCTGCTCGCCGGTTAATGGGGAGAGCATCATCAACAATGTGTTCCTGTTCGTGATGGTGCTGCTGTTCTACCTGTGCATGACATGCTATTGCACACCCTACAACGCTCTCATCCCCGAGCTTGGGCGCACCCAGAAGCTCAGGATCAACGTATCGACCTTCATCTCGGTCACCTACTTCTTCGGAACCGCATTTGCCTACATGGTCACCGCCGTCGCCGGGATTTTCGAGCCCAGCATGGGCCCGGTCATGAGCTTCAGGGTTACGATCGCGATACTTGCCACCGTGGCCGTTATCTGCATGCTCATCCCGTCGTTTGCAATCAAGGAGAAGGAGTACGCGGTAACCACGCCTTCCACCACTGGTGCCGTCAGGAGCCTTGGTAAGACCTTCAAGAACAAGGAGTTCCGCACCTTCGTATGCTCCGACATCCTGTACTGGATCGCCCTCACCATGTTCCAAACCGGACTTCCGTTCTACATCACCGAGCTAATGGGGCTCGACGACTCCATGACGTTCCCGCTGTTCGCAATCATGACCGTGGTGAGCCTCATCTTCTACGCCCCGGTGAACAATCTCGCCAAGAAGCTTGGCAAGAAGAAGCTCGTCGTATTCGCATTCATATTCTTCACGCTGGCATTTGCCGTCACGTCGTTTGTGGGCATGTTCGGTATTCCGGGAATAGCTTGGGGAGTTATCGTCGCGGTTCTGGCTGCGATCCCGATGGCGATTCTGGGGATCCTGCCCCAGGCAGTGGTTGCCGACATCGCGGAGGCCGACGCCAAGCAAACCGGGGAGAAGCGCGAGGGCATGTTCTACGCCGCCCGCACCTTCGCATTCAAGCTGGGCCAGTCGCTGTCGATGCTGCTGTTCACCTCCATCGCGCTGATTGGAACCGGCGGAATGGGCTACAGGCTCACCGCAATCATTGCCGCAGTTTTCTGTTTGGCTGGCGGTTTGGTGTTTACGCGATATCATGAGAAGAAGGTTTTCGAGGTTATCGGAAACGATCTGGAATCCGCCAACGCCAACAAGCCAGCTGCTGTTGACGCGAAAACCGAATCCCAGGAAAACAACTCGCAGGAAAACTCCGATAACGAGGACTAGCATGCGCCGAGCATAAGCTCAGCGAATACGGCGCCGATCATAGGCGCATGCAAATCCAACAGTTAGGAGAGCAGCATCATGAAGCCAGCATCCTACAGGGTGATATTCAGATTGGTGAGGCCGGGTAGCTCGCTCGACGACCAGCCTGTTATGTCGCGCACGATCGATCATGTGGGTTTCGACTCCTACTACACCGAAGACGCCACCTTCGAGATTTCCAACGAAGGCGGTCGTCTGCAGATAACCGTGGAGCCGAGGGTCTCTATCGTGATCGACTCTCTGATAGTGTTCTTCGACCATGAGTTCGAGAAGGGCGACAAGGTTCTACTCAACGGATACCAAACCTGGACGGACACCGACGAGCTCCCGATAGATGCCCGCATGAAGGGCTTGAGGGGCGTGCTGCCTCCCATCGTGGACAAGTTCGTGCTCGACGGCGGCGGAGATTACAGATTCGTTAGCTACGATGGCAAGCCGGGGCACCTGCATGGCTTCACCTATGCCACTTTCAGGCGCGAGGACAGCGAGGAAATCACGCTCCTTGGATCGCTGGACGAAAGCCAGGGATTCACTTTCATCCGCACGGAAACCGAGAACGATTTGATTACCGCCGAAACCGAATGCCCCAGGCGCATCCTTCTGCCGGGAGACCGGGTTACGCTGTGCGGCTATGCGCTTGTAAGCGGGACCGTGGACGAAGCATACGACAAATGGTTCTCGCTCATGGGCGTGAAGGCTCGTCCGGCCAAGCCGCTGGTGGGGTACACCAGCTGGTATAGGCACTACGGGAACATCGACGAGGGCAAGCTCGTTGAGGACATCGACGGAGAGGTGGAGGCCCTCGATTGGTTCGATTGCGGTGGAGCGATCAAGCTGTCTCAGATTGATGACGGATACTGCAAGGTTGGAGATTGGCTGGATGTAGATGGGAAGAAGTTCCCGTTTGGTCTCGAGCCAATCGCCAAGAAGATCACGCAGTCGAAGATGGTGCCCGGCCTATGGCTTGCTCCTTTCGTTGCGGAGAGAGACTCCAAGCTTCACGAAATGCACCCGGACTGGATGCTCTTGGACGAAGCCGGCAATGAAGCTACAACCGGAAGCCAATGGAGCGGCGGACTTGCCCTGGACACCCTCAACCCAGACGTTCGAAACTACGTGCGCGAGGTAATAGAAACCGCCACGCGCCAATGGGGCTTCAGGATGCTCAAGCTCGACTTCCTCTATGCCGCATGCATGATTCCACACGGAGGCAAGAACAGAGGCCAGTTGATGGCAGATGCAGTGGATCTTCTGCGCGATGCCGCTGGAGAAGACTGCATGCTGCTTGGATGCGGGGTTCCGCTGGGCTCGGCATTCGGGAAGTTCGAATACTGCCGCATCGGCTGCGATGTTGGACTCGACTGGGACGACAAGCTGTTCATGCGCGGCATGCACAGGGAGCGCGTGAGCACCAAGAACAGCATCATGGACACCAAGGCGCGCTCCCCTCTCGATGGCCGCGCCTTCGCAAACGACCCCGACGTGGTGTTCCTGCGCGACGATGTGAGGCTCTCGCAATCGCAGAAAGACCTGATGCTCGAAACCGCATCGCAGTATGCGTCCATGCTTCTCACCTCCGACGATATGGGAGAGTGGGATGGAGAGCAGAGAGCACGCTTCCAAAACGCGCTGGACAGGTTGCTCGAGAGAAAGACCCAGTAAATGAGTGAGAGCAGCGAGTTTGGCGGGCTTGACGGAAGCAGCAACTTTCATTGCGGCTTCGGCGATGGCAACTCCATCGAGGACAGTGGATTCAGCGGCTTCAGCGATTTTAAGCCGAGCGTGCTGGCCTTTGCCCCAGGACGCACGGAGCTTGCGGGAAACCACACCGACCACCAGGGCGGCAAGGTGCTAACCGCAACGATATGCGAGGGAATCGAGATTGCTCTCCGCCCCAACGGCGGTGGTAAAGCGCTCCTGAAAAGCAAGGGCTTCCAGGATGTCGAGATCGACCTGCCCGGAACAGCCGGCGCCAGCAATCATGACACCCTACGCATGCTACAGCCAGTGCCCGCAGAAACCGGAACCACCGTAGCGCTCGTTAGAGGCGTGGTCGCCGGTTGCCTAGAGCTTGGAATCCCGGTGACGGGCTTCGATGCCCAGGCCACGAGCAACATCCCATCGGGCGGAGGTCTCTCATCATCGGCGGCCTTCGAGCTGGCTCTCGCAGTTGGACTCGACACCTTGTTCGGCACCGGAAGCACTCCAAAACTCGAGCTGGCCAAGATGGCTCAGCGAGTGGAGCGCGAGTACTTCGGCAAGCCCTGCGGGCTCATGGACCAGGCAGCCGTTGCCCTAGGGGGCGTCGTTGCCATGGACTTCGCGGATGCGCAAAACCCGGCCATAAGGCGAATTGATTGCGATTTCGAGAAGCTCGGATATTCGATCTGTCTGCTGGATACGAAATGTGACCACAGCAGGTTCCAAGACGCCTATACGCAGGTGGCAACCGACATGTACGATGTTGCGCATTATCTTGGCAGGCAGATGCTCAGCCAGGTTGACGAGGGAGAATTCCTTTCCAAGATCGGCGACGTGCGAGAGCATCTGGGCGACAGAGCCGCAATGAGAGCCATGCACTATTACAACGAAAACCATCTGGTGGAAGCCCGTGTAGATGCGCTTGAATACGGAGACATGCCTAGGTTCATAGAGCTAACTGCAAGATCCGGTGCGTCGTCTGCCCAATACCTGGCCAATGTCCTGTGCCCGGGAGCCGTCGACCAAACGCCTATGGCAGTGCTCGCAATGACAGACTTGTTTTTCTCCAGCTCACTCAGCAACGCGCAAAACGACCTGAACGGTCGTTCGCGCGAATGCGAATGCGAAGCAGCGGCTCCAAACCGCCCAGCCGTCTCAGGCAGCCCAGACATTCCGGGTATTCCAGCCGGCCGCACAGACAGCCGCTTGGGCAACCCCTCAGCCGATTGCCCGATGGAGGACCTGGCGGGAGACCCGAAGAGAGCCCCGATGGGTGCATGCCGCATCCATGGTGGAGGATTCGGCGGGAGCGTGCAGGCGTTCGTGCCCGTCGAGCAGGTAAGCGCGTTTTTAAACCACATGCAGCAGATTCTCGATCCCGAGAGCTGCAGAGCAATAAAGATTTCTAGAGAAGGAGCTGTTGCAAGATGGATGTAAACCAGGCAGCAGTATCGCTTGTTAGCTATTCGATCGCACATGGCCTGATAGAGCAAGAAGACAAGGAATGGGCATACAACACCATCCTCGGGGCCGTTGGAGCACCCGGTTGCATGCCTGATTTCTCGCATTCAGATGACGAGGCCGATTTTCAGGAGATACTCGGTGTTCTCGTTCAAACCGCTAAAGACAACGGCGTTGCACCTTTGGCGGGAGACGGCGACGATGGAATCTCGTCCTACATCATGGGCCTCCTAATGCCAAGGCCGGCCGCAGTCTCGCGCAAGTTCCACAAGCTCTACGTCCACAGCCCCAAGGAGGCCACCAACTACCTCTACAGGCTTTCGGGCGACGTGGATTACATCCGGCGCGCAGAGGTTGCCAAGAACATCGGATGGGTCACCGAGACCAAATGGGGAAAGCTCGAGATAACGATCAACCTGTCCAAGCCCGAGAAGGATCCGAGGGATATTGCCAAGGCGGCAAAGGTCGACCCAAACTCGTCGTACCCATCGTGTAAGCTTTGCGTCGAGAATATGGGATACGCCGGTAGACCTGCAGATTCGCCATATGGGGCGCATCCAGCACGCCACAACCTCAGAATTGTCCCGATAGAGCTTGGAGACGAGGAGTGGGGCTTCCAGTTTTCTCCACACCCGTACTTCGACGAGCATTGCATTGCCATGAGCCTGCATCACAGGCCGATGCACATCGACCGTCAATGCTTCAACAGCCTGCTGGACTTCGTGGATCAATTCCCGCACTACTTCATCGGCTCAAACGCCGACCTTCCAATCGTCGGAGGGTCAATACTAGCACACGACCACTTCCAGGGCGGAAAGCACGTGTTCCCAATCGAGGAGGCCGATACAGCCCGCTCGATCCACCTGCCGCAATTCCCGGACGTGCAGGCTGCAATAGTGAAATGGCCCATGTCGGTTATCCGGCTATCGGGAAAGGACCGGGTTCAGGTTGCCGGCGCCGCGGAGTTCATACTCAACATATGGAAGAACTACGACGACGAGTCGGTGGGGATTGTCTCGCACACCGGCAGCACCAGGCACAACACCATCACCCCCATAGCCCGCAAGCGCGACGGGATTTACCAGATGGACCTCATGCTACGCTGCAACATCACCTCCAGCGAGCATCCTCTCGGGGTGTTCCACCCGCACGAGGAGCTGCATCACATCAAGAAGGAGAACATCGGCCTCATCGAATGCATGGGTCTGGCAATTCTCCCGCCAAGGCTTAAACGCGAAATCGATGCGGTGGAAAGAGCGATGCTGTCCGGTGCCAGCCTAGACGCAAGCGACGAGACAAAACCCCATGCAGAATGGGCCCGCGATGTGATGGCCAGTCACCCAGAGCTGGACCAGCAGAACATCCACCAGATAATGCGCGACGAGATTGGTCAGGTGTTCGCCAAGGTTTTGGAAGATGCCGGGGTGTTCAAGTGGGACGACGCGGGACGCGAGGCTTTCGACAGATTCGCGAAAGCTCTGTGGTAGCGAGGGTTATTCCGTAACATCCTTGCCGCTCGCTTCGGCTGCATCCTTGTCGCTCGCTTTGGCTTCGGCTGCATCCTTGCCGCTCGCTTTGGCTTCGGCTGCATCCTTGTCGCTCGCTTCGGCTGCATCCTCGACCTTACCGACATCAGCATCGGTAAGCGCATCGGACTCACTGGCGTTGTTCACGAGTTCCGCTGCAACACCGTCAAGCGCCTCGGATTCAACATCATCTTCGACCTCGAGCACGGAAGAAGCGGCCTCGGCCTCCAGCTTCTCAACCTCGGCCTCGTACTTCAAGATGCTCCCCTTGAGGGCACGATAAGCAATCATGCCGGCAACGATGGGGATGATCATGACAATCCACATCCAGGAGTAGCCGGCAACCTCGGAACCAAGCGCCGGGGTGAGGTTGTCCACCACGACACCTCCGATGAACGGGCCGATGAGGAACCCGAAGTCGAATCCCATGAAGCTGGTGTTGCTGGCAGATCCGCGTCTGGAAGAAGGCACGCACTTGAACGTGATAGCCTGCATAATGGGCGAAGCCACTCCGTAGCCCAGGGCACCGAACACGGCGGCGAGCAGGAACATCGGGAGCGAATGGGCCATCCCCACCAGCACGAAGGAAATTATGAACATGATGAAGGCGGGATACAGTATCTTGTTTGCGCCGTATTTATCGGCCAGCCTGCCTGCAAAAGGCCTGCTTGCAACCATGACGATCGCATAGACCGTGAAGTACAGGCCGATGTCGGTAACTCCCTGCAACTCACCATAAATCGCCATGAAAGCCGACGTGCAGCAATTGGCAACCGACATCAGCATGAGCACGATTGTGATGCCCACGGCCTGCTTGGCAAACGCGCGGCTTAGCTTTAGCTGATATGGTGGACGCTCCCCCGTAAACGGGTCGCGAATGAAGATTATGATTACCACGAAGGACCCCAGCAGGAAGAACCCGGTGAGCAGGAACGTTGGCGTGTATCCGAGCTGGCGCGACAGCCAGATGCCAACCGCAGGGCCGATAGCCTGGGCGGCAGCCTGCGCGATGGAGTAGTAACCGATGCCGGAGTTCATCTTGTCCTGCGGTAACGACTGGCTGGCTATAGCAAGGCCTAGAGGTGCCGCGAACCCCATGCCCAGACCATGCACGAACCTGAATGCTATGAGGCCTGGGACGCTGTTCATGAAACCATAGGACACCGAGGCAAAGGCCAGCACCAGGACGGCACCGGCAAAGAGCTTCTTCTCGGAGAAGGAGTCGAACGCCGGGCCCGCGAAAGGCCTGACGATGAGAGCCGTTACCGCGAATGCACCGGAGATGAAGCCAACGATGGCAGCCGATGCCCCAAGGTCGTACGCGTAGAGCGGCACGACGGTGTTTGCCACCATCTGTCCCGTGGTCATGAGGAAGTTCACCACGATGAGTGCAATGAACTGCACCGTCCAGATGCTGCCGCCTCGCTTCTGACTAACCGTACGGCCCTGCGCCGAACTACTTCTGCTCATATTCGCTCCCCGACTCGTCTTCCTCTCCAACACCCTCGGCGCTGGGCTCCGCTACTTTGGCCCCGGCACCCTCGGCATGCGCGGCCTGCGCGGCCTCATCAACCTGCGCGGCCTCATCAACCTGCGAGGCCTCATCAACCTGCGAGGCCTCATCAACCTGCGAGGCCTCATCAACCTGCGAGGCCTCCTCGATCCCTTCGGCCTGTTCGCCGCCCTCGGCAACAACTCCGGCAATGTCGGCCTCGGCAACATGCCCTGCGGCCTCGCGATCTGCCTCCACAGCCTCGCGCTGGCACCGCCTCACCTTGGGCTGAAGGGCTAGGTACAAAACCAAAGCTATGGCGATGGGAATGATCATCATGTACCACATGCCCGAATACGCCGCTACCTCGCTGCCAGTCATGGGCACCAGCATATCCACGACCATGCCTCCCATATACGGACCGATGAGGTTTCCAAGGTCCATCCACAAAAACGTTGTGTTGCTGGCCGACCCCCTTTGGCTCGATGGCACGCACTTGAAAATCGTGGCCTGCACCAATGGCGAGCAAGCTCCAAATCCAAATGCCGACACCACGGCAGCCAGAATGAACATCGGGAGGCTGGTGGAAACCGCAATGATCACATAAGAGATAGCGAACACGATCATGGTTGGGACCACGATCTTAACCGTCCCGTATTTGTCCGATAGCCTGCCGAACACCGGCCTCGTTGCCACGAGCAGAACAGCGTTGATCGTGAAGAACAGTCCGATCTGGTCGACATTCATCAGCTGGCCGTAGATCACGAGGAACGCACCCGTGCACGAGAATGCAATCGTGGTGAACATGAGCACCATCGACATTCCCATCGCCCTGCCGGCAAACGCGCGGCTCAGTTTCAGCTGGTACGGCGGCCTGCTGTCGACCTTGGGCTCCTTCACGAATATCGAGACAACGACCACGCATGCGGCGAGGAATGTGCCCATGATGATGAACGTAATGGCGTATCCCCACATCGAGACGGTCCAGATTCCAAAGGCAGGGCCAATCGCGAGGGCCGCGGATTGCGATATGGAGTAGATGCTGATCCCACTATCCATCTTCTCCTTCGGAAGGATGTCGCTGGCAAGAGCGAGGCCGAGCGGCGCAGTGCACCCCATGCCGATGCCGTGCACCAGCCTGGTGGCGATGATCATGGGAATCGAATAGGCGAACGTGTAGGCGTAGCCAGCCACAGCCAGAACGACTCCGAAGATGAAGAACAGCTTCTTCTTCGAATAGCTGTCGAATGCAGGGCCGGCGAAAGGCCTGACCACTATGGCCGATACGGCGAATACGCCGCTGACGAAGCCAACGATCGCTGCAGTTGCACCAAGGCTATATGCGTAAAGCGGGATGACGGTGCTCGATATGGCCTGCCCCATCATCCTTAAGAAATTCACGATGATGAGCGCCACGAATGACGCGCTCCAGATGGTTACTTTCTTGCCGTCCTGCTGCGATTGCCCGCGATGTTCTTGTGCCTGCGCCTCTACCATGAAATCTTCCCGTGCTCTGTAGTCTCTCTCCCACGAAACCCAGGCCAGTAGCTGCCGCATCGAAGCCGGTCCGTTTGCTGCGGCCGCCGGCTCGATGCGGCCGTCGGCTCGATGCAACCGTCGTCTCATCGCGGCCATCGGAACCAGACCGTGCGGCGGCCGGAGCTGCAGCCGAGTTCACGATGGCTCGACCGGAAAGCCCGGCTAGGCATGAAGATGCCTGACGCGCATATGTTTGAACTGGGTTGTTAGCGCACTCGTCAGGATTTGGCAGGTGCGTTGTTGCACATAACAATGTGTCAAGTAAAGTTTAATCCACCATACTAGAGTGATGTGGAAGTTATCCGCCAACTAGCGATAGGTTTTTTAAAACACGCACAACCATCCCCTTTGTCGCAATTGAAGCCTTTGACATGCCGCCCATGGTTTAGCATTAGAGGGCACTGGAACCCATTAGAGGGCATCGAAACCGCAATAGGAAGGCGCCGCATGGATAAGCTCGAACTTGGAAACCTGCTCTACAGCAAGCTGGATAAAAGCCAGGTCCTAGCAGACGAGCCAATGGCAAAGCACACCACGTTCAAGGTTGGTGGGCCGGTAGATTTCCTCGTCATCCCAAGAAGCGTCGAAGATATCGAGGCAGCCGTCGTGGCAGCCAAGCATGCTGGTGCCGAATGCCGGGTGATAGGCCAGGGCAGCAACATCCTGGTCTCGGACAAGGGGCTAGCAGGTGTTGTCATAGAGCTTGGAGAACAGCTTGCCAAGATCGATGTCGATGGGTGCAACGTGCATGCCGAGGCAGGAGCCACGAACGAAGATGTTGCGAAAGCAGCTTTGGCTGCTGGGCTTACGGGCTATGAGTTTGCAAGTGGAATTCCGGGCTCGATCGGCGGGGCAGCGATCATGAACGCCGGTGCTTACGACGTCGAGTTCAAGGACGTGTGCAACTCGGTAACGTGCCTAACCCCTGACGGCAAGATCGTGGACGTGAGCGCTGAGGAGGCAAACTGGGGATACCGCCATTCCATGATGATGGACGAGGGGTACATCGTGCTTTCGGCAACCCTCGCGCTAAAGCCCGGAGACCCAGAGCAGATACGCGCCACGATGGACGACCTCAAGCAGCGCAGGGAAAGCAAGCAGCCATTGGAGATGGCCAGCGCCGGAAGCACATTCAAGCGACCGACCGGATACTTTGCAGGAAAGCTCATTCAAGATGCCGGCCTGCGTGGACACACGGTTGGAGGCGCCCAGGTTTCGAACAAGCACTGCGGATTCGTGGTGAATACGGGGAGCGCCACCGCAGAAGATGTCCTGCAGGTTATACGCGATGTTCAAGACGCCGTGTTCGAGCACAGCGGAGTGCGCCTCGAAACCGAAGTCAGGATGTGGGGCTTCGAAGATTAGCGTTGAACGCACGCCACGATGGCGCAATAGTATCTTGCATCAAGCAGCAATAACATGTTGCGTGGTGAGGCGAATCAATTAAATGGGGCGGCTATATGGCCGCCCCATTTGCATTGCGTTATGGAATATCAGGTGATGTCTATTCGCCGGATGTTTGCCCGCCTGTTGCCGAGTCCGGCTGACCCGTCTCGCCCGCTTGGTCGCCCGGCTCCACCAGGTAAAGTTTCCCCGTTGCCGGGTCCTCGTACACGGTTCCGCGCTCCACGTACTCGTTGCCCTGGCCGTTTAGCTGCTCTTCCAAAAGCTCATTTTGCTCGATGGACTGCGACTCATCCACTTCGATCTGTGCGGTTGGCGTGATGTTCACGTTCCAGGCAACTATAAGGGCAATCATCAAACCGCAGGCGAAGACCAGCATGGCATCGCTGATGTTCGCAACCGTGGACAATGGGTCCACGTCTTCTTCTTCGCGGCGGCGCCTGCGAAAGCCACCGCCATTACCGTAATAGCTGGCCATGGCTAGTCGGCACCTTCTTCGAACTGCCTTGCATCAAGGTCGCTGGGAGAAAGGTTGTTGGAAGGTATCGGGGCAGGACCGTGGTTGTCCGAATCATGCGCATCGTCTTCTGCACGTCCAGCGCGTCCACCCTGTTCGGCCTTCTCCCTCTTGTCCTTCTTGAGCGACTCCGCGAAGATGCCCGAGTAGTCGCTGGGCTCCTCGGTTTTAATCTGACCGGACTCGCGCATGGTCTCGATCTTCTGCAGCATGGTTGCCATGCTGCTGTCCAGAGCCGTCATATAGTCCTCGTACCAATTGCGCCTGATCTTCGCTATTACGAGGCAGACCGCAGCTGCCGCAAGGCCAGCAACCGTGGTGTCAAACGCGATGATCAGCGAGCTGCCAAGCTGAGTGATGTTCCCGCTGCTCAGAGCGCCAATACCAGGCCCAAGCGGAATCAAGGTGCCCATGAGTCCGAGCATTGGGGCAATCTTTGCGGCCGTGTTATTGCGGCCGACAATCTTGTCGTAGTTCGATTCCTCCTCCGCCATGAGCCTCTTGATGAGGGCGATTAGCGCATCTCCGGGCAAGACCCTGTAGTCATATACAGTGAGAAGCGCCATCTTCTGCCTGTTGAGCAGTCCGGACCGCTCTACCACTTCTGGAATCTGGCTATCGCTGGCGCCCATCAGGTCGGCCTCGAACCTTGGCATGCTGACCTTGAAGTTCTTGCGCTCAGTTACAGCCTCGGTTATCACGCTCCCTATACAGAACAGGGCGTATACGATGAATGCGATGAGCAGGATGATGTCTGGGGCCAAAAGTGCCTGTGAAATCGCATGCAGGACATCGCCCAGATATGATTGAAATACTGAAAATCCCATTTGTTCCCTTGCTGTGTTGAATTAATTCCCTTGCTGCTTGGAGCTAACTCGCCTGCTGTTTGGAGCTAATTCCCCTGGTGGCTGGAACTTTCCCCGCCGTTCTTCGAGCAGCAAGCAAGATTTATTCTTCGCTTAATATAAACCACTTCCAACGAATGCCCGGTAACGAGATTTGCCAGTGCGCACACGATGCGTCAGCGCACACTGCCCGCAATCTAAAGCGAGAGGTCGATGTCAAATCCCCCGCCATCTGGAAGCTCGCGCTTTTTCTGCAGAAGCCATGCCGAAGTTCCAACATGCCCGGCATCGGATGCCGCCTCGATAGCGCGCTGCAGATTCTCGGCTGTGAGAGCTCCATCCCATCCCGCAACAGTTTGCAGTTCATCGCGGTAGTCGTTACGAGCCAGCAGCTCCATCAAAGATGCCTTGTCCAGCACATCCTCGGACTTTAGGTGCGGAACCATAACCCTCACGGTTTCGGGGTCTTCCGACAGGTACGCGTTTGCCCAGCACCCGGACACCCTGTCCGGCACAGAACCGCACACGAACTCCGCGCAAGCCCTGTCGCACCCCGGATAAAGCAAATCCTCGACATCTTGGATTGGCACCATCCTGGGAACCCCCGGTCGGTTTACCTCAATTAGCACCTTCGACCCGTTGAGGGCCCCCATGCCGATAAGCTCGCGCGCGAGATCGTACTTGCCTTCCGATGCAGCGGAGAGGCACAGTCCCTTGAGGTCGCGCGACGTGAGAAGCTCCTCGTTAGCCAGAGCCACTATGGTCGTGTGGCTCCTGGGAGTGTTGCACAATCTGTATATGAAACCCGAGACATTGGCCGCATTGAACGTGAGCGCTCGGCCAGACCCAATGTACTTGAACGTGTCATCTGCGAGATACCGGCCAAGATACCGCGTGCGCCTGTTGGCCTTGTCGTGGTCGGTGTCGCCCGGAATCTGCATGTCGTTTAGCTCGAGATCGAGGGTTGCCCCGCGCTTTGCAAGGTCAATCGCCATCTGGGTATCGCCCTTGCCTATGGCATGGCAGAGCGCAGATGCCACGAACTCGAACTTCCCGAACATCTTGAACAGCTCGTCTACCACCTTGTAATCGCAGTATGCAGCAGCGGCATCGAGGAGACTAACAGCATCGTCCGGAGCAATCTGGCCAACATACGGCTGAATGGCGATAAGGCATCCAGATTCCCCCTTGTGAAGCTCGCCCAAAACTTCCTTGAAAGTCGTAACGGCCCTTCCGTCCATATAGCATATGCTCCCTTTCAAACTCGGAATCTCTTGGCTGAGCACAGGTAATTTCAACTTGCGGCTGTGCAGTACTGTTAACGCCACCCATCCTTGGGCTACCAGCATTGCCGTAGGCACCTGTTCCGAGAAAATCACAAATCAAAAGCCGCAAACTACCTGAGCTCGCCGCTCGTTACCTGCGCTCGTCCTTATCGCCCATATCGTCTGTGATGACGGCCTCCAAAGCCCACGGTGGAACGCCCTGCGGATCGTGATTCTCATCGTAGAACACGAAGGCAACCTTGTACTTCGGGGTCCACTCTGGGTAGATTCCCCATCCATCGGTGAAGTAGATAAGACCTCCCAGATTCTCGAACTGCCCTTCCTCCACGAGCTTGTCGACGTATTCGAAGGCAGGCCTGAAGTCAGTGCCGCCGAAACCCTTGAGATGCATGTTCTCAACCCACTTGTTGAGCTCGCGCAAGTCTTCGATCTTATCGTCACGCTGAACCTTCTCGTCGCACTGGATGATTCTGAGATTCACCTTGCCGAAGAAGTTCTCCGATGAGCTCAGCACGTCGTAAGTCGTCTCCACGAACTTGCGCACTATATCGCCGTAAACGGATCCCGAGGTGTCGATAACAACCACGAACTCGCGGATGCGCTTCTCCTCCCTGTATTCCAGCGGCTCGATGAGTGGAAGGTTTCCGTATAGCGACAACCCGTACGTGTAGAAAGTGGTGTCGAACTCCTCATCAGACAGCCTCATGACCTCGCCCGGAATGGCGAACTGGCGCAGGAACTCGCGGTAATCGACCTTCGAGGCGTCCTTCTGGCCAAGCTCGTCCCCAAGCTCCGCCACGCGGTTGGCCATTATGCCCTGGCTCATCTGAATTTCCATGCCAATCTTGCGGGAAACCTCTTCCCATTCAGACCTTGCATCCATGAAGGAATTGGAGTCGCCACTCTGAGATTCCTGCTCGTCGCCGTTTCCGCCCTGGCCCTTGCCATCGTCTTCGCTGCGGTCGTCCTCGGAGTCGTCGGAACCGCCAGAGTTCTCGTCATCGCCCTCTTGGCTTTCCTCGTCCCCGGAGCCGCTGCTCGACTCATCCTCTTCTGAAGTCTCCCGATCACCAGAAGATGCATCGCTGTCGCCCGGAATTTCGGGGCCTTCAGAGCCCTCGTCATCGTCGTCGCCCTCGCCGTCCTGGCCCATCATTCCAATGTCTTCGAGGTTGCCCTCCACATACCATTTCTGGTGGTCGTCGACTGGGAAAATCTTCTGCCACTTTCCAATGTACCCGTTGAAGATTCCGCTCTTGAGCGCCCTGTAAACCTTCTCTGCCGTAACAGGGGCTTCGACCCTCTGGTTTACCAGTTGCACGGCATTCAGGATCTCGCTACCACGCGTGCCTTCGCGCGCGCCGCAAATCTCGAGCACGGCGCGCTCCGCCACGATGTCGCAAGCCAGATTCCACATAGTCTTGTGCACGGTCTCGCTCGCGAACGGATGCACGAATATGCAGTGGAGAAGAACATGCAGCAGGTCTTCCTTGGGCGGGACCCTGGTTTCCAGATATTGGTCGAGAAGCTTGTCGATGTCGACGTACAGATACCTAGCATCGGTTGCAAACGGGCACGTGAGGATGCTTGGGACAACTTCGAGCCGGCCTATCGCCGCCGAGATGAACGGGGCGTCGGCCACGATGAGCGCCTTGGCAAGGTCGATGATCTTGGCGGTTAGCCCGATTTTAAGGGCTATAAGCTGCTTTTCCTCTTCGGTTGAGAACTGCTCTGGACCAGAATTTCCATGGCCGGCGCTCCCGTCGGAGTTGCCACGGCTCGAATTGCCCGCAGTATCCCCGTATCCCGTGACCGCGTCGCCACCGTCGGAGTTGCCAAAGCCCGAACTCCAACCAGAGCTTTCAACCTTCAGGCCCATCCTACAGACCCTCGACTTCCTTCAGAAGCGAGAGATTGCGCTCCTCGAACAGCAGCTTCTCGTTGTTCTTCAAGAACTTATCGCTGCCATGCTCACCAATGAACTTCACGAACACTGGGTCGGCCGACAACTTGGTGGTGAGCACCAGGGTTTCCTCGCCCTCGCCGTAGGCATCCTCCAAAAACGTCAGGGAATTGTCTATCTTGGCTACCGCCGGAGCAACCATGCCTGCCTGCTCCGAGCATTCGCCGTTGAAGGTTTGTTTGATGTTGTCGAAGATGCTCTGTCCAAACGACGGTTCCGTTTGAGCGTTGACATCTGCGCTCGTGTTGCTCCCGGCATTGGCTGTGCCCGCACCGACAGCACCAGCAGCACCCTGCGATAACGCATACCTTGCAGCGGCACCGCGCACCTTAGAGAGTGCCTCGAGTCTCTCCCGCCTAACGACGTTCTTGTCTCCCTTGTTGCGGGTCCATTTCCCCATCATGCCCGATTGGTCGCGGACCTTCGCGATTCTGGAGTCCAAAAGCTCCACAGGATTCTCCGAAACCAAGATGCTGGCCTTAAGCCCCACGATGTCGTCGCGTACGAGCCTCAGGGCCTCCTCGTATGCCATTACATCGCGAACTTCCTTCGATAGCGCTGCGAACAGCAAGCCAACTATGGCTATTCGCTCGTCGAACGGTGCGCCCTGGGCCCTCTGCATAATGGAATCGCTAACGTTACCGGCAAGGATGTCCGAAATCTTGTAGTCATCACGGTACTTGCTGAACAGCTCGTAGTAGAGCGAGAAATCCTCGGCGATCTTGTCGTCCTGCAGGTACTGACGCACCAGCTCGTAATCGACCTTCCGGCCAAGTTGCTCGTATGCCTGGATGATTCTCGAAAGGTCTTCCCAGCCACGCGCGGTTACCATGCGGGTTCCCTTGACCCCCGCGCGCACGTCGTAGAAGTTGTTGGGCTTGTTCTCCAAGTAAGAGGTGATGGCAGGGTGAACCCCGTTTCGCGCGGCGTACTCCTGCCAAACCCCGAGGTCGGGCTCCACATCGATGTGCTTGAGCCTGTCCAGCGTTGCCGGGTCAAACTCCCTGGCCGCGCGATTGTACTCGGGAGGGTTGCCCGCAGTTATGATTACCCAACCCTTGGGCATCCTGTGCTGGCCGAAGGTCTTGTACTGCAGGAACTGCAGCATTGCCGGGGCCAAGGTCTCGGACACACAGTTGATTTCGTCGAGGAACAGGACGCCCTCGCTTACACCCGACTCCTCCATGGATTCATAGACCGCGGCGATTATCTCCGACATCGTGTATTCGGAAACGCTGTACTCCTTGCCACCGTATTCACGCTGGACGATGAACGGAAGACCGAGCGCGCTCTGCCTCGTATGGTGGGTTATGGAGTAGGAGACGAAGTTAACCCCCATCTCCTCGGCAATCTGAGCTGCGATGGCCGTCTTTCCAACCCCCGGAGGTCCGAGCATGATTATCGGCCTCTGCATCTCGAACGGAATCTTGTACAGCCCGTGCTCGTCCTTTAGGAGATACGCCTCGATGGCGCCCCTTATCTGCTCGCTTGCGGCCCTTATATCCATTGGGTACCACCCCTGATTTGTTAACCGACCATCTTTCGCGCTAACGCTAATAATAGGCTATCTGAACCCCCGGACAATAACGAAAAGAGCCCCGGAGATTTTCCTCCGGGGCTCCAATGACGAACTTCGAGTTATATTGTCGGCGCCACCCGAATTCGATGTTGTAGATTCCAATCAGATCAACGCGCCGACATAAATTTGAATTAAATCCGGCTCTTACTTGAACCTGAACAGCGCATGGTCCGCGTACTCGGTGTTACCCATGTAGACCTTCACGCGCTCAGACCTGCAGAAGTACAGGGTCACGAGCACAAGCCCCACAATGCTCGCGATGACCGACCCAACCGTAGATCCAACCAAGTCTCCCATATCCACAGGATACCCGTCGAACATCACGGCAAAGGCAATCGTGCAGATGATCAGAACCACTGGAACGATTATCTTCAACAGCTGATATATTCGCAGGAACTTAGCGTCGCGTTTGAAGATCATGTAAACGATCCATGCCTCGGCTACTGCAGCCAGCAGGGCGAAGATGTACATGAAGTAGGCGAGCCCGATGAACCCGTCCGGAAGGAGATACGAGTAATCGGCAACAGAGGCAACGTCTCCGATTCCACCTATTGATGTGATGATTGAATACACGACGTCGATAAGCATGATCACCACGAAGACGAGCAGCCATCCGCCCATCTTGTAGTAATCGTTGCCCGCAGGCTGATAGGCGGGATGCTGGGTGTAGCCGCCATTTGCGCCATAACCCTGCTGCTGTCCTGGACGCTGGTAGCCTTGGCCTTGCTGCCCGGGTCGCTGATAGCCCTGCTGGTTTTGCTGGGCGCCAAAACCCTGAGCCTGCTGAGAGGCGCCCGGCTGCTGGGGCTGGAACGGCTTCTGAGGCTGAGCTGCCTGGCTCGTCTGGAAAGATGGCTGCTGAGGCTGAGCAGGCTGTTGCGGAGCCGATGCTGCAACGGATCTTGCAGCGCCTGCAACGCCCGCGGTAGCCGCTGCTGCGCCCGCAACGGCAGAGCTGGCATCGTCGGATACAGCCTTGGGAGCAAAAACATCAGAGGTGGCTTCGCCTGAAGCTGCACCACTCTGCGCTGGCTGTTGTGGCTGAACGGGCTGTGCGTTCTGAGCAGGCTGCTGTGCCTCAACCTGAGCAACCGGTGTTCCGCAGGAACTGCAGAACTTGGCGCCATCCTCTATCTGGGCACCGCAATTCGAACAAAACATTCTTCACGCTCCTAATGTATACGAAGAGACTACAAAATCTAGCATTAATATAAATGTTGTCATCCCTACCGTAAAGATAAAAATGAACTGTTGACTATTAATTTTAAGTATCGGCTTTTCTGTAAGGTTCCGGCAATATAGAAGTTAAGAAGATGTGATTTCGAATATGTGAATTTGCCTAAGATTATCTTCGAAGGGATTCTGTGGTTCGAATAAATCACCCATCCATCCAGAACTCCTCGCCCGTAATATTTTGTTTGAGAAGCAACCGTGACGTGGAAAGCCAACGCGGGAACTCGTTCACGCAAGCAGATAGCTCGCTCATCCAAGCAACAACCAAAACGGAGAAGTATATATGCCAATCGAGAAAATAAGCACAATCGACGACCAGAGGCTCGACCCATTCGCGCGCCTCACAGACCTGCAGCTGAGGAGTAGGATCGAGCCCTCCAAAGGCGTGTTCATAGCCGAAACCGCGGAGGTTATCCGACGTGCGCTCGACGGTGGCGCCACTCCCCTGTCGCTACTTACCGAGGAACGCTATCTATATCAGCTGCAGGACGTCATCGAGAAAACCGAGGCCGCCAATCCCGAGGCCAATATATTTCTGGCGCCATCCGAAGAGCTGGAGAAGATCACCGGCTTCCACTTAAACCGAGGTGCGCTGTGCGCGTTCAGAAGGCCGCATGAGCTCACGGTGGAGCAGGCGGTGGACGGAGCCGGACTGGTTGCCATCCTCGAGGACATCAGGGACTTCACCAACGTTGGAGCGCTCTTCAGATCCGCCGCGGCAATCGGCGTGGATGCCGTGCTGGTATCCCCCGCCTGCTACGACCCGCTGTACCGCCGTGCCCTCAGGGTGTCCATGGGAACGGTATTCCAGGTTCCATGGGCAAGACTTGGCGGAGATGTGCACGATTGGGCGGCCACGGGCATAGACCATCTGCACTCGCTTGGATTCAAGACTGCCGCCATGGCGCTCTCGGACGAGTCGATACCGCTGGATAGCCCGCAGCTCTTGGAAGCCGACAGGCTCGCCCTGGTGTTCGGTACCGAGGGAGACGGGCTTGCGCAATCCACGATATCGCGCTGCGATTGGACCGTGCGCATCCCCATGAAGCACGGAGTGGACTCCCTCAACGTAGCCGCATCGAGCGCAGTGGCATTCTGGCAGCTCAGGAGCCTGATTCGCAAATCCTAGGCAAGCGTGCAACGCAAACGCTACGAGCTAGGTGCCAGAGCATGAAAAATCTCGATTCGCAAATATTAACGATCGAACGTCCAGCGCTTTACTAGAATGTTAGACGGAACCAACCGTTAAAAGCGGCCCGGCTGCCCGAGCGCCAGCATTGCAACATCCGGCAATTCGGAATCCGGAAATACAACGTTCGGCAACAGCCCAGAACAAACACAACCAGGAGGCAAGCACATGAAGAACAACATCGGAGACAAAGTGGCAATCTTCCCCTGCCCGGTACTTATCATCGCCACCTACGACGAGGACGGAAACCCCGACGCCATGAACGTGGCATGGGGCGGACAGTGCGGCGGCAAGCACGTTGCCCTCAATATCTCGGAGCACAAGACCACCGAGAACATCAGGAAGAACATGGCCTTCACCTGCGCAATCGCAGACAAGGCCCACCTCGTTGAGGCAGATTACTTCGGAATCGTCTCCGCCAACAAGGAGCCCGACAAGATCGGCAAGGCCGGCATGCACGTTACCAAGAGCGCCAATGTGAACGCCCCCGTGATCGACGAGTTCCCGCTCACCATGGAGTGCAAGGTCATCGACATTCGCCAGGAGAACGGCGAGAACCGCGTGGTTGGCGAAATCGTTAACACCATCGTGGACGATTCCATCATGACCGACGGCCAGATCGACCTCGACAAGCTTCAGCCGCTGGCATTCGACAGCGCTTCCGCCGGATACCGCATCGTTGGCGAGCGCCTGGGCAATGCATTCAAGGATGGGGCAGCCATCAAATAGCATCCGATGGCATGCCGTGGCATTACCGCCTTGGCATGGCCAACAACGCGGCGAGCACGGCTAGGCGACGGGGACGATACCCCGCAGCCAGCAATCCCGCCGGAGCCATCAACCAAACAAAAACCGGTGTCAGCACCCCACATGGGTTGGCACCGGCTTTTCATATGCGCAAACTCGCGCTTTCGCACGCTAAAGTGCACCCTGACTGGCCGCTATACGCTATCATGTTAACCACGCGTGACGCGCACGCTACCAGATCGATACGAAAGGTAACCGTATGAGCATAGATCAAGACGTCTTGAAGCTGCCTCACGATCAGATCGAGCAGATTCAGCTCGACGGCATCAAGAAAACCGCCGTCAGGGTTTACGAGAACGTCCCGTTCTACAAGAATTCATTCGACGAGGCCAGGTTCAACCCCTACGAGATAAACTCGCTGGACGATCTTTCCAAGGCCCCGTTCATCACCAAGCAGGACCTGAGGGACAACTACCCGTACAAGCTGTTCGCAGTGCCGATGGAGGACGTGCTCGAGATTCACATGTCGAGTGGAACCACCGGAATCGCAACGGTTGGCGGATACACCAAGCACGACCTCGACATCTGGGGAGAGTGCTTCGGGCGCGGCGTGACCTACGCCGATGGCGGACCAAAGGATATTGTGCACGTGTGTTACGGATACGGACTGTTCACCGGAGGACTTGGCGCCCACTACGGCGGACTTTGCTCCGGAGCAACCACAATCCCAATGTCGGCTGGAAACACCGAGCGTCAGATCAGGGTTCTGAAGGAGATGGGCTCCACCATCATCTGCTGCACCCCCAGCTACGCAATGCATATCGCGGATACCGCAATCGAGATGGGACTTGACCCGGCCAAGGACTTCCACCTGCGCGCAGGAATCCACGGAGCGGAGCCCTTCAGCGACAACTTCCGCGCAGACCTCGAAAAGAAGCTCAACTACAAGGTACTCGACGTCTACGGACTCACCGAGTGCATGGGCCCGGGCGTGGCAATCGAGTGCATGGAGCAAACCGGACTGCATCTGGCAGAGGATCACTTCTATGCCGAGATCATCGACCCCGCAACCGGCAAGAACCTGCCTGACGGCGAGTGGGGCGAGCTTGTCCTCACCTCCGTCGACCGCGAGGCCCAGCCTGTGATCAGGTACCGCACCAAGGACATCACCCGCATCATCCCCGGTGAATGCGCATGCGGACGCACCCACAGAAGGATCGATCGCCTGCACGGACGCACCGACGACATGATGATCATCCGCGGCGTCAACGTGTTCCCAAGTCAAATTGAGGACGTCATGGAAACCTTCGACGATGTGTCGTCGTGGTACCAGATCGAGCTCTCCACCAAGAACTCCCTCGACGTGGTCACGCTGAAGGCCGAGGTTAACCCAGGGTTCGACCTCGATTCCGTGGCTTCCATCGAGAACCTGCAGAACAGCATTCAGGCTAAACTCAAGACGGCACTCGCCGTTGGCATCAAGGTCAAGCTAGTCGAGCCGAAGTCGATTCCACGCAGCACCGGCAAGGCAAAGCGCGTCATCGACCTCAGGAAGGAGAACGAGAAATGATTGATCAGATCACGGTTTTCCTAGAGAACAAGGAGGGGCGCCTGCTCGCGCTCTGCCGCTGCATTGGAGATGCCGGCGTTAACATGCACGCCATGACCATCGCCGAGTCTGCAGACTTCGGCCTGGTGCGCATCATCTGCGACGATCCGCAGAAGGCCCTCGAGGCCCTGAACGCCGCAGACTTCCGCGCCAACAAGACCAAGGTCGTTGGAATCGTTGTTCCAAACAGGCCGGGCGGAGTTGCAGATCTTCTCGAGATTCTCGACGACCTCAACCTCAACATCGAGTACGGGTACTGCTTCTCCATCAACAACGACGAGGCAGCCGACGTGTTCAAGATTCACGGAGACGCGGAGTCCGCTGGAGCTGCATTCAAGCTGGAAGAGGCAGGTTTCAAGGTTCTGTCGCAGGAAGACCTCGCGTAGTTCCACGTTTGCAAACACGCAGCTTGGCACAAACGATTGCCGGGCCTGCTGCTTGAACGCTGGCAAAGAACCAGCTCGGCAGCAATCCAGCAGCCGCTAGCTCTAAAGCCACTACCCCGTCATCGCCGTCACATAAGACGTGCGGTGGCGGGGCTTTTTTATGCATTGGAGTCCAAGGACGGCTCGCATGATCCCGCCACAAACCCATCGCGAACCCTCTATCGAGCTTTCCAACGAGCTCACCGACAACTCGCCCGCAAGCACTCGCAAGCTCGCCGGACCTCAGGCAAATCCAGCATTTTGCAACGCGCTAGATGCATCAAGAAGCCTTCCGATAAACCCGACCTTTTCGCAATGACGTAAAGTCTTGAGCATTAGAACACGGTCAATGCGGGTTTCCAAAAAACAGAACGCATTTCCATCTGGTTTCCTATTTTCTTTTAATATTAAACGCAATATAATTTCAGCTGAAAACGAGGGGCAATCAAATAGCAAGCTCCGACCGGCATCCTCTAAGAGGGGGAATTCAAGATGGTACAAGACACCACGATGGTCCAAGACATCCCGATGACCGAACGAGTACAGAGAATGCGCAAGAAGTACCGCGCGTCGGTACCGCACGTCGATATCACAAGGTACAAGATCGTAACCGAGTTCTATCGCGACCACCCCGAGTACTTCGGAATCATGCGTAAGGCCATGGCCTTCAAGCTCATCTGCGAAGGTGCACCAACTTACATCGACGAAGAGGAACTGTTCCCAGGCAGTCAGGGCAAGGGATTCAGGGCCGTCACCCTCTACCCCGAGAACAATTTCTGCAACCCGTTCATGATCGAGCAAATCAGAAACGACGAGCTCTCCACAGGCGAGCTAGACGTTTACACGATGGACGAGGACGATAAGAAATACGTTCTCGATACCGCGGATTTCTGGCTGAAGAATGCCTCGGGAGTTCAAACCATGCCGTACATTCCCGATGGTTGGGACGATGGAATGAACTTCAACGGCGTCCTCACATTCACCAATGGAATGCCCTTCGGAACCACGGTTGGGCACTTCATCGGCGGATTCAAGATGCCGGTGGAGAAGGGCTACGGAGCCATCAGGCGCGAGGTAGAAAGCCACATGGCAGAAATCGAGGGCAAGCTCTTCGGAGATACCCCCGAGAAGTACGCGTTCTGGAAAGCAGAGTGCCTGTGCCTCGATGGAATCCAGACCTACTACCACAGGTATGCGCAGGCTGCCAGGGATCTTATGGAGACCACCGATAACGAGGCATGGAAGCCTGAGCTCGCCCAGATGGCCGATTCGCTGGACTACCTTGCCGAGGGAGCACCTCGCACTTTCTACGAGGCTCTGGTGATGCTGAACATGCACAACCTGTGCATCGCTCTCGAGGGCAACCTGCACGGCCTCTCGTTCGGCAGGCTCGATACCTTGCTGGGAGATTTCTACAAGCGCGACGTGGAGGCGGGCATCCTCACCCCGGAGCGTGCTCAGGAATACATGGACGTGTTCTTCCTGAAGATTGCCCAGACCATCAAGATCATGGGTGGAGGCCTTGGTTACACCACCGGACTTCTGATGACCCTCGGTGGAGTGGACAAGGATGGAAACGACGTGACCAACGAGGTTTCCTACATGATGCTCAACGCTTCCAGGCGTCTTGTTCTGCACGACCCGCCAATGGCAATGAGGGTTCACAAGGGAACGCCGGACAAGCTGTGGGAGGCCGCAATCGCAACCACCAAGATGTGCGGAGGTGTGCCCACGTTCGAAAACGACGACGTGATCATCCCGTCACTTCTGGCCCATGGATTCACGCAGGAAGACGCTAACGACTACGGTCTGGTTGGATGCGTGGAGCCCGGAGGCAACGGCAACGAGTGGACCTGCGCAGGTGGAGACGGCGCCAACAACTTCTTCAACCTACCGGTATGCGTACTGCTGGCCATGAACAACGGCGTGAACCCATTCCCGCGCTTCGACCAGAGAGAGCCCATGCAGTCGGGACCTGCAACCGGATACCTGTATGAGTACAAGAGCTTCGACGAGTTCCTCGACGCCGTGTGGAAGCAGATGGAGTACTTCGTTAACTGGATGTGCAGCATGCTCAACATGGAGGAGTATGTGTCCCGCACCCAGAACCCGCTGCCAGTGGCATCGCTCACCATCGAGGGATGTATCGAGAACGGTGCAGACGTTACCTGGGGCGGAGCCAAGTACAACTCCCTTGGAGCCACCGGAATTGGAGTTGGCAACATCATCGACTCCCTGGCGGTAATCAAGATCCTGTGCTTCGAGCAGCATAAGTTCACGCTTCGCGAGATGTACGACGCCGTTATGAACAATTGGCAAGGCTACGAGGACATGAGGCAGTACATCCTCAACGAGGGCCCGCATTACGGCAATGGAATCGAAGAGGTTGACGAGCTTGGCGCACTCATGGCCGAGAAGTTCAGCACCTTCGTGCTCAACGCCTACGGAAGCCGCAGCCACATGCGTCCGGGACTCTGGCCCGTAACCGCCAACGTGAGCTTCGGCAAGATGACCTGGGCAACACCGGATGGACGCATGACCGGAGTTCCCCTGGCCGATGGCTGCGGAGCCTGCCAAGGACTGGACACCAATGGTCCAACGGCAATTCTCAGGTCCGTCACGCATCTGGATCAAACCAAGTACGGCAATGGAACCCTTCTGAACATGAAGTTCCATCCATCTGCGGTCAACAGCCCTGAGGGAGTTAAGAAGCTCCAAGAGCTCATGCAAACGTATTTCTCGCTTGGAGGCATGCAGCTGCAAATCAACGTGGTTAGCGCCGACACGCTGAAGGCCGCCCAGGTAAAGCCCGAGGAGTACAAGGATCTGGTGGTGCGCATAGCTGGATTCAGCGTGTACTTCGTGGAGATGACGAAGGACAGCCAGGACGACCTCATCAGCCGTACCGAGCTGAACATGTAGGTGTCCCGCGGGCAGGCAGTAGCAGCCGCCGCACCTAACAAGATTCAGCTCATTCCCAAATGTGGCCCCTAGTGCAACAGCGCAGCGCTAGGGGCCACAGGTATGTTTGGCGCATGTTTGATGCATATGTGCCCGCCGCATGCATATTTGGCGCATGTGCGCCCGCCACAATTCCCGCCATTATTTCCCAGAACGGTATGCATCACATGCAATGAATTCGCATCTTTTGAATATTTGTTCAAATAAATAAACAAAAAGTGTCAAAATGTAGAAAACAGAGCAGCGATCGCCATCGCAAATTGAGCGAACCCGACTCCCAGAGGACATTCGAAGCAAGCATGCGATGCACCAGAAAGGGCGTGACGCAAATGGCGAGGATATTCAAATCGAGCGACTACCATAGCTCGAGCGACTATAACGACTCCAGCGATTATCACAATTCAAACGACTTAGACTACAGCAGGCAAAACCGCAATCGCGAATGGAACGGCGAAGGCCGCGACCCCAACGCCGGACCGCAGTACAACTCCAACCCCAACAGAAACGGCACGAACATATTCCTGTACGTTCTTGCCGTCATGCTTATCATGATCTTGCTCAACGCCTTCATGTTCCCAGCTGTAAACCAGCAAACAGTACAGGATGTTAGCTACTCCGAATTCCTGAGCATGGTGGACAACGACCAGGTGAAAACCGTGGCGCTCGACTCCTCTCAGAACAAGATCCAGTTCCAAACGGATAACACCAGCATCATCTACGAAACCGGCGCCTTCCCCGACGACCAACTCATAAACCGCTTGCAGTCCCACGGCGTGAACTTCCAGTCGGAGATACAGTCTCAAACATCCCCGTTGATCGCGATACTCCTCAGCTGGGTACTGCCCATCATCATATTCGTGGTAATAGGTTGGATGCTCTCGCGCAGCATGACCAAAGCCGGTGACAACGTGATGAGCTTTGGCAAATCAAACGCCAAGATCGTTGCCGAGACAGACGTGAAAACCACATTCGCCGATGTTGCGGGTTAAGACGAGGCCAAG
>CADBOM010000026.1 GCA_902796325.1 uncultured Coriobacteriaceae bacterium
ACGGGAGACATCTCGGAGGACGATGAGTCTGGCGAGCCAGATCCCGGTGAGCTAGAGTCTGGCGAGACCGAGCACACCGATGCCGGTTCCAGCGAGCCTGGACCCGATGGCGACGACCATGGCACCAACTCCGATGGGGCCGAGGCCGCCGCAGCCGAGCCCGATGATCCGGAATCCAATACGGCACTTGTGGGCCTGGGCGTGGACATCATCGAAATCGAGCGCATGGAGAGCATCTTGCAGCGCACCCCTCACTTCAGGGAGCGCGTTTACACCGAATCCGAGCGCAGGTACTGCGACAAAAAGCCCTCGCCCGCTACCCATTACGCGCTGTTCTTCGCAGCCAAGGAAGCCGTGTTCAAGGCTTTGGGCACGGGCTTTACCGGCATGGGGATAAACGACGTGGAGGTTACCCACGACAGGTTTGGCAAGCCCCAGGCAATTCTCAGCGGCAACGCTGCCAAGGTTGCCAAGGAAAAGGGAATCGAGGTGGTTTACCTCTCCCTTTCATACACTCACACCACCGGAGTTGCCTCTGCAGTTGCTGCACGCAAGGAGAATGCGCCCAGCAAGAAGACCCAAGACGAGTCCGAGGAGAGGCTTGCTCTACAATTCAAGAACATGAGGGCGATGCTCGACGATATAGATGCCAAGCTCACCCAGATTGAGAACGCTCAACCTTATCAAGGGGATGAAAGGTAATGGAGAGCTCGGAAGAAGAGTTTTACGGAAGAAGCTCCAAAACCAGCAGGAAATTCGATATCTCGGGTCCAACCGGGATGGTTTCGCGTCAAAGCGATGATGGCACGGGCTCTGGCGAAGGTTTTGGAGGGTCGCGCGATCTTGACGGCGATGCCCAGCTTTCCGATATGCCTGCTAACGGTGAGCTCTCCAATGCAACGCTAAGCTTTGATGACATAGATGCCATCGGCGATGCAATGGACGACAAGCTGGACAACCGGCCCGCAGGCAGAAGCCAGGCCGAAGAGGCGGGAAGGGCTATGGTCACCCACCTTTACGAAATGGGCAAATCCGTGGCATCGGGCATCGCGGGGCTTGCACGCGGCGATTCCGAAGAGTTTGACAAAAGCTCGATCGACCCCGTTGGATATAGATGGTCTTGGGTTGAGATAGACAAGAAGGCCGTCATACACAACGTTGGGATTTACCGAAAGCTGCTGGGGCCCAGGGTCAAGATCATGGCTGTGGTGAAGGCCGACGGATACGGCCACGGTGCTGTGGAATGCGCAAGGCTCGCCATCGAAGCCGGGGCAACATGGCTGGCGGTGGCAACCGTAAAGGAGGGCATGGAACTAAGGGACGCCCACATCGACGTTCCGATTCTCCTGCTCTCGCAGCCTCCCGTCGAGTCGATCCCCGCGCTTCTGGCATACGACATCACCACCGTTGTCTACACGGTGGATTTCGCTATGGCCTTGGGCGAGGCTGCGGCGAAGCAGGACAGGGTTGCCAAATACCACCTCAGCGTCAACACCGGCATGAACCGCATCGGCGTATGGTGCGAAGACGTGGAGGAGTTCCTCAACCTGATCAGCTTCCACAAAGGATTGAAGCTAAGCGGCGTTCTCACCCACTTCGCAACCGCCGATGAGCACGAGGACTATTTCTTCAATCTGCAGCTGAAGAGGTTCACGGAGGCTGTGGACACAATTCGTGGGATGGGTATCGATCCAGGCATCGTTCACTGCGCAAACTCGGCTGCGGGCATTCGCTACAAGAGGGCGTATTTTGATATGGTGCGCCTGGGCATTTGCATGTACGGCCTGCATCCTTCCAATGTAACCCACAACATGGTCGACCTCTGGCCCGCCATGAGCGTGAAGGGCCGTATCACCGCGATAAACGAGGTGCCGGTGGGAGAGGGCGTTGGATATGGCATGAGCTACAGGTCGCCCGGCGGGGTTAAGATCTGCACCGTGCCCATCGGGTATGCCGACGGGCTATCCCGCTCGCTTTCCAACAGGATGAGCGTTATCTACAAGGGCAAGCTGTATCCGCAGGTTGGAAATATCTGCATGGACCAGTTCATGTTCGAGATAGACCAAAGGTCAACTCTCATGAACGTGGCTCCAGAGCCCGAAATTGGGGATGAGGTTACAATCATCGGAACCGATGGGCCAAGCTCCGTAACGCTAGACGACATGGCCGATGCCCTTGGAACCATCAACTACGAGCTGGCATGCCGCTTTGGCATGAGGCTCGACAAGGTTTACAAGTAGGACACGGACGGCAAGGTTTGAGACAGCAATGTTTGGGACGGCAAGGTTTGGCGGATCCTAATGACTGATGGCAGCGAAAAAAAGAAGATTCGGAGCCTTGACGAGATAAAGGCCGAGGCGCTTGAATGCCACAAGTGCGCTTTGTGCGAAACGCGCACAACCGTGGTGTTCGGCGTTGGCAATCCCCATGCCGAGGTGATGTTCATAGGCGAGGCCCCGGGGCGCAAGGAAGATCTTGGTGCCGAGCCATTCATAGGCGCTGCAGGCCAGTATCTCAACAAGCTATTGGCAATGGCCGGGCTCAAGCGCGAGGACATCTACATCGCCAATGTGCTCAAGTGCAGGCCGCCTTCGAACCGAGATCCACTGCCGGAAGAAATTCACGTTTGCACCCCGTTTCTTCGCGAGCAGGTAATGGCCATCAATCCCGACATCCTGGTAACCCTCGGAAACTTTGCAACGAAGTTCATCCTCAAAACCGACAGGGGCATAACCTCGCTTAGGGGCAAGGCCTACACGGCTGGCAAATTCTACGTGCTGCCAACGTTTCACCCGGCGGCCGCAATCTACGACAAGAGCAAATGCGAGCTCATCGAGAGCGACTTCATACTGTTAGACGAGCTCTTGAGCGTGGAGCGCGAGCGCAAGGTGAAGGTTAGGGAAGCGCTTAAGGAGCGCGCCGAGGAAGAAGCCAGAAGGCGCGCGAATGCTCCCGGCGAGCAGGAGCATATGGAGTTCTGAGAACATTTGGCAAGGAGGGTCTGATGACATCAGCGACATCATCGTTTAGCATCGGTTCGAATTCGGTCGAGCAGACAATAGAGCTTGGACGCAAGATGTCCAAGGTTCTGAAAGACGACGACGTCGTGGTTCTCTGCGGAGACCTTGGAGCTGGCAAAACCCACTTTACCAAGGGAGTTGCCAAAGGATTTGGCATCGACTCCGAGATAACCAGCCCCACGTTCAACATCTTGAGAATGTACGAGGTTTGTGGAAATCCCAACGTGACGCAACTTGCCCACTGGGATGTTTACAGGCTGGAGGAAGAGGACCAGCTAGACGATGTCGATTACTTCGGGATAGTCGAATCCGGATGCGTGTCATTGGTGGAGTGGGGAGATAAGTTCCCGGGTGCCCTACCAGACGAATATGTGAGAGTCGATATCTCGCTTGTCGATGCTGACTCCAGAATCGTGGAATTCACAGGATTTGGAGATCGCGGCCAGCAGATAGTGAAAGACTTGGAAGCCGCGCTGGGATAGTTTGGGCAAGCGAGCCCTCGGTCCAACCAGCAAGTGATAACCCGGTGTGATTTACATCTCCTGCATGAAGGGAAAGCAAATGCAAGAAGCAAAGATAGTGATAGCGTTCGACACCTCCACGGAGGCGATAGCCATTGGAGCTGCAAGGAATCTCGATGTCGATAGCCTTGCAGAAAGTGCCGGAGAGAGCTGGAATCTGGTTTCGGAAGCCATTCTGCACACAGACTCCATTCCCGCCAAGCGCTGCGCGAACCAAAAGCTTCTGTCCAGCGTGCAGGGCATGATGGATGCGGAGTCTTTGAGCAAGGAAGACATCGCAGCTGTGATATGCGGCAGGGGGCCGGGGTCTTTTACCGGAGTGCGTATTGGAGTTGCAACTTCAAAGGGCATCGCCAGCGGGCTGGGCTGCCCTCTCTACGGGGTTTCCACCCTAGACGCAGTTGCCTGGGAGGCATGGGCCAGGGGTTATCGCGGCAAGCTGGGCGTTATCGGAGATGCCCTGCGCAAGGAGGTCTATCCGGTCCGTTACGTTCTAAGCGACGGTGGAATCGAGCGGTTGGACCACGATGGCGTGGACAAGCCGCTGCCAGTTGCACAGCGTTGGGCCGAGTTCTATGCTGCCGACACTGCCGATGCCAGCTCCAGCCAAGATGACACTGATGCAGGTGGCAGCCATCCAGGTTCCAGCGTGGTGTCCCTCACGGGAGACGGACTCGCCAAGTTCCAGGACGTGTTTGAGGCGGAGTTTGCCAATGCCGGCACGCAGGTCAACATCCTCGACAGCAGTTATTGGGCTGTTACCGGCAGGGGGCTTTTGCTCGTGTACTTCGAGGAGGAGCGCAAGCGCCAGCTGGGCACCGGTCATCCGCAGCTGCTATTACCCGTGTACACCAGACTGTCCGACGCCGAGGAGAACGAGAAGGCCCGCAAGGCAGCTGGCAAGCCCATGCGCGGCGTGCTGGTGAACCCGGTTGACTTTGTGGAGAAGTCCGACACGCCGGAGGGGCTCGATCCAAGTTCTGTGGACGATGTTCCCGAGAACGGCGTGGCTCTTAGCGAGAAGCTCATGGCGGTTGATGGCGGAATCTCCAATGCCAGCAACTTCGAGAACGTGAACATCAAGGCTGAGAAGCCCCTTATCTTGGCCATAGAGTCGTCTTGCGACGAAACCGCGGCAGCAGTTGTCGACGGTGAGAAAAACATGGTTGCAGATCTTGTGGCCACCCAGATTGACTTCCATAAGAGGTTCGGAGGAGTTGTCCCTGAGATTGCCTCGCGCAAGCACACCGAGGCCATCGTGGGACTTGTCGAGGAGACCATGGATCATGCAGGTCAAACGCTTGGCCTTGGCAGGTCTTTGAAGTGGAGCGAGCTCGACGCCATCGCGGTCACCCAGGGACCTGGCTTGATAGGAGCCCTGGTTGTGGGCATGGCATTTGCCAAGGGGCTTAGCTGGGCAACGGAGCTCCCCCTCATCGGTGTGAATCACCTCGAAGGACACATTTACGCAAACCAGTTGTCCAACCCAGACATCAGGCCTCCCATGGTGGTTACCCTGCTTTCTGGCGGGCACACCATGCTCGTGCATGTGAAGGATTGGGGAGATTACGAGGTGCTGGGGCAAACCCTGGACGATGCAGTGGGAGAAGCCTACGACAAGGTTGCAAAGGCGCTTGGCCTTGGATATCCGGGAGGACCTGTGATTTCTCGCTATGCCGCAGAGGGCAATCCAAAGGCAATCGACTTCCCAAGGGCAATGCTTCACAGCCACGATTATAGGTTCTCGCTCTCCGGACTCAAGACCGCCGTTATGACATACATAAAGAACGAGCTGGATGCTGGACACGAGCTCAACATCCCCGACCTTGCCGCGTCGTTCCAGCAGGCTGTTGTGGATGTTCAGGTGGCCAAGGCCGTTACGGCAGTTAAGGAGACCGGGGTAAAGGAGTTCTGCCTTGGTGGTGGAGTTGCCGCGAATCCCGAGCTCAGGAGGTCTCTCAAAGAGGCTATGGAGGCCATTGGAGCGCATGTTACGCTGCCGGAGCTCTCGGCTTGCACGGACAACGCTGGCATGATTGCTGCCGTTGCGCTCGATACGTACAAGGAAGGCGAGTTCCTCGACATGGAGGCTGATTCCATGGCGAACATGCCGCTCTAATTGCTGGCGGATGTGGCGAATTCGCGCGCCGACGCGACTGTCGACGCGGACGTCTTAACGTAACCGCGCTGTGCGTTCGCATGCAATTTCATTGACAACAAATGCACCGATTGGGAAAATATACGAGTTAGCTCGATTGGGGATGTAGCTCAGCTGGGAGAGCATCGCGTTCGCAACGCGGGGGTCGTGGGTTCGAATCCCATCATCTCCACCAAAACAAATGCAAAGCCGGGGCCAAGATGGGCTCCGGCTTTTTTATTGCGATTGCGAGGCACTTGTGCCAGATACTGGCACAAGTGCTATTACTAGGCGGTGTTTGTGCCAATGGAGTCTAACATCAAGCGTGTTTCAATTTTCCGCAGATTGCAAATAATTCGTCGCTATGTCTTTTAATCCCCTAATCATACAGGTATTATAGGAATAACCGCGAGAGCTGGGTTCCGCCGTGCGTAAAACATTCGTGACTTCCTGGTTTCCCGCAAAGCTCGCACCCATATAGTGCGATCTGGCACGATCCGCATTTACGCATGGTTTGTATTGACCGAGGTGACCCCATGCTTATCTCTACAAAAGGCCGTTATGCACTGAGAGTGATGATCGACATCTGGCAGCACCAGGAAGAGGGTAGGGTGCCTTTGCGCGAGGTCTCCGAAAGGCAGGGGATATCTCCTAAGTACCTCGAATCTATAGTTGCCGTTCTTCAAAAGGGACAGATGGTGTCTGGTTCTAGGGGCAAGGGCGGCGGATACATCCTTGCCAAGAAGCCTGCCGACTACAAGATAGGCGACATTCTGCGGCTCACCGAGAACAGCTTGGCCCCGGTGCAGTGCCTCGTTACCGAGGAGAATTTGTGCCCAAGGAGAGATACATGCTCCACTCTCCCGCTGTGGGAAAAGCTAGACACATTGGTAAACGACTATCTAGACAGCGTGACACTCGAAGACCTTATCGAGGGCAGGTGCTAGCTAGCGAATTGGGCAGTCTGCTTCTTGCTGCTTGATTATTCTGACTTCTCAACTAGTTGCTTATATGCTGGGTGCGTGGGTTTGCATCTGCGTCGGACCAGCACGATTCAGATTATTCCAATCTGGTTAGACTGGGTCGGCCGATTGGGCTCAGCCTAGCCTGGGCTGGTCTGGCTCGGCATAGCTCGCTCCGGCTCATTTCAAGCTGTCCAATTCAACCGGCATTTTTTCATAGGCGTCAAAAGCAGCATCTTCTTTAGCTGGCGAAGCTCAGCTCACCCGAATAAAGCAGGCAACGTGACATTTACGCCGAAAAGCAGAGTGTTTACAGATAAAGTCTATTTACTTGGTAGATTTAATAGCTTTATAATATCCGAAAACAATACGCGATGTTGGTGCATTGGCGGGTTTGAAATGACGAGTGCACAGACGGTGCTGCTTGCTGCTGGTTGCGGCGCGGTTTGAAGTTGGGCTTTCCGCATTGCATTAATGACATGAAAGGGCGTTGGCATGGCTGTTTATAAGAGCGCGACCGAGCTTGTGGGGAACACACCGCTGCTCGAGCTAGTTGGCATAGAGAAGAAGTTCGACCTCAAGGGAAAGGTCTTGGGCAAGCTGGAGTATCTAAATCCGGCTGGCAGCGTTAAGGATCGCATCGCCCTCTCCATGATCGAAGATGCAGAGAAATCCGGGAAGCTCCACGAGGACTCTGTCATCATCGAGCCAACTAGCGGCAACACCGGAATTGGGCTGGCTGCAATTGCCGCGGCCAAGGGTTACAGGCTCATCATCACT
>CADBOM010000027.1 GCA_902796325.1 uncultured Coriobacteriaceae bacterium
GCGCACATAGCGCGAGCGGCGATTGCAACAATGCGACTCATGCGCCGCAAGCGCGTTCGAAACGCACAGGAGTACAATGCAACCTATACGGTAGCCATTGGCTCCTGTGTTGCTTTTTGGGGATTTTGGGGATTCATTGAAACAGCGCATGGGCCAAGCTGATTTTCAAGATTGGGAGCATTACCATGAAAAGACTCCTTCTAACCATGCTAGCTGCATCTCTTGCAGTTATGACAGCCATCGCGGTCACGGGATGCCAGGATTCCAAGCAGGCCGCTATCGACGCCTTCGAACAGGCAAGCCAGCGTCTCTCGCAATCTAGAGAGGTAAGCATCGAGAACATGGACTTCAACGTTGCGATGGAATTGCCTACAAGCGGCAGCGCTCAAGAGACCGCATCCATACAAGGCACGATGAATCTCCAGTACGTATTGCCCGCCGATGACGAAGATGTATTGGACACCCAGATGGCGATGGATTTCTCTGGAACCGTTTTGGACGAGGGGCGAACCCAGGATTTCAGCATGGGCGTCTACATGGCCGACAAGGCGCTCTACGTGCAATATAACGGGCTTGACCAAGCCGATCCATCGACCACATTCAAGTTCAAATACGACCTGAGCAGCTACAGCGGGACAAAATACGGCGACATCGTCAACGCCCTGAACGAAGAGAAGCAGTCGGACAAGGACGGCAAGTTCGAGCTGGCGGATTACGTGAAGAGCGGTTCGTTGGAAAATGGAAAGATCACGCTGCAACTCGACACCAAACCGCTCATATTCGCAGCCTTAAACGAGGCGATGTCGTATACAGGCGGCAGCTATACTGGATCTGAAAGCTCGCTTTTCAATGACGACCAAGCCAATATCGAGAACAATCTCAAGCTTCTCAACTCTCTCATCAAATCCGATAACACCACGATAACCGCAATGCTCAACGACGATGGTTCATTCAAGTCGTTCGAGACCAGCATGGACATCGATATGGACGCCAGCGTTCTCCTGTCTAGCCAAAACTTGAGCTCCTCGGGCAGCAGCTCTTTGTACGGCAACTCATCGAGCAGCACCACACTGCCAGACGACCCCTCGGGCTCGCTAATCATCAAAGTAACCGCAAAGATCAGCTGCCCGTCAATCGAGACAAACATGGGCAAGTCCATCGAGTTCCCGGATTTCTCCGACTACGTTGACCTGTCGGATTATCTGGATTACGGAAACTACGACGACCTAACCGACTCCCTCGATCCTTACGAAAGCTACGAGGATAGCTGGTACTACGACTACCCGTATGGCGACGAGAGCGATAGCAATGGCTCTGACGGCTTTTGGGATTATGACAACGACAGCAGCCACGGCTACGATACGACAACCTCGCCACAGCCGGGAAAGCAGCTCGCAGCCTAATCTCGCAGCCTAGGCACCGACTAGCCCAAGGCGCCTGGTTGGCAATGTAGCCCACAATGTAGCCCAAGCCGCCATGGGTTGTCACCCTAAAGAGAATCCAGAGAATCGCCGAGCAATTAACCGTGAAATCAGGTTGGAATGCAATTCGAACTTGGGATAGCGCAGACAAAGCACCCATCGAACGGGGATGTGGTGGGCCTTGCCGCCAAAATGGCAAAACGGGCCAAGCATGCGGGAGTGGACATCCTGGTATTCCCGGAGTCTCTCATGACCCCATACGAAACCGATCCAGATGATTTCGCACGTTTGTCCCAGCCCCTCGATGGAGAGTTTTGCACAGCCGTAAATGGCATATCCCGTTCAAACTCTATTTGGATCCTATACACGGCAAACGAATTCAACCCCCATGGCATGCCCTATAACACGGCAGTCCTTGCAGACGCGGAAGGGGTCGTGCGCAGCACATACCGCAAGATTCACCTTTTCGATGCCGGTAAGAACCGCGAGTCCAGCAAGATGAGTGCGGGCAGCCAGATTGCACCCGTAGTGCAAACCCCATTTGGCAAACTGGGCATTGGGATTTGCTATGACCTGCGATTTCCCGAGATGGCCCGGAAGCTGGCTCTCCAAGGATGCGAGATCATGCTATATCCCGCTGCATGGGTGGCGGGGCATAGCAAGAAAATTCAATGGGAGACTCTGCTTGCAGCGCGAGCAATAGAAAACGGGATGTTCGTGGCTGGGGTTAGCAGGTGCGATAGAGGCTACATCGGGAACAGCTGCGTTTTTGCGCCTGATGGACGGCTGGTGGCCCAAGCTGGGAGTGACGAAGAACTCCTGCACTGCACCATAGACACCTCGGAAGTAGAAAAGCTCAGGACGTATATGCCAACCCTCGCGCACAGACGTCCCGAGCTCTATTAATCCAGGCTATCGATTCCGAGCTTGGCTCAAGCCTCCGCTATTCTTCGAAATCCATGCCGGTGCACGTGTAGGCGAATCTAATCACATCGCCCTCCTGCACTTGGTAGGCTGAGATTCCGAAGTTTGGAGACCAGCCGTTGACGAAGTACAGCCAACCAGTTCCTTCTCCGCAATCCAGCGCGTACAGATTGTTGATTCCGTCGATGTATTGGCCGTTATAAGCTGCCTGCCATGTGGTCTCGAGCTGTATTCCCGTGCTTGAGCAAACTCTGTACAGAACGTCGTACGCGGTGTCGCCATCGGAGAACGTTACCGTGGTCTCGGGCAAGATTATTCCGTCTGCAGGAATATACTGGCTCTTCCCAGCGGCGAGTTTGTCCATGTTGCTCAACACCGACTTGCAATCTATCTCCACGATGCACGTTGGCCCATCGGCCGACTGACCTGCATTGATGCTAGCTTGCTGCGCAGCCTGCTTATCTGCAGCGCGCTGCTCCGTAACGTTGTCGAGCTCATCTGCGGTGTATGCAGTCTGCCTGTTCGAGACGCCCTTCAATACACCAATCACATAGTCGTTTAGAGATGTCGAAGTTGCATCCGAAATCTTAGGCGTGTGGTCCTGGTCGCTTGAAGTTAGAACCATCACACGCTGCCCGGGTTGAGCCTCTGTTCCGGCCACCTCAACGCTGCCGCCAAAAACATCCACCTGGACGACGCCCTTGTTGCTGTCGACCGAGAACACGCCGTCCGTGGTGGAAATCTCTATTTCTTGCGACGTAACCGAATATGGGGAGAGGGCATCTACCACTATCTGCCCGGATTCAAGACCTGCGCTACTGCGCTGCAGGGTTGCGCGTGTGTTCTGATTGAAATTGACGGTTCCGCCGTCGGACGACCTCACTGTAACGGTGGATCCACTGAGGGTCTCGATGGTGTCGCCATTCTCTACCGAACCACCGTTCTCGAGGGAGTAAGACACACCCGAACGCTCCACGTTCACGTTTCCAACCTTGTCTACAACCGACACGTTGGAATCGCTGCCAAACCAACCCTGAAGATTGCCAACCATAACGAGGGCAACCACCGCGATTATCGCGATGATGATTACCATGATCGAGTTTCTGGCCCGTTTTTTCTTCGCGCTCTCCATGATGAAAAATCCCCTCTTGGCTTCTTCCGGGCTAATCCGTGCTTCTAACCAAGCCCCATGTTTCTAACCGGCTTCTGGTCAGACACTTGTAAATGATACCAAATCAGCAAAACGTTAATCATGTTTACGCGCACTCATAGGCACACCCATAGATTCCACGGCCGCGAGCGGAAGCCCGGCTCCCTCGGAATCTTCCACATGGCTCCTGAGCTGGCCAAACCTTA
>CADBOM010000028.1 GCA_902796325.1 uncultured Coriobacteriaceae bacterium
ATGGTGCAGGGCCACTCGCGTGAGCCGGCTGGATGTCGCGGCGCGGTGCAGGGCCACTCGCGTGAGCCGGCTGGATCCCGCGGCTTGGTGCGCTGATGCTAATCAAGCATCGAGCATATGTTCTCACGGAAGGTGTCGGAACGCGAGATTAGCACGCGGTAATCGTTTTGCAGCCTCTGTCGAACCAATGGGTCCTCCAAGTTGAACGAATGCCTGGTGCATATGCGGTCTATACGGCGCCTGACGCTGTTTCGGTGCATGTGCATGCGTTCGGACACGTTGTTTATCCGCCCGTCGTTAAGCAGATAGCAGTACAGCAATATGCAGTCGTCTGTTCCATTCACATCGTCGTGTTCGATTACCTTTTGCAGTGGAAGAAGGGGGTAGCTTGCGGTTGCAAGAGCCCATTCCTCCGATTGCACGGCCCCAATGTCCAGGTAGCTGAAGAACAATACCGATTCGTAGTATTGGTAAACTCCCTTTCGTTGATTGGCGGTGCCGAACCCATGCCTTATGGCATCGATGTCCAATCTAAGCCGCCTCGCTACAAGGGTTTCCTCCTGCGCATACTTTATCTGCAAGATGGATTCTATGGCATCCGAGGCATACGCCAGCTTCCCGCGGCTCTCACAGAGCTCACGGACTTTCTCAAGCTGCTGGGCATTCATGTCCATCCTCAGATCGTCTTCCCAGCACAGCAGGTAAGATGCTCTTTGAAAGTTGAACGCGATGCCCGTGGGGAATGCCTGCTCGATAACGGATAGAACATACTGCTCGGGCTCGGATATGCTGTCCTGTGCATCTTCGAACAGGATGAGGCGACAAGGTTTGTCGATTGGAACTCCGGCAGCGGCTGCCTCCCTCGAGATATCGGTTGGGTCGGCATTGTCCCTGACCAGAAGATCTTTGACGAATATCGCACGCTGCTTTGGAAGGAACTTCCCGTTTTGCCGTATCAGGTTCATCGCCGTTGCCGACACAACCCTGTCATAGGTTGACGGCAGGGTGTCGAGGAAGTCCCCAAAGGACAGATCCCCGCGCCTTCTCACGATTATCATGTGGTCTTCATGCAGGTTTGCATGCTGGAGCTGTTGCTCGGACAGCTCCTCGTCTTTCTTCAGTTCGAGTATTCCTAGTGCCTGAAGGTTCTTGTCCGCCCAATCCTCGAAGTTATCTGAGGTGAGCAGGTATGTACCCAGCTGACGCGCTTCGTACGGGGTGGTTTCCACGCCGTCGCGAGGGCCATCTCCAAGCGCACCCCTTTCCAGACGGAAAAGGGCTTCATCGGTGCATTGCAGCAGCTCGAAGTTGATTGTGAGCTGGGCAACATTGGCGAGCAATGCCGATCGAATGTATTTTGGAGCCTGGTGTCTTTGATTGTTGCTGGGCATGGTCAATCACCTGATAACTTTGCGCATGAATGCTGCTGCGCACGATGCCGTTGGGTTCAAATCTGGGTTGTTTAGCTAACCATGGTGCATTATGCACCATAATCAAGAAAAAGCAGTACATTATTGACGCACAAATGTAAAGTCTTCCTAACTAAAATGATTACTGTCGAACCGAGAAATGTAAATTTCTCGGATAACGATGCCAAATATGCATGTTGCAGACACGTCAATCGAGTGTTCAATGCGCTGAAACATTCGAATGATGGGCCGCCTCCCAACTTCACATGCATCGTTGTCAAGCGGGGATAATGGTGCATTGTGAAACAACGTAGCTTGTTGGTTTATAAACAAAAAGCTACACGTCGGCAGCCTTCGTCCCATACCGGAGGTTGGAAGCAAACATGTGCAGGACGGCCCGGCCAGATGAATTTATTCGTTTAGGCCGGGTCGCTTTGCATCGGTCTCAAAAGGTAAAATCTTGTTGGGGCATCTTGCATGTCTGGATGTATTTGGCAACAAGGCGTTTCGGTGCGCTTTCCAGCGCATTTGCAGCGACTTGCAGCTGATGTGACATGCCGGTGCTATGAGGAATCGGGGGTCCGGCCAGCTCCGGGCGCACCCAAAGAGATCATGGAGGAGCGGTTATGGGAAAGTATGTGATATTCAACGTGTCGCCAAGACCAAAGTCCAACAGCCTGGCTATGGCGGAGCGCATCAAGCAGAAGGTGGAGGAGTCCGGCAACGAGGCCGTGGTGGTGAATTTCGCCAAATCCAACATCAGCTATTGCGTTGGATGCGATATGTGCAAGCACAAGGAGGAGCTGTGCTGCTCTCGCAAAGACGACCTTACCCCGCTGCTCCCGCTCATCGATGAATGCGATGGAATGGCCTTCATCTCGCCTGTCTATTGGGGAGACATCACTGCCCAGGGTCGCGCGGTTTCCGACCGAATGTATGCATTCCTCGATTTCAACAGGGAGACCTTCACCAAGGCCACCAAGACCGGCAAGAAGCTGGCATTTGCATTCTCCAGCGGAAGCATGCCAGAGGGATCGATGGACGCACCGGCGGAGAAGTGGGCAAAGGACCCGTTTGGCACGGCCGGGTTCGGCGAGTACCGCACCGTGGTGTTCAACGGCTTGGGAGTTCCAGGATCCATCGTCGACGATGCTGAGAAGATGGCCAAGGTCGATGAGCTTGCCGATTGGCTTCTGGCCTAGCTCCTGCCTTGGCTCCTGCTAAGGAAAACATTTCTGGCTCCACGTTCGGGCTCGTCTCGCTCAAGCACTGTCTGTTCGAATCGCTACTGCCATGTAATAAAGCGAGTTGCCTTGCCAGCATATGAGCCGTCGTGGAGTCAAATATCGTAAGATGGATGCGGTCCGCTCTTGCGGGCCGTATTCCATTTATTGGGAATTTTCTACGGGCATTTTCTATGGGAATTTTCGGATGCATGTCGGTCCGATGCGTTGGGACAAGATCATGATAATCAACACTGGCGGCCGCACCGACACGGTGCGCTACTACACGGAATGGCTCCTCAGGAGGTTCGAAGAGGGCTATGTGCTGGTGCGCAACCCGATGTTTCCAAACAAGGTCACGCGGTACGAGCTAACCCCGGACAAAGTGGATGCCGTGGTGTTCTGCTCTAAGGATTACGAGCCCATTTTGCCCCGGATACACGAGATAACAGACAGGTTTCCAACGTACTTCCAGTACACGATCACGGGCTATGGACCCGATGTGGAGCCCAACGTGCCCTCGATTGAGCACAGCATGGAGACACTTATCAGGCTGTCGGAAACCGTGGGACGCCAGAGGGTTTCGTGGCGCTACGACCCGGTTCTGTACACCAAGAACTACAGTTTGCAAACACACGCCCGGACGTTCGACCGCATGGCCGGCGTTCTTTCCCCATATGTTGACAGGTGCATCTTCAGCTACGTGGAGCTGTACAGAAAGCTCAACAGCAACATGCCCGAAATCATCCCGTTCACTGCGGAAGACAGAGTGCAGATTGCCAAGTGCCTTGGAGGAATTGCCCGGGAACATGGCCTCTACCTGCAAACCTGCGGCGATGATGACGACCTCGAGAAATATGGCATCCACACCAACAGCTGCACCACGCTGGAGATACTCGGGGCTGCAAACGGGCTGAAGTTTCGCAATTTGAAGCACCGTGGAATGCGGAAGGGTTGCCACTGCATAGAATGGCACGACATTGGTGCCTACGACACCTGCATTGCCGGATGCAGGTACTGCTATGCCAACAAGGACCATGCTAGGGCATTCGAGAACTTCAAGTTGCACGATCCAAGCTCGCCAATGTTGCTGGGAAACCTGCGCAGCACCGATGAGCTGCATCAGGGTTCCCAGAAGACCATGCTGGCTAAAGGGCAAGAACCCCGGCGGGCGCAACAACAAACTCTCGACTTGTAGGGTTGGAAACTCGACCTACGGCAGCAGAAAGCTCGAGCTGTAGGGGCAGACGCCAGACTTGCAGAGCCGGATGCTGGGCTACTCGGCTATCGACGCCTTGTATTCTTCTCCCCAAACCCTCATGGCCTCCAACACCGGTTTCAACGACTCGCCCATGGGAGTTAGCGAATACTCCACGCGTGGAGGAACCTCCGCAAAGACCTCTCGGTGAACAAGACCCGATTTTTCCATCGTGCGCAGGTTGGAGGTGAGCACCTTTTGCGAGATCTTCCCGATGGAACGCTGCAGCTCCTTGAAACGCAAGGTTCCATACTTCATGAGGTCGCGCAGGATCAGAACCTGCCATTTGTTGCCGATCAGGGTCAAGGTTGTCTCGACAGGGCAAGCTGGTAGTTCCGGTTTGGTTTTCTCGTTCTCATCCATGGCTTTCTCCAACGTATGCCTCGGGCAAACAACCCGGGCAAAATGGCAAACAACCCGAGCAAAATGGCAATGGTTACAATAAGGTACCTACAGCACTTTATTGTGCCTACTTCTCAAAGAATAGCATTCGCGGGTAAAGTTTTCATTGTGAATAGAACGAGTCGGAAGCACTGGACACTGGAAGCATGGGATGCAGCATCGCCTTCGAGGAATGCTGCTTTGGTGGCTTTGAGTGATATTCGGGAGTGGAGTGATCGTGATGGAAGGCAAGCGAACGAGCGAATCTGGATTGGATACCACGTCGGGCAATGATTCGGAATATTACGAGAATTTACAGAAGCTGCGCCAAGCGCTAGATGAGGCGGATGCCGTTGTCGTGGGTGCCGGGGCTGGGCTTTCAACCGCTGCGGGATTCACCTATTCTGGCGAGAGGTTCGAGAAGCTGTTCCCAGATTTCATAGCCAGATATCATTTCCGCGACATGTACTCGGCGGGATTCTTCCCATACAAGACCCCCGAGGAGCAGTGGGCTTTCTGGAGCCGCTACATCTGGCACAACCGCTACGTTCCGGCACCGAAGGACACCTACGAGATGCTGCGCGGGCTGGTGCAGGACAAGGACTACTTCGTGCTCACCACCAACGTGGACCATCAGTTCCAGAAGGCGGGCTTCGACAAGCAGCGGCTGTTCTACACCCAGGGCGACTACGGCCTTTGGCAGTGCAGCAGGCCATGCCATCAGAAAACCTACGACAACTACGAGACCGTGAAGCTCATGGTGGAGCAGCAGCAGAACATGCGTGTTCCAAGCCAGCTGGTTCCGCATTGCCCGGTATGCGGTAAGCCGATGACGATGAACCTTCGCTCAGACGACACCTTCGTGGAGGATGACGGCTGGCGTGAGGCGGCCAACCGCTATACGGAGTTCATGGGACAGCATGGTCGCGGCAAGGTGCTGTATCTGGAGCTTGGAGTTGGCGGCAACACTCCAGTGATCATCAAGTACCCGTTCTGGAATTTCACGAACAAGAATCCAAAGGCTACGTATGCCTGCTTGAACCTGGGCGAGGCATTCGCGCACCCAGCCATTGAGAAGCGCAGCATCTTGATTGACGCCGATATCGACAAGGCGTTGAGGGATCTGTCCAATCTATGAGATTCATTAGATGAGGAGCTGGCAAATTTTCCGAGTC
>CADBOM010000029.1 GCA_902796325.1 uncultured Coriobacteriaceae bacterium
ACCAGCATGTAGAGGGGCTCGTGACCCTTCCAGTTGTCGCGTAGTGCCTGCAGCAGCTCTTCGCCAGTAACCTTCTTCTCGTCGAAAACCAGCTGCTTGATAGCGGCAAGGCTGTCTGCGGTGGTTCCGATTCCCACTGCCTGCGGTCCGCAGTTGTTGAAACGCGCTCCGCCGCAGGTTACATCCTCGCCCTTGGCGATGCAGTCGTCGATCAGGAGCGACAGGTAGGGGAGAGGCTTCATGCGCTGCTGTGCGATGTCCATCTTGTTGATGGTGGATATCATCTGGTCGCAGAAGTACTTCATCTCCTTGTCGAAGGCAGCCTTGACATCATCGAACGACTCGAAGGTGTCGAACCCTCCAACGTCTATGCCCAGGCCCTTGCCAACTGCCCTGCAGTTTGCATGGAACGGGCAAGCCTCGCTGCAATCGATGCAGTGACCATGGTTGATGGCGAGCTGAAGGATAATCGTGAGGTTGAGCGAGCTGGCGTCGTGCATGCCATAGGTGTATCCGGGGGTATCTGGCTCGACGCAGCCAACTCCAACGTAATCGCGCGCCTCTTCCAGCGTGCGCCCGTAGTTCATCAGAGCCTCGATATTCGGGGTGTCATTGAAGATCTTGGGCTCTCCGGTTCCGATGCGGATTACGTTGAAGACCTTCTTCTTGAAGTCCAGTGGACTGTTCTCGTGCAGGCGAACACCCATCCACGGGTTGGGGATGCGGGTGTGAGCGTGTGCGTCGAGCACCATATAGCTCACGTCGCTCGTGATGTCGCGGCCTTCCTCGTCAACGCCTCCGACGTCCAGGGCGGTTCCTCCCATGATCGTGCCGCTCGAGAACGTGATTGCATAGGTATCGCGAATCTTGCGCAGCTGATGCATCTTGACGAAGAAGCACTCGATTAGCTCCTGCATCTGGGGCCTGGTGAGGGTTCCGTTCTTGATGTCGTTATCGTAGAACGGAGTGAACAGCTTGTCGAAGCGACCATAGGTGACCGAATGGCCATTGGTCTCGATGATGATCATGTTGGTAGCGATGTGGTAAAGCTGGATTGCCTCCCAGAAGTCGCGCGGAGTGTCCTCGGAGACCCTCAGGCAGTTCGAGGAAATGCGCTCGAGTTCCTGCTTCCTGGTTGGGTCCTGCTCCTCCTGCGCCATCTTGGCTGCGAGCTCTCCATAACGGCGAATGTAAGTGGATGCACCTTCAACCGCGTAATGCTCTGCCTTGTAGAAATCCATCTTGCGGGCATCATCGGGGTTGGAGGTGTCGAGCTTGGCCATTTCCTCCTCGATGTCGCGGCGGATTCCACCGAAGCCCTTCTTGAAGAGCTTCTCGTAATTGGCGGATACATGGCCTACGCCTGCATATACGAACAGTCCGCAGCGGTTGACTCCCTTTCCGAGATACGAGCCCTTGACCTCGTCTTCGGATAGCGACGCCTCGAAAGCCTCACCGATGGTCTTGTCCTTCCAGAAGGGCTCGATGCCGATGATGTCGTCCTTCACATCCTGTGGAACGACATATCGGTCGTTCGTGCGGGCTTCCATGACGTTGTCTCTGAACTCCTGCGCCAACCAGTCAATGGAGAACTCCGGGTAGATTGGTGCCGAGCAAGGTGCTGCCGCCAGCTCGCCAACCACGAGCTCGTCTGGCCAGATGTGAATGTCGACGTTGCTCAAGACGTCGCGCATGATGAGTCCCCACTTAACGTTGGTGGGGTACTTGGCGTACTTCTTGTAGCCCTCCGTCACGATCAGCGCGCGCTGAGACTCAGCGGAGCTCACACGCTCCTTTGTCCACTTGAGCAGCCTGTTCACGCGGGGGAAAGGAGAAGGGTTCTCCGTCAAACCGGAAACTCCGACCCCCCACACCTTGTCCACTGGCTCAACCGGAAGCGGGCGCGTTGGATCGTCCATTACCTCGTTTACCTGCTTGTCCATGGTGTCTATCATGATTTGCTCCCTTCGCAAGGCTGCTTTTAGCGAGATTGGATTGATTTTCCGCGCTCGGCGGCCTTGCTCCTCTTGCCTTATGGCGAAGACACAAATTTTCATTAACTAAATTATAGGGCATTAAATCGCGCATGTGGATATCCAGCGAGTTAATGTCCGCCCCTTCTGGTTTCATTGTTCGTGCCGGTAGATGTGCATGTCATTCTACCGTGAGAAAATAATTTTGAGTATCTTCAAAAATTAGAGCACAACCGTTTTCGATAGTGCTTTAATCGCTTTGGAAGTGTTGTGGAAGAGGATTTTTGAAGTATGGATGGCCCTGTGCAAATCCCTCGTAGCTTCGCCGCTTTATTTAGGCGGTCGATTCCAATCTGGGGTTGCCCGGACCACGCCAAGATATGAGGATGTGATTTTCGATGGACGTGACTGAATACAACGAGCTGGGAAAGAGGCTCGAGTCAAATCTCATACTCAGGTATTCCCCGATAGCGCTGAAGCTCTTGTTCAGCGAAGACGAAATTCCCGATGGTACGCTGCGCCCGTATAACGACCGGGGAGACAGGCTTGCCATGTGCCAGGCCTATGCAATGGTCAGGCGCAACAGGGAATCTCTCACCATGCTCAAGGACGATCATTGGTGCGTCTGGCCACTGGTCTCGTTTGGCATGGTCGATCTGGATGATGGAGATTACGAGTACATGGGCGGAATGTTCTTCATGAAGGACCAGGGGCGCAGTCGAAAGTACCTGCGTGAAGAATACCCCATGCTCAAATGCGATAGAAAGCCGATAGGGTTCTCCTTGGCGCCCATAGAGAGCTGCACGTTCATTCCGGACATCATCACGGTTTATTGCCGTCCAGCTCAAATCCGCAGCCTTCTTATGGCGGGCAAGTTCCAATCTGGCGAGATGTTCCCGGTAACGCTCGACCCGGTTGATTCATGCGTGCATTCATCCATACCGGTTCTAAACGGCAAGGACTACAACATAACGTTCCCCGATCCAGGCGAATACGAGCGGGGAATGACCGACGAGGACGAAGTCATGTTTACTATGAAGGCGGAGAAGCTGCCGGAGATAGTCGAGGCTCTCGAGATTCTCTCCCATGCTGGATTTGGATACCGCGACCTCAAGATGGACATGCCCACGAACTTTGCAAGGCCGGAGTTCTATAACAAGATGTTCGCAAAATGGGGTCTGGCTACAGGTGCTGAATGGGGAGAGAAGCAGGGCAAGGGCCCGGTGTCATAGTCGTGGCTTCGGTTGACTTCGGTTCCTCTGAAGAAAGATTTTCACAAATATTTTTCATTAATTATGCAATTGGGATACAGAAATTTAATAGGTATCAATTATTCTGAAAATCGATATCGAAAACAGTAATAAATGCATGTTGCGGGAATTTTTGACGGATGTTTAACAGCGTTGTGTGTAAGACAATGTCTGATTGGATGGTTCGATAAAGGAAGAAAGGAAGAAAGAGTATGGTACCCGAAATAAAGTACGAGTACGGCGTGTTCGAGACCACGCAGGAGGCCATCGATGCCGCCCTGGCGGCCCAGAAGGACCTCGTGGAGAACTACA